>NZ_JBFAGB010000014.1:0-223385 GCF_040639875.1 Actinomadura sp. NPDC023710
CCGAAATTGTCGTATCAGGATGGTGTTCTGGGTGTCATTTTGTGCCAGCCTGTCCGCATCGAGCCCAACTTATATGTCGGCAAATGCCGCCGCGTCGATCACGAGCACGACCCCGCCACCGTCGCCGCTCACGACCGCTCGTGCGCGGTCGGGTCCTCGCCTCGGTCGAGCGACTTCCACAGCGCGGACGGGTCGTCCTCCGCCGCCTTGCGCGGGGCACTGCGCTCGTAGCGGGCCGACATGCCAGGCCAACGCGTCCCCCGCGCGGCGGTAAGGATCCCGCCCACAGCAAGGACGACCCCACCGGTGACCGAGACCAGCCACCAAAGGTTCACATCCAGCACGGGATGCGCGCCGAGCCTCAGCAGAGCGCTCTTGTCCCCGGCGGCCGCCAGCACACTGGACCGCTGCACGGCCGCGGTCGACGCATAGGCGATCCCGACGCCGAACAGCGCGATGAGGACGCCGACACCCGAACGCACCCGCCCACGGGTCGCCAGCAGCGCGGCAAGCCCGGCCAGCCCGGCCCACCCAAGCGCACCGGCCGCACCCCCGAGGTCGCCGCCGGTCAGCTGCTGGGTGAACGGCGTGATGGCGTCCTGCGCCCGAACGGTGGCCCAGGTACGTCCAGCCGCAAGCAGCGCAAGCCCCGCCCCCGCGGCACACAGCACCGCCGTCAACCCACGTTCACGCCCAGGCGTCACGAGACGGCCCGCGCAGCGATCAAAGGGGCCAATTCAGACGTTCCCATGGACATGCGCCCGAGTTTATTGCAGCACCCCCAACCCCCACCCCCGCCCCACCCCGCAAGCCCCAGGGCCGAAGGCCCAAAGGGCGACCGCACAGGCACGCACCACCTCAACCGGCGGAGCAACCACGCAACAACCCGAAGGCCGACGACTGCACCAAGAGAGGTTCGAGCCTGCGAGAACCGAACCGCGAAGCGAGCCGGCACCCTCACCACACAAGCCCCAGGGCCGAAGGCCCAAAGGGCGACCCCGGCCGCACAGGCGCGCACCACTTCAACCGGCGAAGCAACCACGCAACAACCCGAAGGCCGACAACCGCACCAAGAGAGGTTCGAGCCTGCGAGAACCGAACCGCGAAGCGAGCCGGCACCCTCACCACACAAGCCCCAGGGCCGAAGGCCCAAAGGGCGACCCCGGCCGCACAGGCACGCACCACCTCAGCCGGCGGAGCAACCACGCAACGAGCTGAGGACCGGCGATCGCGTCCAAAGGCAGGTTCGAGCGAAGCAAGAACCTGATCGCGAAGCGAGCCGCAAGGCGAGCCGGAGCGATGCCAGCGATCGCCCGCGTTCATCGACGATGGAGGGCCGCCAGGCCCGAAGAAGGAGAAGAACGCAATTAAACAGAGCCCGCCTCCCCCTGGCGGTGGGGGGCGGGCTCTGCCACGTACGGCTGGCGGGCGTTACAGGGGGACGACCTGGTCGGCCTGCGGGCCCCGGTTACCCTGCGTCACCTCGAACTGAACACGCTGGTTCTCGTCCAGGCTGCGGTAGCCGGAACTCTGGATGGCCGAGTAGTGCACGAAGACGTCCGGCCCGCCGCCGTCCACGGCGATGAAGCCGAAGCCCTTCTCGGCGTTGAACCACTTCACGGTGCCCTGCTGGGGCATGTCTTTCTCCTTGCGGCAAAACCTGGGCCCACACCTCGCGGGCCCGTGCGGTCGCTGCGGAACGCCCTCGCCCCCGGTACGGTCCCGGAAAAGCCAAAACGCCCGCTGCCATCAGTTCGCGGGCGCCTGAACGATCGAGAACCACGACTGCAACCGACCGCCCCACCGTATCACCGGTTCCGCGTAAAGCGGAGGAGCCGCAAGACTTGCGTTTCTCCTCTCGGCGAACCGTGCCGTTACCTGCCCGTTAAAGACTCCAACCCGTCTCGGTCAGGGTCTTGACAGCGTCCGTGGCGCCGGTGAGGCGGACCTTCGCGACGTCCCGGCGGCCCAGTGCCCACAGGACGAGTTCGCCTACCGGGCCGTGCACGCGCACGGCTCCTCGACCGCCGCCGGACACCCGGGCGGCGCGGCCGTCGGGCCGGACGAAGGTGACCTCGACCTGAACTTTTCTTAGGACAAAGCGGGCAATTTTTATCCTTCGCCAGAGTAGTTCCTCTAGTTCCGGCGAGATGTCGCGGGGCTCCCAGTCGGGACGTGCCCGCCGGACGTCCTCGTGGTGAACAAAGAACTCGACGGCGTTCGCGTTTTTGTCGACTCCGGGAAGGGCGTAGGGGGAGAACTTCGGCGGACCCTGCGCAAACCGTTCCACCAGCCGTTCGAACGGAACGGCGCGGGCCGTCCGCCGCCGCACCCGCTCGGTGTAGAAGGCCAGCG
Source organism: Actinomadura sp. NPDC023710 (assembly GCF_040639875.1). Taxonomy (NCBI): domain Bacteria; kingdom Bacillati; phylum Actinomycetota; class Actinomycetes; order Streptosporangiales; family Thermomonosporaceae; genus Actinomadura; species Actinomadura sp. NPDC023710. The sequence continues at coordinate 2,356 of NZ_JBFAGB010000014.1, forward strand.
GGGGCAGCAGGATCCCGGGGGCGGCGTCGGGGCGCCCCTCGCGGACGACCAGATGGGCGGCCAGGTCGCGGGCGTCCCAGCCCGCGCACCCGGTGGTCGCCTCCGGTCCGGCCTCCGCGAGGGCCGCGGCGAGCAGCAGCCGTTCGCGGCGGACCGGGCCGGGGTCCGCCGGGCCGGAACCAGCCTGCTTCGGGGCGGACGGCGGGGGGCCGTCGTCGGGCGTGCTCATCGACCGATCGTAGGCCGCGGCGGGGCGGCCGGGAATAAGCGCTCCGGCCGGATGGTAGGCAATATCCAGCCCCACAAACCCCCAGCCGCGGTCGCAAGGGGGCATTTTCGGGGCGCCGCCGTGATCGAGGAGTCGCCGTGCCACCTGCGTCCAGACGCGTCAGCCCGCCTGTCCTGAGGGAGGGCATGGGCGTCCTGTGGGTGGCGGTGAAGGCCGAGCCGCGGGTGTTCGCGCTGTCGGTGCTGGCGAGCGCCCTGTACGCGGCGATGACCGTGGGGACCGCGCAGGTGCTGGGCTGGGCGACCGGCCACGTGGTGCTGCCGGCGTTCGAGTCCGGGCACACGACCGCCGGGGCGCTGGCGGGGGCCGCCGCCCTGATCATGGCGGTGGCGCTGCTGAAGGCGCTCGGCGTCGCGGGACGCCGGTTCTACGCGGGCCTCATGCAGTACCGGCTCCAGGCGTCCTACCGCCGCGCGGTGACCAGGCAGTACCTGCGGCTCCCGCTGGCGTGGCACCACCGGCACCCGACCGGGCAGCTGCTGTCGAACGCCAACGCCGACGTCGAGGCGGTGTGGGCGCCGATCGCGCCGCTGCCGATGGCGGTCGGCGTCGTGTTCATGCTGCTGATCGCGGCGGTGTCGATCCTGGTCACCGACGTGGTCGTGGCCGGGGTCGGGTTCCTGGTGTTCCCCGCCGTCGCCCTCATCAACGTGGTGTACCAGCGGCGGCTGTCGCCGGTGGCGACCCGCGCGCAGCAGCTGCGCGCGGAGGTCAGCGAGGTCGCGCACGAGAGCTTCGAGGGCGGCCTCGTGGTCAAGACCCTCGGCCGGGAGGCGGCGGAGACCGAGCGGTTCGCCGAGCGGGCGCGGGATCTGCGGGACGCCAACATCGCGGTCGGCCGCATCCGCGGGCTGTTCGACCCGGTGCTGGAGGCGCTGCCGAACCTCGGGGTGCTGGCCGTCCTGCTGATCGGGTCGATCCGGCTGGATTCGGGCGCGATGTCGCCGGGCGACCTGGTGAACGTCGCCTACCTGTTCACGCTGCTGTCGTGGCCGATCCGGGCGCTGGGCTGGGTGCTGGGCGAGGTGCCGCGCAGCGTCGTCGGGTGGAAGCGGGTCCGCGGCGTCCTGGACGCGACGGGGTCGCTGCCGTTCGGGGACGGCTCGCTGGACGGTTCCGGCGGCGCGGCGACCGAGCTCCAGGTCCGGGAGGTCAGGTTCGCCTACGAGGCGGCGGGCGGCGGCGAGGGCGCGCGGCGCCGCGTCCTGCACGACGTCTCCTTCGCGGCGGCGCCCGGCCGGACGATCGCGGTCGTCGGTCCGACCGGTTCGGGCAAGTCCACGCTCACCTCGCTGCTCGTCCGGCTGGTCGACCCGGCCGACGGGTCCGTCCTGCTGGACGGCGTCGACCTGCGGGACGTGGAGCGCGGCGGGGTCGCGGCGACGGCGGCCCTGGTCCCGCAGCAGACGTTCCTGTTCGACGACACCGTGCGCGGCAACGTGACGCTCGGCCTCGACGTGCCGGACGAGCGGGTCTGGGAGGCGCTGCGGCTCGCCCAGGCCGAGGGGTTCGTGGCGGCCCTCGCCGACGGGCTCGACACGCGGGTGGGCGAGCGCGGGGCGACGCTGTCGGGCGGCCAGCGCCAGCGGCTCGCGCTGGCGCGGGCGCTGGTGCGGCGGCCCCGGCTGCTCGTCCTGGACGACGCGACGTCCAGCGTCGACCCGCAGGTCGAGGCGCGCATCCTGCAGAGCCTGCGGGAGTCGCAGGCGGAGGAGGCCGGCGGCGCGACCGTCGTGGTCGTCGCCTACCGCAAGGCCACGATCGCGCTCGCCGACGAGGTCGTCTACATGGAGCACGGCCGCGTCATCGCGCGCGGCACCCACGCCGGGCTGCTGGACGGCTCGGAGGGCTACCGCAACCTCGTCAACGCCTACGAGCGGGCCGAGGCGGAGCAGGAAGCGGTCGAGGGCGGCGAGGAGGCCATGGCATGACGACGGTGACCGACACGGCGGGCTCGAAGCAGAGAAGCGCGCCGGGACTGAGCGACACCGCGGCGGAGGGCGCGATCAGCACGCTGCGGCGCGGGCTGCGGCTGACCCCGGAGTTCCGGGCCGGCCTGGCCGGGACGCTGGCGCTCGCGCTGGTGTCGACGGCCGGGCGCGTGGTGGTGCCCGTCGCCGTCCAGCAGACGATCGACAAGGGCCTCGGCCGCCCGGACGGCCCCGACCTGGCCTTCATCCGGACGGCGGTGCTGCTGTGCGCGGGGGCCGTCCTGGTGACGGCCGTGTGCTCGTACCTGATGAACGTGCGGCTGTACAGGACGTCCGAGGGCGGCCTGGCGTCGCTGCGGGTGCGGGCGTTCCGGCATGTCCACGACCTGTCGATGCTCACCCAGAGCGGGGAGCGGCGGGGCGCGCTGGTGTCGCGGGTGACCGGCGACGTCGACCAGATCAGCCAGTTCATGCAGTCGGGCGGGCTGATGTTCATCGTGTCGATCGGGCAGCTGGTCGTGGCGAGCGTGCTGATGGTCGTCTACTCGTGGCCGCTGGCGCTTCTGGTGTGGGTGGCGTTCGTGCCGCTGGCGTTCGCGCTGCGCCGCTTCCAGCGGATCCTGTCAAGGGCGTACATGCGGGTGCGGGAGCGGATGGGCGACCTGCTGGCGGCGGTCAGCGAGTCGGTCGTGGGCGCCCCGGTGATCCGCGCCTACGCCTCGGAGGAGCGCACCGGCCGGCGGGTGGACGAGACGGTGGAGTCCTACCGGTCGGCGCAGACGCGGGCGCAGGCGATGGTCGCGCTCACGTTCCCGGTCAGCGAGCTGGTGGCGGCGCTCGCCACCGGCGCCGTCGTCATCGCCGGGACGCTGCTCGGCGTCGCCGGGGAGTTGTCGGCCGGACGGCTCGTGGCGTTCCTGTTCCTGGTCACGCTGTTCGTCAGCCCGATGCAGACCGCCACGGAGGTCCTGAACGATGCGCAGAACGCGATCGCGGGGTGGCGCCGGGTGCTCGGCGTGCTGGACACCGTCCCCGACGTCGCCGACCCGGGCGAGGCCGGCGAGACGCTGCCGCGCGGCCCCATCGAGGTGCGGTTCGAGTCGGTGGGGTTCGCCTACCCGGGCGGCCCGCCCGTCCTGCACGAGGTGAGCGCCGGCATCGCGCCGCGCAGCCGCATCGCGATCGTCGGGCAGACCGGGTCGGGCAAGACGACGTTCGCCAAGCTCCTCACCCGGCTCATGGACCCGGTGTCGGGCCGCGTCCTCGTGGACGGCGTGCCGCTGGACCGCGTCCGGTTCTCGTCGCTGCGCGAGCGGATCGTCATGGTGCCGCAGGACGGATTCCTGTTCGACGCCTCGCTCGCCGACAACATCCGGTACGGGCGCCCGGACGCCTCCGACGAGGACCTCGTCCTCGCGCTGACCGAGCTGGGCCTCGCCGACTGGCTGGACGGCCTCCCCGAGGGCCTCGCCACGCCGGTCGGGCAGCGGGGCGAGTCGCTGTCGGCGGGCGAGCGGCAGCTCGTCGCGCTGGCCCGCGCCTACATCGCCGACCCGGACCTGCTCGTCCTGGACGAGGCGACCTCCGCCGTGGATCCCGCCACCGAGGTGCGGATCCAGCGGGCGCTGGACGGCGTGACGCGGGGCCGCACGGCGATCTCGATCGCGCACCGGCTGTCCACGGCCGAGGCGGCGGACGAGGTGATCGTCTTCGACGCGGGGCGGATCGTGCAGCGCGGCTCGCACGCCGAGCTCGTCGCCGAGCCGGGCGTGTACGCCGATCTGCACGCCTCCTGGGTGGCCCAGCGGAGCCTGTGACGGGTTCCACAGGGCTACTTCCTGGGTAAACGCAAGCTAAAGCACTTGCCCGATATCTGGTCCAGTGCGCATTCTGCTGGGGTGAGCAACGAGGTCGTGTTGGAATCGGCGAGCACGCTGCACGGTCAACTGCAGCGTGGACTCGGGAGGGCCGCGCGCCGCGCGGCGGACAAGCCCGGCGCGGGCGAGTACGTGTACGCCTGCGTCCGGAGGGATCCGCGCTGGGATCGGCAGTGCGAGTCGCGGCGGCTGTACTACGCCCGGTTGATGGTGGATCTGGAGCTGTCGGTCGGGCCGGTGGCGGAGCATCTGTTCGACCCGTCCGACCACACCGACCCCGACGAGTGGCGGGTGGACCTGGCGCTGGGCGTGCTGGCCGAGCTGGTGCGGCTGAGCCGGCGGGAGGCCGCCGGGCCGCTGCGCCGGTACGCCGAGGAGGGCGCGCAGTGGTTCGACGCGGTCGCCGAGCTCATCGATCTTGAGGACCCCTCGCTCGCGGTCGGACTGGACACCCTGGTCGCCGCGCGGTGCGACGACGCGGACCTCGCGCTGCTGGTCCCGGGCCGGTACAACCCGGTGATCGAGGCGTGGGCGGCGCGGCAGCCGCGGGTGGCCGAGGCGCTGGCGAGGCAGCGGGAGGCGGGCCGGGCGGCGCGCCGCGCGATGGTTCCCACTCCCGGGAAGGACGCGCAGAGCGAGGCCGAGTTGCTCGATCTGGCGCGGCGGCGCGGCGAGGGCTCCATAGCGGCGATATTCGAGCTGGGCCGCCGCCGGACGCTCGCCCTGCTGGACCTCGCGGAGGAGCTGTTGCCCCAGCGGCCGAGCAGGTTCGGCGGCGCGGTGTGCCGGGCGTTGCGGGAGTACGGGCCGGAGACGCTGCCGCGGGCGCGGATGTGGGCGGCGCAGCGCGGCGGCTGCGCGGACATGGGGCTGCGCATCCTCGCCCGCTACGGCACCCGCCAGGACATCCCCCTGCTGATGGACGAGCTGAACGCCGCCGTCGCCCGGCGCGACTGGGCCGACGCCGCGAGCCCGATCGAAGGGCTGGGGCGGCTGCGCGCGGGCGAGGCCGTCCCGCTGTTGAAGACCGCTTGGACCGAATCCACCTATGCCTATCTGAGACCCCGCATCCTGACCGCGTTGACGAGAACCGCCCCGCACACCGCCGAGTCCTTCACCGTCGAAGGGCTGTGGGACTGCGAGGAGGGCGTGCGGGCCGAGGCCGCCCGGACCGCGCCGCTGACCGGCGAGACGTCGCTGCGGCTCCAGCGGCTCCACCACGACGACGCCGAAGAACCCGGCGTCCGCGCCGCCGCGGGCGCCCGCCTGATGCCCTGAGCCTCCGGTGACCTGAGCCTGGATGAACCCCTGCGGGGCGGGGCGCGTATTCCTTCCTCGAATCGCGCGTCTCACCCCGGAGAGGAAGAGCGATGGGTTCCCGACACCATCTCGGCTTGTTGAAGACGGTGCCGCTGTGCGCCGCCGCGCTGGCGATGCCGCTGGCGGCCGGCTGTTCCGCCGCGTCGGACGCGTCCGACGGCAAGGCCGCCAAGCCGGCGAGCCTTGCCGAGCTGGCGCAGCAGACGGACTGCTCCCTGACCGGGAAGCGCAAGGTCCAGGATCTGGAGCAGGGGAACTGCAAGACCGCGCGGGGACGCTACGTCCTGCTGAGCTTCACCTCCGACAACGGCATGAACGCCTGGCTGGAGGAGGCCAAGCCCTGGGGCGGGACGTATCTGGTCGGGGCGCGCTGGGTGGCGGTCAGCCAGCAGCAGACCCTGGAGTCGCTCCGCGGGGATCTCGGCGGCAAGATCGTCCAGGGGGACGGCCACGGTTCGGGCCACGGTTCGGGGCACGGCTGAGCGGCGGTCAGGCCCGGCCGGCCGGGCTCCCCTCGCTCGTGCCCTCCTCGCCCCGCACGAGCAGGACGCTCCAGCGTTCCAGGGCGGGGCCGACGCGGGCCAGCACGCGCCGTCCCGCCAGCCCGCGGCGGACGATGCCCGGGTGCCACAGCGGGTGCCGCGGGCCGTCGACGACGACGCGGACGGCCGCGACCGGAAGCGGTCCGGCGCGCTCGGCGACGAGCGCCGACTCCATGTCCGCCAGCCGAGCGCCCTGCGCCGCCAGCAGGGCGCGCTCCGCGCCCCGGACGACGCGGTCGGTGGTGACCAGGGGGCCGACCTGCACGCTCAGGCCGTCCCGGATCATCTCCTCGGCGAGCAGGCGCGGCGCGGCGCACGGCACCGCCTTCCCGCCCGTGCCGGCGGCGCGGATCTCGTCGGCGACGAGGACGTCGCCGGGCCGCAGCCGCTCGTCGAGCGCGCCGCCGAACCCGGCGACGACGAGGGCGGCGCAGGCGGCCGGGAGCCGGTCGGCGCGCCGCGCCCGGTAGCCGACGACCACGACCGGCGTCCGGGTGAGGCCGCGCCGGATCGCGCGCGCCTCCATGCCGAGCGCGGCGCACACCACCGGGCCGAGCATCGGCGCGTCCACGGCATCGTCCCAGCTCACCCCGCCAGCGGCGTCCGCCCCTTCGGTGAAGTTCACCCGTCCAGCGAAACACGAGGTCATCCCGAGATCCAGCGCCATCACCGCGCGGTGCCGGATTCGCGTCCTGCGGATCCGCCTCGCGGAGGGCGCGGGAGGCCGCCGCGCCCGCCTAGACTCGCCGACATGACCTCGACCTCCTTTCCCCTTCGGCGGAAGCTGGCCGTCCTCCCGTTCGTCCTGCTGCCCCTCGGCGCCGCGGCCGCGTGCGGCGGCGAGAACAGCAAGACCTCCTGCAGCGTCAACTCGTGCACGGTGACCTTCGACCGCGGCGTCGACGCGAGCGCGTCCATCCTCGGTGTGAAGGCCGAGCTGGTGAAGGTGCAGGGCGAGATGGTCACCCTCAAGATCGGCGGGCAGACGGTGACGGTGCCGGTCGGGGACGGGCAGCAGGCCGAGGGCTTCGACGTCTCGGTGCAGTCCGTCACCAAGGACCAGGTAGTGGTGAAGATCTCCAACAGCGGCTGACCCGGTCTAGTATTCGCTCATGCGTTCGATGAACAGGGCGGAGCGCCGGGCCCGTCTCGCGCTCCGCCACCGGCTCGCCGCCCCGGCCAGGACCGACGACGTCCTTGACATCGCCCGGTCCATGCTGGTGCTGCACGCCACGGATCCGGCCACCGTCTTCCTGTCGGTCGCGGCGCGCAGCGTCCGCGCCGTCCCGGCGGCGGTGGAGAAGGCCCTGTACGGCGACCGCACGCTGCTGCGGATGCTCGCGATGCGCCGGACGATGTTCGTCGCGCCGACCGATCTGGTCCCGGTGCTGCAGGCGTCCACGGCGAACGGGCTGGCGGCCAGGCAGCGCGCCACCTACGCGCGGATGATCGGGCGCGGCAGCGACATCGCCGACGCTCCGGCCCTGTTCACCAGGGCCGAGGAGGCCGCCCACGCGGCGCTGCTGGCGCGCGGCGAGGCGACGGGGGCCCAGCTCAGCGCGGACGTGCCCCTGCTGCGGACGCAGGTCGATCCGGCACCCGGCAAGTCCTACTCGCGGCCCACGAACATCACCACCTGGGTCCTGGTCACGCTCGGCTGCGAGGGCCGCATCGTGCGGGGGCGGCCGAACGGGTCGTGGACGAGCAGCCAGTACATGTGGTCGCCCGTCGAGACGTGGCTGCCCGGCGGCATCGAGGACCTCCCGGCCGCCGAGGCCCGCGCCGACCTCGTCCGCCGCTGGCTGCGCGCGTTCGGGCCCGCGCCGGCCGCGGACCTGAAGTGGTGGACGGGCTGGAGCGCCGGCGACGTCAAGAAGGCCCTCGCCCTGCTGGACGTCACCGAGGTCGACCTCGACGGCGCCACCGGCATCGTCCTGTCCGACGACCTGGAACCCGCGCCCGCGCCGGAGCCGTGGGCGGCGCTGCTGCCCGCGCTCGACCCGACCCCGATGGGCTGGCAGGAGCGCGGCTGGTTCCTCGGCGCCCACCGCCCGCGGCTGTTCGACCGCAACGGCAACATCGGGCCGTCGGTCTGGTGGGACGGCCGCATCGTCGGCGGATGGGCGCAGCGCAGGGACGGCGAGATCGCCGTCCGCCTCCTGGAGGACGTCGGCGCCGACGCCGAGTCCGCCGTCGAGCGGGAGGCCGCGCGCATGGCGGAGTGGTTCGGCGACGTCCGCGCGATCCCCCGGTTCCGCACCCCGCTGGAGCGCGAACTGACGGCATGAGCCGGAGCCCTGCCTCCCACTGGCCCGGCCAGGGTCAGGTCGTCAGAAGTAGGGGCCCGCGGTCGTCGCGGCCCGGCGCTTGGCCCCGCCGCGCCTGAGGATGGTCACGACGAAGGCGACGGCGGCGAGACCGCCGAGGCCGAGCGCGGTCAGCAGGGCGAGGCCGAGGTAGCCGTGGGCGGTGTCGTCCGGCGTCACGAGGATCGGCCCGTCGGCGCCCCGGCACGTCAGCCGGGCGGCGCCCGACACCGGCGCCGTGAACGTGGCGGTGTAGCGATAGGACGTGTGGTCGGAGGCGCTCCAGGAGTTCTTCCGCGTGAGCTGGACGGGCCCGGACCGCTCTCCCGCCTCGACCCGGCACGCGTACGGGGACGGGCCGCCCTCCCGGACGTAGACGAAGTAGCCGTAGCCCTCCGTGAGCCGAAGGCTGACCCCGGTCGCCGGGTCGCCCACGGCCGCCGGGCCTTCAGCGGCCTCCGAGTCGTCCCACAGGAGCGCCAGCACCGTGAAGAAACCGATGACGGCGACCAGGACCAGGACGATCGGCAGTGCGTACCATCCGGCGCTCGGCCTGATGCGCTGCCGCCGCGGCGTCCAGCCCGGTTCCGGCTGGCCCTGTCCTACGGGCGGCGGTCCCATCGGCGGGTTGGACCCGGGCCACATATCTTCTCCCCCTGCGGAACGCCTGTGCAGGACGACACGATCCCAGAGAACCGTCCACCCCGCCAGGCGGCCTTGTGTAAGGGGCCGCTGACCGACGGGTTGAGGCACGTCTGTAACGTCCCCCTGGACAGAGGAGGCGCATGTGGCGGCACTGCCCGGCCTGACCCCCGGCACGCTCCCGCCCGAGGCCGCCGCGCTGCGGGCCCGGGTGCGGGAGTTCCTGGCCGAGACGCCCTTCACGGCCCGCTGCGACAGCTGGCTCACCGGCGCCGACCCCGCCTTCAGCCGCCTGCTGGGCGAGCGCGGCTGGCTGGGCATGACGCTCCCCGAGCGCTACGGCGGGCACGGGCGCTCACCGCTGGAGCGGTTCGTGGTGATCGAGGAACTGCTGGCCGCCGGCGCCCCGGTGGGCGCGCACTGGATCGCCGACCGGCAGACCGGCCCGTCCATCCTGGCCCACGGCACCGAGGAGCAGAAGAAGCGGTTCCTGCCGGCGATCGCGCGCGGCGAGTGCTTCTTCGCGATCGGGATGAGCGAGCCCGACTCCGGCTCCGACCTGGCGTCGGTCCGGACCCGCGCCGAGCGCGACGGCGGCGGGTGGCGGCTGCGCGGCGCCAAGGTGTGGACGAGCGGCGCCCACCTCGCGCACGCGATCCTCGTGCTGGCCCGGAGCGCGCCCCGCTCGCAGGACCGGCACGCGGGCCTCGGCCAGTTCATCGTGCCCCTGCCGGACGACCGCGTGACGATCAGGCCGATCCGGGGGCTGTCCGGCGAGCACCACTTCAACGAGGTCGTGCTCGACGGCGTCTTCGTGCCGGACGCGCTCGTCCTCGGCCGCGCCGGGGACGGGTGGCGGCAGGTCACCGCCGAGCTGGCCCACGAGCGCAGCGGCCCCGAACGGCTGCTCAGCACGTTCATGCTCATCCGGCTCCTGCACGGCCGCGCCGCAGGTCCCGCGGCGCGGCGGGCGCTCGGCGGGCTGACCGCGCGCCTGTGGGCGCTGCGGCAGGCGTCGCTGGGCGTCGCGGGCGCCCTCGCCCGGGGCGAGACCCCCGACCTGGCCGCGGCCCTCGTCAAGGACCTCGGGACGCGGTTCGAGCGCGAGGTCATCGAGGCGGTTCGCGAGCACGCGGGCGTGGAGCCCGACCCCGGCTCCCCCGACCCGCTGGCGCGCGCGCTGGCGGAGTCGGTCGTCCAGGCGCCCGGGTTCACGCTGCGGGGCGGCACCAACGAGATCCTGCGCGGCATCGTCGCCCGCGGCCTGGGAGTGCGCTGATGGGGCTTCTGGAAGAGACCGCGAACGAGATCCTCGCCGGCGGCGACCCGTGGCGGGCGCTGGAGGAGTCCGGTCTGACGCTGGCCGGAGTGCCGGAGGAGGCGGGCGGGAGCGGCGGTGACCTCGCGGACGCCGCCGCCGTCCTGCGCGCGGCCGGGTACCACGCCGCGGGCGTGCCCCTGGCCGAGACCCTGCTGGCCGGGCGGCTGCTCGCCGATGCCGGGCTGCGGGCGGCCCCCGGCGCTCTCACCGTCATGTCCGGCGAGGTCGAGGCGGTGAGAGGCCGCGGCGGCCTCGTCCTGAGCGGGACGTTCCGCCGGGTCCCCTGGGCACGTTCGGCACAGTCGCTGGTCGTCCTCGGCGACGGCGTCGTCGCCGCCGTCGATCCGGCGCGGGCGCAGATCACCGAGGGCGCGAACGTCGCGGGCGAGCCGCGCGACGACGTCGTCCTGTCCGGCGTCACGGCGGAGGAGGCGGCGCCGTGCGCGGTGGACGCGGCCGAACTGCGGCGGCGCGGCGCGCTGGCGCGGGCCGTCCAGCTGACGGGGGCGATGGCCCGGGCGCTGGACCTGTCCGTCCGGTACGCGGGCGAGCGGGAGCAGTTCGGGCGGCCGATCGGGCGGTTCCAGGCCGTGCAGCAGATGCTGGCGGAGCTGGCCGGGGAGGCGACGGTCGCGGACGTCGCGGTGCGCGCCGCCGTCCGCGCACCGGCAGACCCGTTCGCGGTGGCCGCCGCCAAGGCGAACGCGTCGCGGGCCGCGGGCGCGGTCGCCGCGATCGCCCACCAGGTGCACGGCGCGCTCGGCGTCACCGAGGAGCACCCCCTGCGCCGGGTCACCCTGCGGCTCTGGTCGTGGCGGGAGGAGTACGGAAACGAGACCGCCTGGGCCGACGATCTCGGCGCCGCGCTCGCCGCCGCGCCCGACCCCTGGGCGCTCGTCACCGGCACCTGAACGCCGGGCCGGCGGGAGGGGCCGGTAATCTCACCAGGAGTAGCGGACCGCGTTCGGAGACAGCATGGCGCCCTGGGACCGACTGCCCGTCCCGCCCATCAGGCTGCCCCGGCCGAAGGGCCTGCCGTGGGCGGCAGGTCTGTCGTGGCCGCGCGGCCTGGCCCCCTACACCGTCGAGCGCGCCCTGCCGGTGACCATGCCGGACGGGGTCACCCTCCTCGCCGACCGGTACGTCCCGGCCGGTGTCGAGCGGCCCCCCACCATCCTCGTCCGGACCCCCTACGGGCGGCGCGGCCCCGCCGCCCTCGCCAACGGCCTGCTGTTCGTCCCGTTCGGTTTCCAGCTGGTCGTGCAGAGCGCCCGCGGGACCTCCGGGTCCGGGGGCGAGTTCGACCCCCTCGGCAGCGAGCGCGCCGACGGGCTCGCCACCGTCGAGTGGCTGAAGCGGCAGCCCTGGTTCCACGGCTCGTTCGCCACGTTCGGGCCGAGCTACCTCGGCTACGCGGCCTGGGCGATCGCCGCCGAGGCGGGGCCCGAGCTGAAGGCGATGTCCCTGCAGATCACCGCGTCCACGTTCCGGGACGCCGCCTACGTGGGCGGGTCGTTCGCCCTGGAGTCCACGCTCACCTGGACCGACCTCACGCACCGGCAGCAGCGGCGGCTCGGCATGCTGACCGCGCCGCTGACGTCGCGGCGCCGCGTCCTGCGCGCCGCCCGCTCCGGCCGCCCGCTCGCCGAGCTGGACGTGCTGGCCGGCGGCGAGCCCATGCGCTTCTACCAGGACCTGCTCGCGGGCCACGGTACCGCCGACGGCTACTGGGACACCCGCGACTTCAGCGCCACCGTCGGCGAGGTCGCCGCGCCCGCCACCCTCCTCGGCGGCTGGTACGACGTGTTCCTGCCCTGGATGATCAAGGACTACCTGGCGCTGCGCGCCGCCGGGCGCGTCCCGTACCTGACGATCGGCCCCTGGTGGCACACCGACGCGCGCCACGGCCTGCCGGCGATCCGCGAGTCGCTCGCCTGGTTCCGCGCCCATCTGCAGGGCGACCCGTCCGGGCTGCGGCGCGACCCCGTCCGCCTCTACGTCACCGGCGCCCGCGAGTGGCGGCACTACCGCGAATGGCCCCCGCCGGGGGCGCGGCAGACGCGCTGGCACCTGCACGCCGGCGGGGGCCTCGGCGAGGACGGCCCGCTCGACGCCCCGCCCAGCGCCTACCGCTTCGACCCCGCACGCCCGACGCCCGCGCTCGGCGGCCCCACCCTGCTCGGCAGCTCGCGACCCGTCGACAACCGCCCCCTGGAGCGGCGGCCGGACGTGCTGGTGTTCACCTCTCCGCCGCTCGACGCCGACCTGGACGTGATCGGCCCGGTCGGCGCCGACCTGTTCGTCCGCTCGGACCGCGAGCACACCGACTTCGTCGTCCGGCTCTGCGACGTCTCCCCGGACGGGACGTCCCGCAACGTCTGCGAGGGCGGCCTGCGCCTGCCCTCCGCCGCGGCCGGGCCCGTCGGGACCGGCGGGGTGTTCCGCCTCGCCGTCGACCTGTGGCCCACGGGCCACCGGTTCCAGCGCGGCCACCGCGTCCGGGTCCACGTCACCAGCGGCGCCCACCCCAAGGTCGCCGCCAACCCCGGCACCGGCGAGCCCCTCGCCACCACCGCGACGAGGATGGTCACCGCCCGGCAGGAGGTTCTGCACGACCCCGACCACCCGTCCGCGATCATCCTCCCCGTCGTCGAGCACTCCCCCGAGACCGCCGTCCCGGCTCCCGACGAGGACGCCCCGTGACCGCGCCCGGAAGCGCGCCGACTCCGGCGTGCGATCGCGTGCGAAGCCGGGTTCGAGCTGCGAGAACCTGATCGCGCAGCGAGCCGCAAGGCGAGCCGGAGCGATGCAGCGATCGCCGCGTCGCCCGTCAGGAAGGCGCTCCAGCGCCTGACGCGAGGGCGGCGCCTATGGACACGGCGAATCTCTCGGCGCTGCCGGGGGCGTGGTGGAGGTAGAGGGCGGGTTCGGTCAGTTCGAGCTCGATGAGCATCGGGGCGCCGTCCGGGCCGGGGATCATGTCGACGCGGGCGTAGAGGAGATCGTCGCCGTGCGGGACGGCGGCCAGGGCGCGGCGGGCCACCTCCAGCTCGGCCTCCGTGGCCGTGGACGCGGTGACCTGGCCGCGCGTCGGGTCGTCCCGGACGTGGCCCTGGACGCCCGCGCCCGCGGCGAGGATCTGCGCCTTGCGGGCGGCGTGGCTGTACTCGCCGTCGCAGAAGATCAGCGCCGTCTCGCCGACCGTGTCGACGGCGGACAGGTACGGCTGGACCATCACCGTCCGGCCCGCCTCGCGGAGCGAGCGCAGGTGGGCGCGGGCCGCGTCCTCCTCGCCGGGGCCCCAGCGGGCGGTGTCGCCCGCGCCGATCGAGACGGCCGGCTTGATGACGTACTCGGGCCACTTGGAGGGGATGTCGTCCGGGTCCCACAGCGTCGGGACGACGGGGACGCCCGCGTCGGCGAGGTCGCGCAGGTAGCGCTTGTCGGTGTTCCACCGCACGATCGCGGCGGGGTTGAGGACGCGGGGCAGGCTCTCCGCCCATGCCACGAACTCGTCCCGTCGGGCGGTGTAGTCCCAGGTGGAGCGGATGACGACCAGGTCGTACCGGGGCCAGTCGACGTCGGCGTCCCAGGCGACGGGCTCGGCGGCGACGCCCTCGGCCGCCAGGGCGCGGATCAGGTCCTGGACGTCGTCGCTTCCGTCGGGCAGCAGCGAACAGGTCGCGAGAGCGATACGCATGCGGGGGGATTCCTCTTCAGCGAACGGGGTTGCCTGCGGCGCCCAGCGCGGCCTTGACGTCGGAGATCTTCAATTCCCCGAAGTGGAAGACGCTGGCGGCGAGGACGGCGTCCGCGCCCGCCTCCACGGCGGGGGCGAAGTGCCCGACCGCCCCCGCGCCTCCGCTGGCGATCACCGGGACGGTGACGGCCTCCCGGACGCGGCGCAGCATGTCCAGGTCGAAGCCGGCCTTGGTGCCGTCGGCGTCCATCGAGTTCAGCAGGATCTCCCCGACGCCGAGCTCCGCGCCGCGGCGGGCCCACTCGATCGCGTCGATGCCGGTGCCCTTGCGGCCTCCGTGCGTGGTGACCTCGAACCCGGACGGCGTCCCCGCGGCGCGCCGGGCGTCCACCGACAGGACGACGCACTGCGACCCGAACCGGTGCGCGGCCTCCCGCAGGAACTCCGGCCGCGCGATCGCCGCGGTGTTGATCGAGACCTTGTCGGCGCCGGCGCGCAGCAGCCGGTCGACGTCCTCGACGGTGCGGATGCCGCCGCCGACCGTCAGCGGGATGAACACCTGCTCGGCGGTGCGCCGCACCACGTCGTAGGTCGTGGAGCGGTCGGCGCTGGAGGCGGTGATGTCCAGGAACGTCAGCTCGTCGGCGCCCTCGGCGTCGTAGCGGCGGGCCAGCTCCACGGGGTCGCCCGCGTCCCGCAGGTTCTGGAAGTTGACGCCCTTGACCACGCGCCCGGCGTCGACGTCCAGGCACGGGATCACCCGCACGGCGACGGTCACTTCACGGCCTCCAGGGCCTCTTCCAGCGTGAACGCCCCGGCGTAGAGCGCCTTGCCGACGATCGCGCCCTCGACGCCGTTCGGGACGAGCCCGGCCAGCGCCCGAAGGTCGTCCAGCGACGAGACGCCGCCGGAGGCGACGACGGGCCTGTCCGTCCGGGAGCAGACCTCGCGCAGCAATCCGGTGTTGGGGCCGCGCAGCGTCCCGTCCTTGGTGACGTCGGTGACCACGTACCGGGGGCAGCCGTCGTCCTCCAGCCGCGCGAGGACCTCCCACAGGTCGCCGCCCTCCCGCGTCCACCCGCGCGCGGCCAGCGTCGTTCCCCGCACGTCCAGCCCCACCGCGATCCGGTCGCCGTGCGAGGCGATGATCTTGCGGCACCAGGCGGGGTCCTCCAGCGCGGCGGTGCCGATGTTGACCCGGGCGCACCCGGTGGCCAGGGCCGCCTCCAGCGACGCGTCGTCGCGGATGCCGCCCGACAGCTCCACCTTCACGTCCAGCTTCCCGGTCACCTCGGCGAGCAGCTCCCGGTTGGAGCCGCGCCCGAACGCGGCGTCGAGGTCCACCAGATGGATCCACTCCGCCCCCGCCCCCTGCCAGGCGAGCGCGGCCTCCAGCGGCGCGCCGTAGGAGGTCTCGGTGCCGGCCTCGCCCTGCACCAGCCGGACTGCCCGGCCGTCGGCGACGTCGACGGCGGGAAGGAGCGTCAAAGTCATGCGGAAACCCTATCGATGCAGATGGGACGGGTGCCTAGGCCAGGGTGGCGAGCCAGTTGCGCAGGAGGTGGGCGCCGGCGTCGCCGGACTTCTCCGGATGGAACTGGGTGGCGCACAGGGGGCCGTTCTCGACCGCGGCGACGAAGCGGTCGCCGTGCTCGGACCAGGTGACCAGGGGCGCCGGGATGGTGCCGGTCGGGTCGGTCTCCAGGTCCCAGCTGCGGGCCGCGTAGGAGTGGACGAAGTAGAAGCGCTCGTCGCGCAGGCCCTCGAAGAGCACGGAGCCCTCGGGGACGTCCACCGTGTTCCACCCCATGTGCGGGACGACCGGGGCGTTCAGGCGGTCGACCGTGCCCGGCCACTCGTCGCAGCCCTGGGTGGTGACGCCGTGCTCGATGCCCTTGGAGAACAGGATCTGCATGCCGACGCAGATGCCGAGGACGGGGCGGCCGCCCGCCAGGCGGCGGCCGATGATCTGGTCGCCGTGCACCGAGCGCAGGCCCGCCATGCAGGCGGCGAACGCGCCGACGCCCGGGACGACCAGGCCGTCGGCGGCGAGCGCGGCGTCCCGGTCGGCGGTGACGGTCACCTCCGCGCCGGCGCGGGCCACCGCGCGCTCGGCGGAGCGCAGGTTCCCCGAGCCGTAGTCCAGGATGACGATCTTCTTCACGGCCGGATCACCCTCACGACCACATCACTCCCCCGGCGACGGCCGCCCCGGCGAGCACCAGCAGGAGCAGCGCGGCGATCTTGAGACCCTGCTTGACGAAGCTGTACACGCCCGCCAGCAGGAACACGGCGACCGCGAAGATCGCCACGGTGCCGTAGGTGAGGTGCAGGCCACCGATGTCCACGGCTACAGGGCCCCCTTGGTGGAGGGGATGCCGTGCACCTTCGGGTCGAACGCCACGGCGTCGCGCAGCGCGCGGGCGAGGGCCTTGAACTGCGCCTCGACGATGTGGTGGGCGTTGCGGCCGTAGGGAACGTGGACGTGCAGCGCGACCCGCGCGTTCGACACGAACGACTCGAAGATGTGCCGGGTCATCGTGGTGTCGTACTCGGGGCCGATCATCGGCGCCATGCCGTCCGGCTCCACGTGCACCAGGTAGGGGCGACCGGAGACGTCCACGGTGACCTGGGCGAGCGCCTCGTCGAGCGGGATGGAGGCGTCGGCGAAGCGGCGAATGCCGGACTTGTCGCCCAGCGCCTCGCGGAACGCCGCGCCGAGCGCGATCGCGGTGTCCTCGATGGTGTGGTGGCTGTCGATGTGCAGGTCGCCGGTGGTCTTGACGGTCAGGTCGAACGACCCGTGCTTGCCGAGCTGCGCCAGCATGTGGTCGAAGAACCCCACGCCGGTCGCGACGTCGACCTGCCCGGTGCCGTCGAGGTCGATCTCCACGAGGACCTGGGTCTCCCCGGTCCCGCGCTCGACTCGTCCCTTGCGCGTCACAGACTCTCCTCGCTGTTCTCGGTGCCGGCTCCGCGCGCCTGCCGGAGCGCGGTGCGGAAGGCGGCCATCTCCGCCGGGGTGCCGACGCTGACCCGCAGCCACTCGGGCGGGCCCACCTCCCGGATCAGCACGCCGCGTTCCAGCAGGTCCTCCCAGACGCGGCGGCGGTCGGGGAACGTCCCGAACAGGACGAAGTTGGCGTCGGAGTCGGCGACCCGGAGCCCCTCGGCCCGCAGCCACACGACGAGGTCGTCGCGCTCGCGGCGCAGCGCGTCGACGCCGCCGAGCAGCTCCTCGCCGTGGGCGAGGGCGGTGCGCGCGACGGCCTGGGTGACGGCCGACAGGTGGTAGGGCAGCCGGACGAGCAGCAGCGCGTCGATCACGGCGGGGGCGGCGGCCAGGTAGCCGAGCCGGGCCCCGGCCATCGCGAACGCCTTGGACATCGTCCGGGTGACGATCAGCCGCGGGTGGCCGTCCAGCAGCGTCAGCGCGGACGGGGTGCCCGCGCGGCGGAACTCGGCGTAGGCCTCGTCGACGACGACCATGCCGGGCGCGGCCGCGAGGACGGCCTCGATCGCGTCGAGGGGCAGCGCCGTGCCGGTCGGGTTGTTGGGCGAGGTCAGGAACACGATGTCGGGGCGGTGCTCCTCGACGGCCGCGACGGCGCGCTCGGGTTCGAGGCCGAAGTCCTCGTCGCGGAAGGCGTTCACCCAGCGGGTCCCGGACACCCCGGTGATGATCGGGTGCATCGAGTAGGACGGCTCGAAGCCGAGCGCGGTGCGGCCGGCCCCGCCGAACGCCTGCAGGATCTGCTGGATGATCTCGTTGGAGCCGTTCGCGGCCCACACCCGGGCCGCGGTGAGGCCCGCGCCGGGCGTGTCGGCGTTCAGGAAGGCGGCGAGGTCCTCGCGGAGCGCGACCGCGTCCCGGTCGGGGTAGCGGTTCAGGGACCCGGCGACGTCCATGACGGCCTCGCCGAGGGCCTTCACGAGCCGCTCGGACGGCGGGTAGGGGTTCTCGTTGGTGTTCAGCGCGTACGGGACGTCCAGCTGGGGCGCGCCGTAGGGCTCCCGGCCGCGCAGGTCGTCCCGCAGCGGCAGGTCGTTGAGCGAGGTCACGAAGGGATCTCCCAGTCGAAGCGGGCCTTGAGGGCGGCGCCGTGGGCGGGCAGGTCCTCGGCCTCGGCGAGCGCGACGACGCGCGCGGTGGCCTCGGCGAGGGCGTCGCGGTCGTACTCGACGACGTGCACGCCGCGCAGGAACGACTGGACCGACAGCCCGGAGGAGTGGCAGGCGCACCCGCCGGTCGGCAGGACGTGGTTGGACCCGGCCAGGTAGTCGCCGAGCGACACCGGCGCGTACCGGCCCACGAAGACCGCCCCGGCGTTGCGGACGCGCGCGGCGACCGCGGCGGCGTCGGCGGTCTGGATCTCCAGGTGCTCGGCGGCGTAGGCGTCCACGACCTTCAGTCCGTCGTCGACGTCGTCGACCAGGACGATGCCGGACTGCCGCCCGGCCAGCGCCTCGGTGATCCGCTCGTTGTGCCGGGCGCGGGCGACCTGCGCCTTCACCTCGGCCTCGACCTCGTCGGCGAGCCGCACCGAGTCGGTGACCAGGACGGCGGCCGCGAGCGTGTCGTGCTCGGCCTGGCTGATCAGGTCGGCGGCGACCTCCACCGGGTCGGCGGTGCCGTCGGCGAGGATCGCGATCTCCGTCGGGCCGGCCTCGGCGTCGATGCCGATCACGCCCTTGAGCAGCCGCTTGGCGGCGGCGACGTAGACGTTGCCGGGCCCGGTGACCAGATCGGCGCGCGGGCACTCGTCGGTGCCGTAGGCGAACATCGCGATCGCCTGCGCGCCGCCCGCGGCGTACACCTCGTCGACGCCGAGCAGCGCGCACGCGGCGAGGATCGAGGGGTGCGGCAGCCCGCCGAAGTCCTTCTGCGCGGGCGAGGTGACGGCGAGGGAGCCGACGCCCGCCTCCTGCGCGGGGACGACGTTCATGACCACGCTGGACGGGTAGACGGCGCGGCCGCCCGGCACGTACAGGCCGACGCGCCCGACCGGGATCCACCGCTCGGTGACGGTGCCGCCGGGCACGACCTGCGTGGTGACGTCCGTGCGGCGCTGGGCGCGGTGCACGGCGCGAGCCCGGCGGATGCTCTCCTCCAGCGCGTCCCGGACGGCCGGATCGAGGTCGGCGAGCGCCCGGTGCACGACCTCGACCGGGACCCGGACGCGCTCCAGTTCGACCCCGTCGAGCCGGCCGGTGTGCTCCCGTACCGCCGCCGAGCCGCGATGGCGCACGTCCTCGCAGATGGGCCGCACCTTGTCCAGGGCGGCCTCGACGTCGAGTTCGGCGCGGGGCAGCACGGAGCGCAGATCGCCGGGAAGCGAGCCGCGCAGGTCGATACGGGAAATCACCCGTCCAGTCTACGGAGTGCCCTCCGTCCCTCGCGCACCGTCTCACGTCCCGAGACGCCCGTGTCGGCCCGGTGCGGGGAGTCAGACCCGCAGGGCGCCGTCCAGGACGGTGACGGCCCGGCCGGCGAGGGTCACCCGGTCGCCGTGCAGGGCCACGCGGACGTACCCGCCGCGCGGCGACGCCTGGTAGCCGGTCAGGGCGTCGCGGCCGAGGCGCTCGGCCCAGTAGGGAGCGAGGGCGCAGTGGGCGGAGCCGGTCACCGGGTCCTCGGCGTCGCCGGGCAGGACGCGCGGGGCGAAGAACCGGGACACGAAGTCGTGGTCCCGGCCGGGGTCGGCGGCCGCCGTGACGATCACGCCGCGGGCGTCGATCCCGGCGAGCGCCCGGACGTCCGGGGCGAGGTCCCGCACGGAGGTCTCGTCCGGGACCTCGGCCAGCAGGTCGTTCTGGGCGTTGCGCCCGGTGTGCAGCACTTTGGCGCCGAGTGCCTCCGCGAGCCCCCCGGGCACCTCGACGGGGTCGGCGCGCATCACCGGGAAGTCCATCGCCAGCGCGCCGTCCTCCTCCGGGGTGACGGTGAGGACGCCGCTTCTGAGCGTGCGGAACCTGATCGGGCGCCCCGCCTCGGCCGTCCCCGTCTCGTAGAGGGCGTGGGCGGAACCGAGTGTGGCGTGCCCGCAGAGGGCGACCTCCGTCTTCGGGGTGAACCACCGCAACTCGAAGTCGGCGCCCCCGTCCTGGAGCGGGCGGGCGAACGCCGTCTCGGAGTGCCGCATCTCCGCGGCGACGCGCTGCATCCATGCGGCGTCGGCGGCACCGGTGAGCAGGCACACCCCGGCGGGGTTGCCGGCGAACGCGCGGCCGGCGAAGGCGTCGACGACGAGCATCCTCATGGCGCCGACGTTACACCTGCTTCACCCTGTGAAAAATCACCCCTTACCAAGATCATCATTTGCGACGTACCCTGGCGGCACGGGCGTTTCCGATTGCGCCCAGGAGCGCGGGAGAGAAGATGTGACCGAGCGGCTCGCCCTGTTCCCCCTCGGCACCGTGCTGTTCCCCGGCCTGGTGCTCCCCCTGCACCTGTTCGAGGACCGCTACCGCCGGCTGGTCGCCGACCTCCTCGAACTGCCCGAGCCCCGCGGTTTCGGCGTCGTCGGCATCGAACTCGGCCACGAGGTCGGCGAGGGCGCGGCGCACCGCCTCGCCGAGGTCGGCTGCGTCGCCGAGCTGCGCGAGGTGACGCCCCACCCGGACGGGCGGTACGACATCGTCGCCGTCGGCGCACGGCGGTTCCGGCTGAAGGAGCTGGACCGGTCCCGGCCCTACCTGCAGGGCGAGGTCGAGTTCCTGCCCGAGGAGCCCGGCGCCGACCCTGAGCCCGCCGCGGCGCGGGTCCGGCGGCTGTTCCGGAGCTACCGGCGGCGCCTCAGCGCGGCCGGCGCCGGCCCGCTGGAGGAGATCGACCCGCCGGGCGAACCGGTCGCGCTGTCGTATGCGATCGCGGCGTCGCTCGTGCTGGACGGGCACGAGAAGCAGCGCCTGCTGGAGCACGAGGACGCGGCGCTGCGGCTGGCGGCGGAGGGCGAGCTGCTGGCCAGGGAGAACCGCATCCTGGACGTGCTCCCGATGATCCCCGCCGGGCAGTTCCTGGACGGGTCGTTCACGCCGAACTGAGCGATCACGGCAGACTGCCCCCATGAGCACTGCCAAGGCCAAGGGCGGCAAGGGCACCCCCGCGACGATCGCCGCGGCGAAGGCCGGCGTCGAGTTCACGCTGCACGCCTACGAGGTGGACCCGAACGCCGACTCCTACGGGGAGGCCGCCGCCGACGCCCTCGGCGTCCCGCACGACCGGCTCTTCAAGACGCTGCTGGCCGAGATCGACGGGAACCTCGCGGTCGGTGTCGTCCCGGTGTCGTCCACCCTCGACCTGAAGGCGCTCGCGGCGGCGGCCGGCGGCAAGAAGGCCCGGATGGCCGACCCCCGCGACGCCGAGCGCGCCACCGGGTACGTCGTCGGCGGGATCAGCCCGCTCGGGCAGCGCAGGCGGCTGCCGACCGTGGTCGACGCGTCGGCGTCAGGGCTCGCGACCGTCTACGTCTCGGCCGGCCGGCGCGGACTCCAGATCGAACTCGTCCCCGCCGATCTCGTCCGCCTCACCGGCGCCCGCGTCGCCGCCATCGCCCGCGGGTAGCCGCCGCACGACCAGTTCCAGCAGCCCGTAGGCGGCGACCGCCGGCAGCGCCCAGAACACCAGCACGCCCTTGGCGCGCAGGTCGGCGACGCCGGTGACGGTGGTGCCGTCGCGCCCGTGCCGGACCGCGTCCTCGAAGTGCCCGAGGCCGATCAGGTGGCCGGTCTGCCAGGCGAGGACGGCCGCGGCGGCGCCGCCCACGGCCAGCCCGAGCAGCAGCGCGGAGTCGTTGCCGCGCCCGCCCGCCAGGTAGGCGCCGACGCCGCACGCGATCCCGGCGACGAGCGCGATCAGGGCGAAGCGGGCGTCGATTCCGATCGGGCCCTGGCCTTCCGGGTCGGCCAGAAGGGCCTCACCCTGCACGACCACGTACGTCACGTCGGGGACGACCGCCGCCCACAGCAGGCCGGCGAGCGGCCCCAGCAGCGTGACGACGGCGCTGGTGACCGCCCAGATCGCCAAGAGCCTCCCGGTGGGTCGCCGCACCTCGTACGCTCCTAGTTGCAAGTCGTCCGACAGCGAAAGCCTAGCCTGCCCCGGTCAGCCGATCGACTCTCGAAGGGTGTCCGATTCCCGCCCACGGCAGCCCCGATTACTGGGATAATGTGCCCGACATGTCCGGATTCAGCCCTGCGTTCGAACGCCTCGGCGCCGCACTGGCGGCCGTCGTCCTGCAGCAGCAGGAGACGCTCGCCGAGTTCCTGCCGCGCGAGGACTGGAGCGCCGACCTGACCGCCCGCAGCTACACCAGCGGCGGCGTCACGGTCCGCGTCTCGCTGCTCGGCAGCTACGCCGCCCGCGAGCGCACCTGGCTGTGGGGCTGGGCCAACCCCCAGTTCGGCGACGCGCACCCCGCCGTCGCCCCGACCCTGGTCATCCGGGCCATCGGCGAACGGCTCGGGATCACCGAGTTCACCACCCCCGAGATCGACCTGTCCTGGTACGAGGGCCCCGCCGGGCACGGCGGCGAACTGATCGCGATGGCCGCCGGCGGCGTCCTCGGCGGCGCCGGATACATCGGCGCGGGCTACGACGGCGGCTCCGCCTACCTGCACGTCGACGACCCCCAGGCGCCGCCCGCCCAGTGGGACCCCGTTCCCCTGCCCCGCCTGGTGGCCAACGCCGCCAGCCTCTTCCCCCACGAGCCGCGCCTCACCCTCGCCGGGCTCCTGTCGCACCACCGCGTCCCCTACCGGCAGAGCGACGTGCTCACCGAAGTGTCCCTCCCCGGCGGCGGCACCGCCCGCGCCCACTTCGACGGAATCGGCCGCTTCGTCGACTGGAGAGCCGAGCTTATTGCGGTTTCCTAGGTTCAGGCCTGGGGCCCGAACCCGAGAAACCGCGTGTGGTGCTCACTGCGCCGGACGTTGAACGCCTCCTCAGCCCAGGCAGGAGGGGCCCAGGAGTTGTTTCAGATCGCCCATCAGGGCCGGGGACGGTGCCACGCGGAGCCTGTCGTCCAGCCGGACGACGGTCGTGCGCGGGCCGTTCTGGAGGTGGAGGTGCACCTCGGCGGTGCCGGGGTGGGTGATCAGCACCTCCTTGAGGCGGGAGACCGTGGGGGGCGTGCAGCGGCCGAGTGGCATCGTGACCGAGAGCGGGCCGGTCGCGTCGGTGACGCTGAGGTCGGGCTGGACGACCTCCATCGCGATGATCTTCGCGACGTCCTCGCGGCGGTCCAGGCGGCCCTTGACGACGAGGATGGCGTCCTCGGCGAGGAGGGTCGAGCACAGCTGGTAGGACGACGGGAAGCACATCACCTCGATGGAGCCGCCGAGGTCCTCCAGCTGGAACATGGCCCAGGAGTTGCCCTGTTTGGTGACCTTGCGCTGGAGGCCGGAGAGCAGCCCGGCCACGATGACCACCTGGCCGTCGGGACGCTCGCCGCCGTTGAGGACGGCGATCGTGCAGTCGGCCTCCCGTTCGAGGATGTGCTCGACGCCGAGGAGCGGGTGGTCCGACACGTACAGGCCGAGCATCTCCCGCTCGAAGGCGAGAAGGGTGGTCTTGTCCCACTCCTCGGCCTCGGGGATCGCGACGGCGAACGCGTCCTCGCCGCCGTCGTCCTCCAGGGCGCCGAACAGGGAGTCCTGGCCGACGGCCTCCTTGCGCTTGATGTCGATGACCGAGTCGATGGCCTGCTCGTGCACCATCAGCAGCGCCTTGCGCTGGTGGCCGAGCTCGTCGAACGCGCCCGCCTTGATCAGCGACTCCACCACCCGCTTGTTGCACACCGGCGGCGGGACCTTGTTGAGGAAGTCGTTGAAGTCGGTGTAGGCGCCCTTCTCGCGGCGGGCCGCGACGATCCCGTCCACGACGTTGGTGCCGACGTTGCGGACGGCCGACAGACCGAACCGGATCTCGGTGTCGCCGAGCGGGGTGAAGTCGGCCTCGGAGGTGTTGACGTCGGGCGGCAGCACCTTCAGGCCCATCCGGCGGCACTCCGACAGGTACAGGGCGCTCTTGTCCTTGTCGTCGCCGACGGAGGTGAGCACGCCCGCCATGTACTCGGCCGGGTAGTTCGCCTTGAGGTAGGCCGTCCAGTAGGAGACGAGGCCGTACGCGGCGGAGTGCGCCTTGTTGAAGGCGTAGTCGGAGAAGGGGACGAGGATGTCCCACAGCGTCTTCACGGCCTGCTTGGAGAAACCGTTGTCGATCATGCCCTGCTCGAACCCGACGAACTGGGCGTCCAGCTCGGCCTTCTTCTTCTTGCCCATGACGCGGCGCAGCAGGTCCGCCTTGCCGAGCGTGTAGCCCGCCACCTTCTGCGCGATCGCCATGACCTGCTCCTGGTAGACGATCAGGCCGTAGGTGGTGTCGAGGATCTCCCTGAGCGGCTCCTCCAGCTCCGGGTGAATCGGGGTGATCTCCTGCGCGCCGTTCTTGCGCAGCGCGTAGTTGGTGTGGGAGTTCGCGCCCATCGGGCCCGGCCGGTACAGGGCGCCCACGGCGGAGATGTCCTCGAAGTTGTCCGGCTTCATCAGCCGGAGCAGGGAGCGCATGGGGCCGCCGTCGAACTGGAAGACGCCCAGGGTGTCGCCGCGGGCGAGCAGGTCGTAGGTCTTCTGGTCGTCCAGCGAGAGGGCGAGCAGGTCGACCTCGACGCCCTTGTTCTTCCGGATGCCCTTGAGCGCGTCGTCGATGATCGTCAGGTTGCGCAGGCCGAGGAAGTCCATCTTCAGCAGGCCGAGCGACTCGCAGGTCGGGTAGTCGAACTGCGTGATGATCGCCCCGTCGGCGTCCCGGCGCATGATCGGGATGTGGTCGGTGATCGTCTCACCGGACATGATGACCCCGGCGGCGTGCACGCCGGTCTGGCGGATCAGCCCCTCCAGGCCCTGCGCCAGGTCCATGATCTGCTTGACGTCGGTCTCTTCCTCGTACAGCTTGCGCAGCTCGCCCGCCTCGCCGTAGCGCGGGTGCTTGTCGTCGAAGATGCCCGACAGCGGGATGTCCTTGCCCATGACGGCGGGCGGAAACGCCTTGGAGATGCGGTCGCCGAGCGCGTACGGGAAGCCGAGGACGCGGCCCGCGTCCTTGATGGCGGCCTTCGCCTTGATGGTGCCGAACGTGGCGATGAAGGAGACCTTGTCGGCGCCCCACTTCTCGGTCGTGTACCTGATGACCTCGGCCCGCCGGTCTTCAGGGAAGTCGATGTCGATGTCGGGCATGGACGCGCGCTCGGGGTTCAGGAACCGCTCGAAGATCAGCCCGTGCGGGATGGGGTCGAGGTCGGTGATGCCCATCGCGTAGGCGATCAGCGAGCCCGCGGCGCTGCCGCGTCCGGGGCCGACCAGGATGCCGTTCTCCTTGGCCCACATGATGAAGTCGGCGACGACGAGGAAGTAGGACGGGTACCCCTTGCCGAGGATGACGCCCATCTCGTACTCGGCCTGCTCCTTGTAGCCGTCCGGGAGGCCGTCCGGGAAGCGGCGCTCCAGGCCCTTCCAGACCTCCTTGCGGAACCAGCTCTCCTCGGTCTCGCCCTCCGGGACGGGGAACCGGGGGCTGAGGTCGCGGTACTCGAACATCCCGGCGGGGTCGACGCGCTCGGCGATCAGCAGGGTGTTCCTGCAGCCCTCGGCCCAGATGTCGGAGGAGTCGATGGCGCGCATCTCGTCGGCGGTCTTCAGGTAGTAGCCGCTGCCGTCGAACCGGAACCGGTCGGGGTCGGCGAGCTGCTTGCCCACCTGCACGCACAGCAGCGCGTCGTGCGCGGTGGCCTCGGACTCGTGCGTGTAGTGGGAGTCGTTGGTGACGACCGGCGGGATGTTCAGCCGCTTGCTGATCTCGATGAGGCCGTCGCGGACACGGCGCTCGATGTCGAGGCCGTGATCCATCAGCTCCAGGAAGTAGTTCTCCTTGCCGAGGATGTCCTGGAAGTTCGCGGCGGCCTTCAGCGCCTCGTCGAACTGGCCGAGCCGCAGCCGGGTCTGGACCTTGCCGGACGGGCAGCCGGTGGTGGCCATCAGGCCCTCGGAGTGCTCGGCGAGCAGCTCCTCGTCCATGCGCGCGTACTTGAAGACGAAGCCCTCGGTGTAGGCGCGGCTGGAGAGCTTGAAGAGGTTGTGCAGGCCGGCCCTGTTGCGCGCCCACAGCGTCATGTGGTTGATCAGGCCGCCGCCGGAGACGTCGTCGCGCTTCTGGCTCGGCTCGCCCCACTGGATCTTCTTCTTGTGGAACCGGGACTCCGGCGCCATGTAGGCCTCGATGCCGATGATCGGGGTGACGCCGGCCGCGGTCGCCTGCCTGTGGAAGTCGTAGGCGCCGTGCATGTTGCCGTGGTCGGTCATCGCGATCGCCGGCATCTTCTGCCGGCCGACCTCCTCGAACATCTGCTTCAACCGGGCGGCTCCGTCGAGCATGGAGTACTCGGTGTGAACGTGCAGGTGAACGAAAGAGTCGGCCATGCGTGCTGCGCCTCCTGCTCGTCGCATGCGACCGCCCACGTGCAGGATCGGCACGTGGTCGCGGCATCGGTACCGGGGGAAGGTCGTCGGGCCGGCGGGCGCCGGAACGACGCGGCTCTGAGAGCCTAACCCGCATCCCTGGTCACTCGCGCCCCGACGCGCCCAATCCCGGGAGACCCCTTCCGGTCGTCTCGAAACCCGGGACGGGAGGTCCGGAGTTTGGCCGCCGGGGCGGCACGGAATACGATCGTCCCCGTGGAACGTCGCCATTTCAGGTTTACGCAGCCGGCTCCGGGTGAGCCGGTCGCCCCCGCGACCTAGCGACGACCCCGGAGCCGGCCGAGGCAGAGTCCAAGGGACTCTGCCTTTCTGCTGGAGCTGCCTTTTCTGCTGATCAGGCGCGGCCCGGGGCACCTGCTCCCCTCGCCCGGACGGGCCGCACGAGAGGGGACCCGAGATGAACGACCAGGTGATCGATCCCGCCGCCGCGGACGCTTGCTGCCCGGCCTGCGGGCCGTCCGGCGAGGTGCGGGTCGCGCTGCCGTCGGCCGCCGCCATCACCACGCTCGCCGAGGCCCGCGAGGCGATCGACGGCCTCGACGCCGCCCTCGCGACGCTGCTGGAGCACCGCACCGCGGTCGCCGCCGTCGTCCAGCGGCTCAAGCCGGTCGGCGGCTTCGCCGGCCGCGACCCCGAGCGCGAGCGGCGGATCGTCGAGGCCATGGCGGCGCACGCCCCGTCCCTCGGCCCGGACCGGCTCGCTCCCATCGTGAACGCGATCATCGAGGCGGGGCTGGACGCGGCCGAGTCCGGCCGATGAGCGCGCACGGGTCCGCGCGGGCGGCCGGTGAGGGCGTCCCCGACGAGCCCGCTCGTGACGACGCCGCCCCGGACCAGAGCGCTCCGGACGAGGCCGCCCCGGACGAGGCCGCGCGGGCCGCGGCGGTCCGCGACGGGCTCAGCGTGGGCGTCGCCGTCGGGGTGTCCGGCCTGGCGTTCGGCGCGGCGGCGGTGACGGCGGGGCTGACGGTCGCGCAGGCGTGCGCCCTGAGCCTGCTGGCGTTCACGGGCGCGTCCCAGTTCGCGCTGGCCGGGGTGATCGGCGGGGGCGGCGGGCTGGTCGCCGGGACGCTCGGCGCGGTCCTGCTCGGCGGGCGCAACGCCCTGTACGGGATGCGGCTCGCGGCGACGCTCGGCGTGCGCGGCCGGCGCAGGCTGGTCACCGCGCACGTCGTCATCGACGAGACGGCCGCCGTGGCGACCGCGCAGCGCGGCCGGGACGCCGCCCGCGCCGGGTTCTACACGACGGCGATCACCCTCTACCTGGTGTGGAACCTCACCACGCTGCTGGGCGGGGTGGGCGCGGCGCGGCTGGGCGACCCCGAGGCCGTGGGCCTGGACGTCCTCGGCCCGGCGGCGTTCCTCGCCCTGCTCTGGCCGCGGCTCACCGGCGGGCGGGCCGCGGTCCGCGTCGCCGTCGCCGCGGCGGTGATCGCGGTGGCGGCGACGCCGGTCCTGCCGCCGGGCGTGCCGGTCATGCTGGCCGCCGTCGCCGCGCTGCCCGCGCTGCTCGGCCGGAGGGCGGCGCCGTGAGCGTCTGGATCGCGGTGATCGCCACCGGGCTCGGCTGCTACGCGCTGAAGCTCGGCGGGCTCGTCACCCCGCGCCGGATGCTGGACGACCCGCGGGTGCGCCGGTTCACCGAACTGGTCCCGGTGGCGCTGCTCACCGCGCTGATCGCCGTCCAGGCGCTCGCCGACGGCCGGGCCCTGGAGTTGGACGCCGCGCGGCTGGCGGGCCTGGGCGCCGCCGTCGCCGCGCTCCTGCTGCGCGCGCCGTTCCTGGTGGTGCTGGTCGCCGCGGCCGGTGTCGCTGCGGGGCTGCGCCTGCTCGGCCTCTGAGCTCAGGACTCCGCCGCGACGATCTCCAGGGCGCGGGCCAGGTCGTCCGGGTAGGGGCTCTCGAACTCCACCCACTCACCCCTGGTGGGGTGCTCGAACCCGAGCCGGGCGGCGTGCAGCCACTGCCGCCTGAGGCCGAGGCGCTCGGCCAGGGTCGGGTCGGCGCCGTAGGCCATGTCGCCCACGCACGGGTGCCGGATCGCGGACATGTGGACGCGGATCTGGTGCGTGCGGCCCGTCTC
Organism: Actinomadura sp. NPDC023710; assembly: GCF_040639875.1. Lineage (NCBI taxonomy): Bacteria > Bacillati > Actinomycetota > Actinomycetes > Streptosporangiales > Thermomonosporaceae > Actinomadura > Actinomadura sp. NPDC023710. The sequence continues at coordinate 30,901 of NZ_JBFAGB010000014.1, forward strand.
CAGGTCGATGTCGAGCAGCGATGCGGCCCGGAACGCCTCGACGGTGTCGTAGTGGGTGACGGACGGCTTCCCGCCCGCGACGACCGCGAACCGGCCGTCGCCGGAGGGGTGCCGGTCGATGGGGGCGTCGACCGTCCCGCGGAACGGGTCGGGATGGCCCTGCACGAGCGCCTGGTAGCGCTTGTCGATGCGGCGCTCCTTGAACGCGCGCTTGAGCCGCGAGTAGGCGACCTCGCTCTTCGCCACGACCATGGCGCCGGTGGTGTTGGCGTCCAGCCGGTGCACGATCCCCTGCCGCTCGGACGCGCCGCTGGTGGCGATCGTGTGCCCGGCCCCGAGCAGCCCGCCGAGGACGGTCGGGCCCGTCCAGCCGGTGGTCGGGTGGGCGGCGACGCCGACCGGCTTGTTCACCACGACGATGTCGTCGTCCTCGAAAAGCACGCCCATCCCGGGGACGGGCTCGGCGACCGGGGCGGGCGGCGCGGGCGGCGGCGGGAGCGTGACCTCCAGCCAGGCGCCGGCGTGCAGCCGCTCGGACTTGGTGGCCACGGGCGCGCCGTCCAGCACGACGTCGCCCGCGGCGATGATGTCGGCGGCGCTGCCGCGCGACAGCCCGAACAGCCGCGCCAGCGCGGCGTCGATCCGCTCGCCCTCCAGTCCGTCCGGGACGGGGAGGCTTCGCACGTCGCCCATCATGACTTCTCCTCCGGGGCCGGGACCTCGGCCCCGTCCTCGGGCTCACGGGCGGGTGCGTCCTCGGGTGCATCCTCGGGGGCGTCTTTCGGGGGGTCCTCGGGGCCCTCGCCCTCGGCGGTGCCGCCCGTGCCGGGGGAGGCCACCGCTTCCGGACTCTCGCCCGCGTTCGGAGCACCGTCCGTGCCGGGGGCATCGTCCTTGAGGCGCGTCCCGTCCACCTGGAGGCCGCGCGCCGCCAGCAGGACGGCCAGCACGCCGCCGCAGACGATCGCGGAGTCGGCCAGGTTGAACACCGGCCAGTGCGGCAGCTGGATCCAGTCGACGACGTGGCCCTTCAGCGGGGCCGGGGCCCGCAGCAGCCGGTCGATGAGGTTGCCGACCGCGCCGCCGAGCAGCAGCCCGAGGCAGACCGCCCACGGTGCGCTGCGCAGGTTCCGGGCGGTCCGCAGGATCGCCACGACCACCCCGCAGGCGATCAGCGTGAACACGATGGTGTAGCCGGTGCCGATCGAGAACGCGGCGCCGCTGTTGCGGGTCTCGCGCAGCGTCAGCAGCCCGCCGAGCAGCCGGACCGGCGCGCGGTCCTGCAGCGTCGACACCACGATGATCTTGGACACGATGTCGGCGGCGAGCGCGGCCAGGGCCACGGCGACCAGCACGCCGACGCGGCGCGGCCGGGGAGATCCCGCGGTCTCCCCGGCCTGCCGCTCTGGGTTCGTTGAGTCGCTCAGCGACGTTCCTCGCGTTGTTTGCATGTCACACACAGGGTCGCACGCGGGAAGGCCTGGAGGCGCGCCTTGCCGATCGGCCTGGCGCAGGACTCGCAGATCCCGTACGTGCCGGCGTCCATCCGCTGGACGGCCCGCTCGATCTGGGCGAGCAGGTCCTGTGAATTGTAGGCCAGTGCGAGCTCGTGCTCGCGCTCGTAGGTCTTGGCGCCCGCGTCGGCCTGGTCGTCGCCCGCCCCGTCGCTGGCGTCGCCCTCGGCGATCTGGCTGGCGGAGGCGGCGATCTCGCTGCGCAGCCCCTGGACCTGCTCCTCCAGGCCCGCCCGCACCTCGGCCAGCTCACCCGGCGTCCACTGGTGCTCCCCCTCGCGGACCGGCAGCTCCGCGGCCGCCGTCCTCGCCGGTTCCCGCGCGTCCGGCGCCGCCGCCTCGCCGGTCTTCGCGGCCGTCCCGCCCTTGCCGCGCTTCGCGGGTCCGCGCCCGGCCCCCGGCCTGCCCGGCTTCGCGGCCGGGCCCCTCGCGGGGTTCTTGGCGGCGCCCGGCTTGGCCGGGCCCTTTGCGGCTCTCCCCTTTCCGGCGGCGCCCTTTCCAGGAGCGTCTTTCTCAGCCGTCCCTTTTTCTGCCGCGCCTTTCCCAGCCGAATCCGTTCTCGCGCCGGGCGTCCTGGTCTGGGACGGCCGCGCCGCGCCCCGGCTCTTGCTTTCGGCGGGCGTCGCGCCCCTCATCGCGCCGGCCATGTCGGCCTCCCTCGCGCTGGTCGCCTCGACGGGCAGTGCGGGCAGCATTGGTCCCCTCTCTCGGACACGGTAAACAACCTGGGCCGCGTTACCGACCGCTTATGCCCGGTCGCCGAACGCATGGAAACTCCAGCACGGCGTACGAGATCGCAAAGGAACCGTGTCCCCTGGACGGGAAAAGGGGAAGAGCCGGGGTCCGGCGTGCGTTAAGGTCGGGACCAGCAGTCGCATGGCAGGCACTGATGGGGACACCTGCCGCCGCACGCAGCCATGAGCGACCCGGGGACGGTGCGAGCCCGGGGGCGAGCCCGGCGGTCTGATCACCCCGGAGCCGCCGGAAGAACCGCCCCGCCGAGGGGCCCAGTAGATCCGGCCGCCCAGACTGGAACGAAGCGGACCGCGCCGTACGGGCACGGTCAAGGAGGGTGGTACCGCGGGGCAGCCGCCTCGTCCCTCCGGTCAACGTGTTCGCGTCGATCCGGAGGTCCGCATCGTGAGCCGAGGTTTTCGGCCGCTGCCCGCGCAGGTCGATCTGCCCGCCCTGGAGCGGGACATGCTGCGCCGCTGGCAGGAGAACAAGGTCTTCGAGCGGTCGCTCGAGCGCACCGCGTCCGGGACCCCGTGGGTGTTCTACGAGGGGCCTCCGACCGCCAACGGGATGCCCGGCGTCCACCACGTCGAGGCCCGCGTCTTCAAGGACGTCTTCCCGCGCTTCAAGACCATGAAGGGCCACCACGTCCCGCGCAAGGCCGGCTGGGACTGCCACGGCCTGCCCGTCGAGGTCGCCGTCGAGAAGGAGCTCGGCCTCACCGGCAAGAAGGACATCGAGGAGTACGGCGTCGCGGAGTTCAACGCCCGCTGCCGCGAATCGGTCCTGCGCCACGTGGACGCCTTCGAGGAGATGACCGAGCGGATGGGCTACTGGGTCAACACCGACCAGGCCTACCGCACGATGGACCCCGAGTACGTCGAGGCCGTCTGGTGGTCCCTGAAGCAGGTGTTCGACAAGGGCCTGCTGTTCCGCGACTTCCGCATCACGCCGTACTGCCCGCGCTGCGGGACGGGCCTGTCGGACCACGAGCTGGGCCAGCCGGGCGGGTACGAGACCGTGTCCAGCCCGTCGGTGTTCGTGCGGATGCCCGTCACGTCCGGCCCGCTGGCCGAGATGGACGCCGCGCTGCTGATCTGGACGACGACCCCCTGGACGCTGGTGTCGAACACCGCCGTGGCCGTCCACCCTGACGTCACGTACGTGGCCGCCCGGCCGCAGGGGTCCGACGAGGTGCTCGTGGTGGCCGAACCCCTGGTCGACCAGGTCCTCGGCGAGGGCGCCGAGCGGCTCGCCACGTTCCAGGGCACCGAGCTCGAGCGGACCCCCTACCGGCGGCCGTTCGACCTCGTCGACATCCCCGACGCGCACTACGTCGTCCTGGGCGACTACGTCACCGTGGAGGACGGCACCGGGCTCGTCCACCAGGCCCCCGCGTTCGGCGGCGACGACATGACCGTCTGCAAGAACTACGGCATGCCGATCGTCAACCCGATCGGGCCGGACGGGAGGTTCCTGCGTGAGGTGCCCCTGGTCGGCAACAAGTTCTTCAAGGACGCCGACGAGCCGCTCACCGACGACCTGCGCGCGCGCGGGCTGCTGTTCCGCGGCGGGCACTTCGACCACAGCTACCCCCACTGCTGGCGCTGCCACACGCCGCTGCTCTACTACGCGCTCCCGGCCTGGTACATCCGCACCACGCAGATCAAGGACCGGCTGCTGGAGGAGAACGAGAAGACCAACTGGTACCCCGAGACCGTCAAGCACGGCCGGTACGGGGAGTGGCTGCGCAACAACGTCGACTGGTCGCTGTCCCGCAGCCGCTACTGGGGCACGCCGCTCCCCCTGTGGGTCTGCGGCGAGGACGAGGAGCACGTCACCTGCGTAGGGTCGCTGAAGGAACTGGGCGAGCTGGCGGGAAGCGACCTGTCCGCGCTCGACCCGCACCGCCCGTACGTGGACGACGTCACGTTCCCCTGCCCGAAGTGCGGGACGGAGGCGCGCCGCGTCCCGGACGTCATCGACGCCTGGTACGACTCCGGGTCCATGCCGTTCGCGCAGTGGGGCGCCCCCCACCGCAACAACGAGGTCTTCGAGGACGCCTACCCGGCCCAGTACATCTGCGAGGCCCAGGACCAGACCCGCGGATGGTTCTACTCGCTCATGGCCGTCGGGACGCTGGTGTTCGACCAGTCGTCCTACGAGAACGTCGTGTGCCTCGGCCTGATCCTCGCCGAGGACGGCCGCAAGATGAGCAAGCACCTCGGCAACGTGCTGCGCCCCATCCCGCTGATGGACCAGCACGGCGCCGACGCGGTGCGCTGGTTCATGGCCGCGAGCGGGCTGCCGTGGGCGTCCCGCCGTGTCGGGCACGGTGCCCTTGAGGAGATCGTCCGCAAGGTCCTCCTCACCTACTGGAACACCGCGTCCTTCTTCGTCCTGTACGCCAACGCGGCGCAGGCGCAGGGGCGTGCGTGGACGCCCGACCGGCTTCCCGAGGCCCCCGCCCCCGCCGACCGCCCGCTCCTGGACCGCTGGGCGCTCGCCGAGCTGCACCGCACCGTCCGCGAGGTCGACGCCGCGCTGGAGGAGTTCGACACCGCCCGCGCGGGACGCCGGCTCTCGCAGTTCGTGGACGACCTGTCCAACTGGTACGTGCGGCGCTCCCGGCGGCGCTTCTGGGAGGGCCCGGAGTCGCCCGAGGGCTCGGCCGCGTTCGCGACGCTCTACGAGTGCCTGGAGACCCTCACCCGGTTGATGGCGCCGATCGTCCCGTTCATCACCGACCACGTCTGGGACGTGATCCGCCCCGAGGACGGCTCCGAGTCGGTGCACCTCACCGCCTGGCCCACCGTCGACGAGAGCCTCCTGGACGAGGAGCTGACCGAGCGGATGGCGCTCGTCCGCCGCCTGGTCGAGCTCGGCCGGTCCGCGCGGGCCGCCAGCGGCGTGCGGACCCGGCAGCCCCTCGGCCGCGCCCTGGTCGGCGCGCCCGGCTGGTCCGCGCTGCCCGAGCAGTTGCGCGCGCAGATCTCCGAGGAGCTGAACGTGCTCGGCTTCGAGGAGCTGTCCTCGATCGGCGGCGACCTGGTCGAGTACGCGGTCAAGCCCAACTTCCGCGAGCTGGGCAAGCGGTACGCCAAGGACACCCCGAAGGTCGCCAAGGCGATCACCTCCGCGGATCCGGCCGCCCTCGTCCAGGCGCTGCGGGCGGGCTCGGCGCAGGTCGAGGCCGACGGCGTCGGCGCGGTGCCGCTCGGCCCGGACGACGTGATCGTCACCGAGCGCCCGCGCAGCGGGTGGGCGGTCGAGAGCGCCGCCGGCGAGACGGTCGCGCTCGACCTCACCGTCACGCCCGAACTGCGCCGCGCGGGACTGGTGCGGGAGGCCGTCCGGCTCGTCCAGGAGGGCCGCAAGGCCGCCGGGCTGGAGGTGACCGACCGCATCGACCTGTGGTGGGAGGCCACCGGCACCGACCTCGCCGAGGCGCTGCGCGCCCACGGCGACGAGGTCGCCGCCGAGGTCCTCGCCGCCACGGTCGCCGAGGGCCGCCCCGAGGGCCTGACCGCCACCCGCGACGAGGACCTCGGCCTCACGTACTACCTCCGCAAGGCGTGACCCTCTCCGCCGCGGCCCCGCCCCCACCGGGCCCGGCCGCGGCGGAGCCCCCGCGGCCGAAGACGCTTCACAACCGAGAACCGCCCACAACCGAGGGTCCCGGGCAACCAAGAACCCACGCGACCGACGATCCCGCGCAACCGAGAACCCCTCACAACCGAGACCCCAACGCGACTAAGAACCCCACGCGACCGAGGCCCCCGCCGTGATGGAGAGCCTCTCGCGACCAAGGACCCCTCTTGATGGAAGACCCCTCGGGGGTGGGGAGACCGCCACGAGCGGGGGAACTCCGCGAGGAAGGACTCTGCGGCCGGGGCGCTCGGCGCGATTGGGGGGCTTTCGCGGTTTCGGAGAAATTTCGGGATGGGGTTCTTCGCGACACATCGCGTTTGCGATGATGGACCCGTGAATCTTCCCGAGCAGCCGTCCGGTTCCGAGCCGCCCGCGCGCCCCTCCCCCGCGAGCATGCGCGCGTCGGACGCCGATCGTGACGAGGTCGCCGACCGCCTGCGCGAGGCCCTGGCCGAGGGACGCATCACGCCGGAGGAGCACGCCGAGCGCATCGACGTCGTCTACAACGCCAAGACCTACGCCGAGCTGGAGCCCGTGCTCAGCGACCTGCCCTCGCAGGACATGCCGCGACCGCGGGTCGACCTGCGCAAGGAGCAGGCGCCCGCCCCGCCCGCGCCGCAGTCGCCCCACCTCGTGGCGATCTTCAGCGGGGTGGAGCGCAAGGGGCGCTGGCTGGTCGAGCCGACCACCACCGTCACCTGCGTGTTCGGCGGCGCGGAGCTGGACCTCCGGCAGGCGGTCCTCAGCAGGAACGAGGTGACCCTCTCGGTCACCTGCCTGTTCGGCGGCGTGAACATCGTGGTGCCGCCGGGTGTGCGGGTCGTCGGCTCCAACTTCGCGGTCTTCGGCGGCACCGACCTGCCCGAGGACGACACCACGGATCCGGACGCGCCCGTCATCCGGCTGACCGGGGTGCTGCTGTTCGGCGGCATCTCGGTCGAGCGCAGGGCCGTGGGCGAGAAGCGCGGCCGCGCCCGGCACCGGGAGCGCCACCAGCTTCACCGTCACCACTCGGAACTGCACCTTCAGCACCAGGAACTGCACCGCGAGCATCGCGAGCACCGCGAGGAGAGGCGGCGGGCGCACCGGGAGCGGCGCGAGGAGCGGCGCGACGTGCGCCGGGACCGCCTCCGCGAACTGCGCGACGAACGGCACCAAGGCCGCTGAGCCCCGGACGGCTGCGGCCGCCCGGGGCTCAGCCGGACACGAGCCGGGCCTGTTCGAGCCGGGGCGGGGTCAGTCGCGGGCGTGCTCGCGGTCGGGCTGGCAGACCAGGCAGGGCGTGCAGCCCCGGGCCTTGGCCTCCGCGCGCGACAGCGACTCCAGGTCGTCGGCCTCGTCGCCGATGTCCTCGATGAGGGCGCAGTCGACGCGGTGGTAGCGCTTGGTGCCGCTCAGGATGCGGACCTGCGGGCCGTCGGCGCCGGACTCCTCCGCCGCGTCGCCGGCGGACGGCTCGGGCTCGCGCTCCCCGGCGAGCTCGGCGCCGGACGGCTCGTGCCCCGGCGCGGGGACGTCCTCGCCGTCGGCGTCGCCGAACGGCGCGGTGCCGAGGTCGGCGGTGACGTCCGGCGGCGCGGATTCGGTCGCAGCGCCCTGTTCCGCACTCCGCCGGTCCTCGGCCTCGACGTCGGCGGATTCGGCCCTCTCCGGCGCCGTGGAGGCCTCCTCGGCGGTGTCGCCGGAAGCGAAGAGGCCCGCGACGGGCATGTCGGTGCGGGTGGGCCCGGCCTTGGTCCGCTTCGGGGCGCTCGCGTCCTCGGCGCTCCGGTCATCGGCCTCGGCGGCGGCGTGCTCGCCGGCCCGCGGAATCTCGGCCGTCTTGTCGAACCCGCCGGGCTTGTCGAAGGCACTGGGCTTGTCGAAGGAGCTGGGCTCGTCGAAGGAGCTGGGCTCGTCGAAAGCGCCTGGCTTGTCGAACGAGGTGGGCTTGTCGAAAGCGCCGGGCTCGTCGAACGAGGTGGGCGCGGGCTTGGCGAGGCCGGCGAGGCCGCTCTCGGATCGCTCGGCGCCGGGCTTGCGGGCCGCGGGCGCGGTCCCCGCCGCCTTGCTCGCGTCGGAGGACGCGGGTGCCGACGCCGCGGCGCGCGCCGCCAGTGCGGTGTCGGGCAGGCAGGCGGTGCAGGGGCTGAACCCCTCCTCCTTGGCCTCGGCGTAGGTGAGCTCCTCGGTGTCACGGCCGGCGAGCTGCCGGCAGGTGTCGAGGTGGTAGCGCTTGCGGCCGCGGACGACGAAGACCAGCGTGTCGTCGGGGACGTCGACGGCGGGCGCGGGGATCTCGACCTCGTCGTCGGCCGGGTCGGCCGGGGGCTTGGCCTCCACGGCGCCCTGCGCGTCCTTGGCCGGAACGGACGCGGCCGGGGCGCTGTCCTTGCGCTTGGCCCGCTTGTCCTTCTTGGCCTTCTGCGCCTTCTTGCTCGGGCGGGCCGGGCCCGGCGACGCGCCTGGGCCGAACAGCTCCTTGCGCCGCAGGAACACCCCGATGGCCAGGCACACCGCGGAGACGATGCTGACGGCGATCGAGATGTAGATCACCACCAGGGCGTCCAGGCCGAAGACCTGGGCACTGTCTCCGTTGCCCGCGACGATTCCCGCTACCAGCAGGGCGATCGCCACCACCACGAGAACGCCACTCAGGATGATCACAGGGTCACTCCCACTCGTTCAGACCGCTAGGCTCCGGGCCGCGCGAAAAAGCCGGCGGCCGGCCCAGGGCACGACCACCCGGCGCCGCGGGGATGGCTGCGCGCCATCCCCGGCGCGGCGATCGGAACGACACTATCGCCTGAGGCGCCCGTGTCAGCGCCTGTCGTGCGGCGGGTTGTCGCCGCCGGAGTGGAAAGCGCCCGTCGCCGAGTGCTGGACCTGCTGGGCGTGCTCGGGCGCGGGGAAGGTGCCCGGCGCCGGCGCGCCACCGCCGTTGCGGTTCTCGGCGTGCGGCAGGGCGTTCTGCGGGCCCGTCTGCGGACCTGCCTGGGGCGGGTTCTGCTGCGTCTGCACGGGCGCCGCGCCCGGGACGGCGGCGAACGCGCCGGTCTCGGTGCTGCCCGCCTCCAGGTCGCGCAGCTGGCCCTCCAGGTAGACCTTCAGGCGGCTGCGGTACTCGCGCTCGAAGGCGCGCAGGTTGTCGACCTCGCGCTCGAGCTCCTCGCGCTGCTGCACGAGCGAGCCCATGACCTGGCGGTGCCGCTCCTGGGCGTCGCGGTCGAGGGCCTCGGCGCGGGAGCGGGCCTCGCTGACGATCTGGTCGGCCTGCCGGCGGGCCTTGCCGAGGATCTCCTCGGCCTCGCGGCGGGCGCGGCCGAGCGTCTCGTCGGCCTCGCGCCGGGCGTCGGCGATCGCCTGGTCGGCGGTCTGCTGCGCGAGCGCCAGCACGCGGGCCGCGGTGTCCATGTTGTCCTCGCCGGTGGGAGCCGGGGACATGCCGAGGCCGCCGAGGACGGGCTCCGGCTCGGGCTGCGGCACCGGCTCGGGGCGGGGAGGCTCGGGGATCTTCTGGATGTCCGGCTTGGGCTCCACGATGGGAGCGGCCATGGCGGGAACCTTGCCGCGCAGGCACTCGGCCAGCTTGGCCCGCAGTTCCTCGTTCTCCTGGATGAGGCGGTCGAGCTCGGCCTCGACCTCGTCGAGGAAGGCGTCCACCTCCTCCTCGTCGTACCCCGGCCTCAGCCTGGTGGTACTGAACTGCTTGTTCCGCACATCGGCGGGTGTCAGCGGCATGTTCTCGTCTCCTTGGCGCGCTTGGAGTCTGTCCCCGAAGGACGGTATCCGATCGACCTAACCTCCGCCGAATATGGAACCGACGAAGACGATCAAGACCCAGACCACAAGGATGAGGACCGTGAAGCTGAGGTCCAGGGCAACGTTACCCAGCCGGATGGGCGGGATGAAACGCCTGAGGAGTTTCAGCGGCGGATCGGTGACCGTGTAGGTCACCTCGGCGATCACCAGCACCACCCCGGTCGGCTTCCACTGCCGGGCGAACGACTGCAGGACCTCCAGGACCAGCCTGCCGATCAGGAACAGCAGGAAGAGGTACAGAACCCCCTGCAGTACGGATCCAACGATGTTCACGGATACTCTCGCATGCGACTCTCAGCTCTGGTTGAAGAACCCACGTTCTGCCATCCGGGCCTTGTCCTCCGCCGTCACCTCGACGTTGACGGGCGACAGCAGGAACACCTTGTTGGTAACACGCTCGATGCTGCCGTGCAGCCCGAACACGAGACCCGCCGCGAAGTCGACCAGCCGCTTGGCGTCGCTGTCGACCATCTCGGTCAGATTCATGATCACCGGCGTGCCCTCCCGGAAGTGCTCCCCGATCGTCCTCGCCTCGTTGTAGGTCCTCGGATGCAGCGTAGTGATACGCGCAAGGTCGGTGGTACCGGACTCGTAGAGCGCCACGGACCGTCGCTCGATGGTCGACGTGGAGTGATGATCGCGATCGCGGTCCGGCGCCTCTTCGGCTCGGGTAAGCTGACCGCCGGATTCGTCATCTCGACGGCGGCCCTGCCCGGTGTCGGTCTCCTCGTCGTAGACCTCGTACTCGTCGTATTCGCCGTACTTGTCGTCGTAGCGGTCGTCCTCCACAAGGCCGAGGTAGACCGCCATCTTGCGCATCGCGCTGGCCATACGTCCCTCCGTGTCCTGTGGCCTCGGCGCCGGGCGCGTCCGGCCCCGCCGTTGGACTGATCCGTTGTGGCGTCCCGCGTTCAGGCAGGTACCACTGGGGGGACATTACCTGACGATTGCCCGTCGGCCGCCGAGCAACGCCGTACCGATCCGCAGGTGTGTCGCGCCGCACGCGATCGCCTGCTCCAGATCGCCGCTCATACCCGCACTGACGATCCGCGCGTCCGGATGGTTCCGCCTCATTTGCGCCGCCGTCTCCGCGAGCCGGGCGAAGGCGGGCAGCGGGTCCGCGCCGAGGGGCGCGACGGCCATCACGCCGCCGAGCTCCAGGCCGGGGGCGGCGGCGATCTCGTCCGCCAGCCCGGGGACGTCGCCGGGTACGGCCCCGCCCCTCTCCCCCACCTCGCCCTTCTTCCCCGCTTCGTCCAGCGAGACCTGCACCAGGCAGCGGAGCGGGCGTCCGGTGCGGGCGGCGCCTTCCGCGAGGGCCGTGACCAGCCGCGGACGGTCCACGGAGTGCACGACGTCGGCGTAGCCGGCCACGGCGCGCGCCTTGTTGGTCTGGAGTCGTCCGACGAAATGCCAGGTGAGCGGGAGGTCGGCGCAGTCGGCGGCCTTCGGGCGGGCCTCCTGGTCGCGGTTCTCCCCGACCTCGGCGACGCCCAGCCCGGCCAGCAGCCGCACGTCGGACGCGGGGAACGTCTTGGTCACCGCGATCAGCGTGATCTCGTCCTCGGCCCGGCCGGCGACCGCGCACGCGGCGGCGATGCGCGCCCGGACGGCGGCCAGGCCCTCGGCGATCTCGGCGCACCGCTCGGCCGCGGCGCGGTCTCCTGCCGTGTCGTCTCCGGCGGCGCCGGTGTGGTCCCGGTCGGTCACGTGCCTTCCTTCAACCAGACATATCCAGCGAAACGGCCGGTGCGCCCCTCGCGGCGGTAGGAGTAGAGGTCCGGGTCCTCGATCGTGCAGCGGCCGTCGACGGTCACGCGGGTCACCCCCGCGGACGCGAGCTGCTCGGCGACGCCGGCGCGGATGTCGAGGCCCGGGGTGCCCTTGGACGTGGTGGCGCGCGCGGCGGGGACGACGGCGGCGACCTCGTCCCGCATCTCCGCGGGGACCTCGTAGCAGCCGCCGCACGCGGCGGGCCCGATGGCCGCGGCCATCCGGGCGGGGTCGGCGCCCCGCTCGCACATCGCCTTCACCAGGGCCGGGACCACCCCGGCGGCCGTTCCGGGACGGCCGGAGTGGGCGGCGCCGACGACCCCGGCGGCCGGGTCGGCCAGCAGGACGGGCGCGCAGTCGGCGACGAGGACGGCGAGGGCGAGCCCGGGCACGGTCGTGACGACGGCGTCGACCGGTCCCGGCAGGTCGGTCGAGGTGACGAACGCGACTTCGGCGCCGTGCACCTGCCGCATGAAGACGGTGCGCTCGGGGTCGGCGCCGAGCTCGGCGGCGGCGCGCCGCCGGTTGTCCAGGACGGCGGCCGGGTCGTCGCCGACCGCGCCACCGAGGTTCAGGGAGTCGAAGGGGGGCCCGCTCACGCCGCCGGCGCGGCCGGTGAAGCCGGCGCCGACGCCGTCGCCCAGGGCGACGGCGGTGATCACTTCAGGAAGTCGGGGACGTCGAGGTCGTCGTCCTCGTCGAAGACCACGGGACGGCGGCGCTGCCCGGAGGAGGGGCCGCCGTCGTTCTCCCCCGCGTGCACGCGGGGGGAGGGCTGCTCGGAGGGCGGGCGGGGCGCGGGTGCGCGGGAACCGCCGGACTCGCCACCGGACGCGCCGGCGTCCCGGTCGGCCGGCGGGCCCGGCTGCCCGGACGCCGCCCCCTCGGACCGGGACTGCTCGCCGCGTCCGGCGGACCGGTCGTCCTGGGCCCGCACGGGCGCCGGCGCCCGGTCGGCCTCGGACCGCTGCTGCGCGGGGGCCGGGGGCGGCGGCGCGGCGGCGGCCTGCGCCACCGACTGCTGCTGCGCGGTCGGCTGCGCCGCCGGGGGCTCGGACCGCCCGACCCGGCTGGGGATCGGGTTGGCCGGCGCGGGCGGGGCCGCCGGCGGCGGGACGGGACGCGGAGGCGGGGGCAGCCGCTTGCTCTCCGGTTCAGGGATGGGCTTGGCCGGACGCCCCTCGTCGAAACCCGCCGCTATCACCGTGACCCGCACCTCGTCGCCGAGCGCGTCGTCGATGACCGCGCCGAAGATGATGTTGGCGTCGGGGGCGGCGGCGTTGGACACCAGCTGCGCCGCCTCGTTGATCTCGAACAGCCCGAGGTCGGAGCCGCCGGAGATGGACAGCAGCACGCCGTGCGCGCCGTCGATGCTGGCCTCCAGCAGCGGGCTGGAGATCGCCATCTCGGCGGCGGCGACCGAGCGGTCGTCGCCGCGCGCCGAGCCGATGCCCATCAGCGCCGAGCCGGCGCCGGACATCACGGACTTGACGTCGGCGAAGTCCAGGTTGATCAGGCCCGGGGTGGTGATCAGGTCGGTGATGCCCTGGACACCGGACAGCAGCACCTGGTCGGCGGCCTTGAAGGCGTCCAGGACGCTGACCTGCCGGTCGGAGATCGTCAGCAGCCGGTCGTTCGGGATGACGATGAGGGTGTCGACCTCGTCGCGCAGGGTCTCGATGCCGGCCTCGGCCTGCATCGCGCGGCGCTTGCCCTCGAAGCTGAACGGGCGGGTGACCACGCCGATCGTCAGGGCGCCGAGCGTGCGGGCGATGTTGGCGACCACGGGCGCGCCGCCGGTACCGGTGCCGCCGCCTTCGCCTGCGGTGACGAACACCATGTCGGCGCCCTTGAGGACCTCCTCGATCTCCTCCCGGTGGTCCTCGGCGGCCTTGCGGCCGACGTCGGGGTTCGCCCCGGCGCCGAGGCCCCGGGTGAGCTCGCGGCCCACGTCCAGTTTCACGTCGGCGTCACTCATCAGCAGCGCCTGGGCGTCCGTGTTGATCGCGATGAACTCGACGCCCTTGAGGCCCTCTTCGATCATCCGGTTGACGGCGTTGACGCCGCCGCCGCCGATGCCGACGACCTTGATGACCGCGAGGTAGTTCTGCGGTGCTGCCACGACGAGGGGCCTTTCCGCTCTCTCTGACCGCCCTGCCCGATCTGCCGACCGTGCCGTCGCGGTGTTCCCGACCTGTATTCCGACTGTGTTCTTCGAGCCGTGTGCTCGAACTCGTTTGTGAAGCCCCGTGCGAGCGGGGTGAACCCTCACCCTCAACTTGAGGCTTACAGTTATGTCAACCTGAGGACTGATACGGACAGTAGGGCGGCCTTACCGCCAGGGTCAACTAACCTCCCCCGAACTCGACCGGCGTGTCGCGGACCGCCCGCCTCAGCAGGTCCTCCGCCCGGTCGCCCGAACGGCCTCATTCCGTCTTGAGGACCTCCGGCGAGCTGACGTCGACGGTGCGGACCGCGCGCCCCGCCGCCGTCCGCCGCACGGCGTCCAGCAACCTGATCTTCTCGTCCGCCCGTTCGGCGGCTCCCCACACCACCGTCTGACCGCCCGCCATGTAGAGGGTCACCGCCTCCGGGCCGCTCGCCTCCACCTCGGTGAGCTTGCCGCTCAGGCGTTCGGGCAGGGCGGACAGCACGCCGAGCGCCGCCAGGGTCGCCCGGTCGGACGGCCCTGGCGAGGCGACGGTGAGCATGGGAAGCCCCTCCGGGCGGGACTCCTCGTCGGCGACCGTCACGCCGTGCCGGTCGAGCAGGTGGTAGCCGCCTCCGCCACGGAACACCGCGACCGGCTCGCGCTCCCGGACGACGATGCGGACCGTCCCCGGCCAGCGCCGCTCGATCGCCGCCGTCTCGACCTCGCGGAGCCGCTCGACGCGGTCGCGGACCGCGCCCGTCCTGAGCCGCACCATCGGCGTGCCGAGATCGATCCCGGCCGCAGCCACCACCCGGTCGGCGGACGCGAGGCGGGTGCCCGTCACCTCGACATGCCGCACCACCAGCAGCCTCGACCCGAGCAGGACCCAGGACACCGCGCCGAGCGCGCCGACCACCAGGAGGGTGACGAACACCACCTTCCAGCGGTTCGCGCGGGCGCGTCCGTCCGGCTCCGCGGCCTCCGGTTCGTGCTCCGGTTCCGGCGACGCGCGGCGGCCCGTCTGCGCCTCGGTCATGCCCCAAGCCTGACAGTGATCCCCGCGTCCGCGGCCGACCGCGCGGGCGACGGCGTGTCACGCCCCGTCCCCCGGCAAGCCGTACGCCCCGGCAGGCCCGATCCTCTTGGCAAGCCCGATCCCCTGACGGGCCCTATCTCCCCGACGGGCCCGGTGCCCCGGCGAGGCGCGCCAGGACGAGCGGGCCGAGCTGCGTCACGTCCCCGGCGCCCAGCGTGATGACGACGTCGCCGGGACGAGCGAGCGACGCGGCGATACCGGGCACCTCGTCCCGCTCGGGCGCGTAGACGGTCTCGGTGCGCGCCGGGACGGCGTCGGCGACCAGCGCGCCCGTGACGCCGGGCTCGGGGTCCTCGCGGGCGCCGTAGACGTCCAGGACGACCGCGACGTCGGCGAGGCCGAGCGCGACGCCGAACTCGGCGGCGAAGAACCGGGTGCGGCTGTACAGGTGCGGCTGGAAGACGGCGACGATGCGGCCCTGCCCGCCCTTCTCCCCCAGGTAGTCGCGTGTGGCGTCCAGGTCGGCGGTCAGCTCGGTCGGGTGGTGGGCGTAGCTGTCGAACACCTCGACGCCGCCCGCCTCGCCCTTGCGCTCCAGCCGCCGCATCGCCCCGCCGAACGCGGCGAGGCCGTCGCGCACCGGCGCGTCGTCCAGGCCGAGGGAACGCGTGACCGCGATGACGGCGGCGGCGTTGAGCGCGTTGTGCCGCCCCGGCACGGCCAGCGCGAACTCCCCGTCGCCCTCGATCTCGAAGCGGGAGCCGAGGCCGCGCGGCGTGAACCCGGTCACGCGCAGGTCGGCGCCCTCGGCCTCCCCGTAGGTCAGCACGGTCAGGCCGCGGGCCCGCGCCCGCTCGACCAGCTCCATCGCGACCGGGTCGTCGGCGCCGGCGACGAGGGTGCCGCCCGGCTCGATCCGGTCGACGAAACGGGCGAAGTTCTCCTTGACCATCTCGAAGCCGCCGTAGTTGTCGAGGTGGTCGGCCTCGACGTTGGTGACGACCGCGATGCGCGGGGTGTACATGAGGAACGAGCCGTCGCTCTCGTCGGCCTCCGCGACGAACACGTCGCCGGTGCCCTCGTCGGCGCCGAGGCCGGTGGTGACGAGCTGCCCGCCGATGCAGTAGGACGGGTCGGCGCCGGCGTGCTGGAGCGCCACCGTCAGCATCGAGGTGGTGGTGGTCTTGCCGTGGGTGCCGGCGACCGCGACGGCCCGGCGGTCCGCCATCAGCGAGGCGAGCGCGGCCGAGCGGTGCAGGACGCGCAGGCCGCGCGCGCGGGCGGCGACCAGCTCGGGGTTGGTGTCGCGGATCGCCGTGGACACCACGACGGTGTCGGCGTCCCCCACGTGCGCGGCGTCGTGCCCGACGAAGACCTTGGCGCCGAGGTCGCCGAGCTGGGCGAGCAGCTCGGAGTCGCGCGCGTCGCTGCCGGACACGGCGATGCCGCGCCGCAGCATGATGCGCGCGACGCCGGACATCCCGGCGCCCCCGATCGCGATGAAGTGGACCCGGCCGAGCTCGGCGGCGGGCACCACCTCCCCCGGATCGATCAGGCTCATCGGGCCGCGCCCGCGGACCGGACCACTTCGTAGACCATCTGGGCGAGCGCGACGTCGGCGTCGCGGCGGCCCATCCGGCCGGCGGCCTCCGACATGTGCGCGACGCGGGCCGGGTCGGCCAGCACCGGCAGCAGGTGCCGGGCGATCCAGTCCGGCGACAGCTCGGCGTTGTCGACCAGCATGCCGCCGCCCGCCGCGACGATCGGCTCGGCGTTCAGCCGCTGCTCGCCGTTGCCGATCGGGAGCGGGACGTACACCGCCGGCAGCGCGACCGCGGCCAGCTCGGCGCAGGTCATCGCGCCCGCGCGGCACATCGCCATGTCGGCGGCCGCGTAGGCGAGGTCCATCCGGTCGCAGTAGGGGATCGTGACGTACTGCGGGCCGCCGGCCGCGGGCTCGGGCTCCTCGGTGTTCTTCGGCCCGACGATGTGCAGCACCTGGATGCCCGCCTGCCGGAAGTACGGCGCGGAGGCCACGGCGGCCTGGTTCAGCGAGCGGGCGCCCTGCGAGCCGCCGAAGATCAGCAGCGTGGGCAGGTCGGGGAGCAGCCCGAAGTAGGAGCGGGCCTTGTCCCCCATCGCGAGCCGGTCCAGCGTCGCGATCTCGCGGCGCAGCGGGATCCCCACGAACCGGGCGTTCGGCAGCGGCGAGTCGGCGTGCGAGACCGCGACGTGCTCGGTGAAGCGGGCGCCCAGCTTGTTGGCCAGGCCGGGCTTCGGGTTGGCCTCGTGGACGATGATCGGAACCTTGCGCTTGCGCGCCGCGAGGTAGCCCGGGGTGGCGACGTAGCCGCCGAAGCCGACCAGGATGTCGGCCTGGGCCTGGTCGAGGACGGAGGCGGCCGCGTTGATCGCCCCGCGCAGCCGGCCGGGCACCGACAGCAGCTGCGGGGTGAGCGTGCGCGGCAGCGGCACCGGCGGGATCAGGGCGAGCTCGTAGCCCCGCTGCGGGACGAGCCGGGTCTCCAGGCCCCGCTCGGTCCCCAGGCAGACGACCCCGGTGTTCGGGTCGTTGCGGCGCAGCGCGTCGGCGAGCGCCAGGGCGGGCTCGATGTGTCCGGCGGTGCCGCCGCCGGCCAGGACAACCCTCATGTCCGTTGACAACTCCTCAGCGTGGTTCGAAGGGGGGATTTCAACGCCGTGCCAGACCCAGCCAGCTTAGAGCCCTCACGACCGGTCCGGGACCCCGTGCGGAGAGTGCCTGCCGCGCGCCGGGCTCGCGCTTGGCGAACGCCAGGAGCATGCCGAGCGCGAACAGGGTCGGGATGAGCGCCGAGCCCCCGTAGGAGACGAGCGGGAGGGGGATCCCCGTGATGGGCAGGACGCCGATGACCGCGCCGATGTTCACGATCGCCTGGACCACCAGCCACGCCGTGGCACCCGCGGCGGCCAGCCGGGTGAACGGGTCCTTCACGCGCCTGGCGATGCGCAGGCCCGCGTAGGTGAGCAGGCCGAACAGGCCGAGCACGACGAGCGTCCCGACGAGGCCGAACTCCTCCCCCACGATCGCGAAGATGAAGTCGGTCTCGGCGTGCGGCAGGTAGTCCCACTTGGCGCGGCCCTCGCCGAGGCCCGTGCCGAACAGGCCGCCCGAGGCGACCGCGAACAGCCCCTGCGTGCCCTGGTAGTTGGTGGTGAGCTGGTTGCCGGACGGGTCGAGGAACCCGGTGAGGCGCTGCATCCGGTAGGGCTCGACGATGATGAGGATCGACACGAGCAGGCACACGAGCCCCGCGATGCCGACGAACAGCCGGCCCGGGGCGCCGACGACCCACAGCAGCGCCAGGAAGATCGTGAGGAGCACCAGCGTGGTGCCGAGGTCGCTGCCCAGCATCACCAGCAGGACGAGCACCCCGGCGCCCGGCATCAGCGGCACCAGCAGCGGCCGCCACTCGGTGAGCTGGCCGAGCCGGTCCTTGCGGGCCAGCAGGTCGGCGCCCCACAGCACGAGCGCGAGCTTGGCCAGCTCGGACGGCTGGATCTGCACCGGGCCGAGGTCGACCCAGCGGGTCGCGCCGCCCGCGCTGCGCCCGAGCCCGGGGACCAGCACCAGCGCCAGCGCGACCACCGACAGCAGCAGCAGCGGGTAGGCGAGCGCGCGGAACGTCTTCACCGGCAGCCGGGACGCCAGCCACATGCCGGGCAGCCCGATCGCGACCCACACGGCCTGCTTCTGGAACAGCGTGTACGCCGAGCCCGTCGCCTGGAGCTGCTTCACGCTGGAGGCCGACAGCACCATCGTCAGGCCGAGCGCGAGCAGCATCACCGAGCAGCCCAGCACCAGGTAGTAGGAGGTGAGGGGGCGGTCGAGCAGCCCGACGGCGGCGACCACCTGCTCCCGTGGCCCCGGACGCCGGGCGGCGCCGTCCTCCCCGGCCGCGGTGGTCATCGCTACCGGGCGTCCCGGGAGAGGCGCTCGACCGCCGCTATGAAGGCGTCCCCGCGGGCCGGGTAGTTGGCGAACATGTCGAAGGAGGCCCCGACGGGCGCGAGCAGCACGGTGTCCCCGGGCCGGGCGAGGCCGGAGGCGCGGGCGACGACGCGGTCCATGGCCCCAGTGTCGGTGTCGGGGACGTCCACCACGGGGACATCCGGGGCGTGTCGCGCGAGTGCCTCGGCGATCCGGTGCCGGTCCCGTCCCATCAGCACGGCGCCGCGCAGCCGCCCTGCGCACGAGCGCACGAGGTCGTCGACGTCCAGGCCCTTGAGGAGGCCGCCGGCGATCCACACGACGCTGTCATAGGCGGCGAGGGACGCTGCGGCGGCATGCGGCTGGGTCGCCTTGGAGTCGTTGACGTAGGCGACGCCCGCGACGTCGGCGACGTGCTGGATGCGGTGCGGGTCGGGGACGAACGCCCGCAGCCCCTCGCGGACGGCCTCGGGCGGCACGCCGAACGCGCGGGCCAGCCCGGCGGCGGCGAGCGCGTTGGCGACGTTGTGCGGCGCGAACGGCCGCACGTCGCCGAGCGCGGCCAGTTCGGCGGCCTCGCTCGCGGGGTCGTCGGTGAAGGCCCGGTCGACCAGCAGCTCCTCCACGACGCCGAGCTCCCCGGGGCGCGGCACCCGGAGGGTGAAGCCGATCCGCCGGGGCACGCCCTCGGCGCGTTCGGCGAGTGCCGCGGAGGTGTCGTCGTCGGCGTTGTAGACGGCGACGCAGCCCGGGGCGAAGATCTTCGCCTTGGCTCCGACGTAGGCGTCCATCGAGCCGTGCCAGTCGAGGTGGTCGGGCGCGACGTTCAGCACCGTGGCGGCGTACGGGGCGAGCGAGCGGGACCAGTGCAGCTGGTAGCTCGACAGCTCCACCGCCAGCACGTCGTAGGGCTCGCCGACGGCCTCCACGATCGGCGTCCCGACGTTCCCGACGGCGAGGGCCTTGCGGCCGGCGGCGGTGAGCATGCAGGCCAGCATCCGCACGACGGTGGTCTTGCCGTCCGTCCCGGTGATGGCCAGCCAGGGCGCCGCGCCCTCGGGGCGGAGCCGCCACGCCAGCTCCACCTCGCCGATGATCTCGATGCCGGCCGCGGCGGCCGCGGCGAGCAGCGGCGCGTCCGGCCGCCAGCCCGGCGAGGTCACAACGAGGCCGGTGCCCGCCGGGAGGGACTCGCCGTCGCCGAGCCGGACCACGACCCCGCAGGCCTCCAGTTCGGCGGCGTGCCCGCGCTGCTCCGCGCCGTCGCGGGCGTCCACGAGGGTGACGCGGGCACCGCGCGCGGCGAGGACGCGGGCGGCGGCGCGGCCGGACACGCCGAGCCCGGCCACGCACACGCTCAGGCCGTCCCAGGAACGGCCCTCCCAGGGGCTCTCGCTCACTTCTTCGGCATCCATTCCAGGTAGAACAGGCCGATGCCGATCGCCACGAAGAGCGCGGACATCAGCCAGAAGCGCACGACGATGGTGGTCTCGGCCCATCCCGACAGCTCGAAGTGGTGCTGCAGCGGCGCCATCTTGAACACGCGTTTCCCGGTCATCTTGAACCCGCCGACCTGGATGATCACCGACAGCGTGATCATCACGATCAGCCCGCACAGGATGGCGAGCAGGAACTGGGTGCGGGTGAGGATCGCCAGGCCGACCAGCACGCCGCCGAGGGCCAGCGAACCGGTGTCGCCCATGAAGATCTTCGCGGGCGGGGCGTTCCACCACAGGAACCCGAACACGCCGCCGAGCACGGCCGCGGCGACCACCGCGAGGTCAAGGGGGTCGCGGACGCTGTAGCAGTTGGGGGCGAGGGCGGCGGCGCAGCTGTTGCGCAGCTGCCAGTTGCCGATGATGACGTAGGCGGCCAGCACCATGCCGGCCGGGCCCGCCGCGAGACCGTCCAGCCCGTCGGTGAGGTTCACGCCGTTGGACATGGCCGCGATGAGCAGCAGCGCCCACACAACGAACAGGTACGGGCCGATCGAGGGGCCGAAGTCGCGCAGGAAGGACAGGTGGGGGTCGGCGGGGGTGACGTCGTAGCCGTTGGGGAAGTTCAGCGACCCGACCGCGAACACGACGCCGACCAGGACGATGCCGATCATCTTGGCGCCGCTGCGCAGGCCGAGGCTGCGCTGCTTGAACACCTTGATGTAGTCGTCCACGAACCCGACGAGGCCGAGGCCGGTCATCAGGAACAGCACGAGGATCCCCGAGATGGTGGGGACCTCCCCGGTGAACAGGTGCGCGGCCGCGTAGCCGACGAGCGAGCCGACGATGAAGACCGTCCCGCCCATCGTGGGGGTGCCGCGCTTGTTCAGGTGGGCCTCGGGGCCCTCGTCGCGGATCATCTGGCCGTAGCCGAGCCGGTTGACGATGCGGATCCACACCGGCGTGCCGACCCCGACGAAGATCAGCGCGATCCCCGCGGCGATGATGATGTTGGTCATCGGCCGTCCTCCGCGAGGATCGCCTCGGCCACCCGTTCCAGGCCGGCCACGCGGGAGCCCTTCACCAGCACGACGTCCCGCGGCGCGAGCCGCTCCCTGAGCACGGTCACCGCCGCGCCGACGTCATCCACCTGTACGCACTCTCCCGTCCATGACGCCACCTGCCCGGCCCCTTCGGCCATCGCCGCCGCGTTCGCGCCGACCACCACGAACCCGGCGATCCCGCTGCGCGCGACATGCTGCCCGATCCTGGCATGTTCCGCCACGGACGAGTCACCTAGTTCGGCCATCTCGCCCAGCACCGCGTAGGCGCGGCGGCCGCGGGCCAGATGCACGAGCACGTCGATCGCGGCGCGGGTCGAGTCGGGGTTGGCGTTGTAGGCGTCGTTCACCACGGTCACCCCGTCGGCCCGCTCGGTGACCTCCATCCGCCACCGGCTGACCGGCACGGCCGCCGAGAGCGCCTCGGCGATCGCTCCGGTCGCGAGGCCCGCCGCGCGCGCGGCGGCGGCCGCGGCCAGCGCGTTCGGGACGGCGTGCGAGCCGTGCAGGCGCAGCGCGACCGGCGCGGCGCCCTCCGGCGTGACCAGGGTGAAGCGCGCCCGGCCCTGGTCGTCTAGGGTCTCGTCCTCGGCGCGGACCGCGGCGCCCGGCGAGCGGCCGAACGTGACGACCTCGCCCTTCGTCCGGGATGCCATCGCGCCGACCAGCGGGTCGTCGGCGTTGAGGACGGCCGTGCCGCCCGGCGGGACCGCTTCCACGATCTCGCCCTTGGCCACGGCGATGTTCTCCCGGCTGCCGAACTCCCCGACGTGCGCGGTGCCGACGTTCAGCACGACGCCGACGTCCGGGCGCGCGATCCCGGTCAGGTAGGCGATGTGGCCGATGCCGCGGGCGCCCATCTCCAGCACGAGGTGCCGGGTGGAGGGGTCGGCGCGCAGCACGGTGAGCGGCAGCCCGATCTCGTTGTTGAACGAGCCGGGCGGGTAGACCGTCGGGCCCGCGCCGCTCAGGACCTGCCCGATGAGGTCCTTGGTGGAGGTCTTGCCGGCCGAGCCGGTGACCGCGACGACGGTCACGTCCGGCAGCCGCTCCAGGACGGCCCTGGCGAGCCGTCCGAGCGCCTCCTGGACGTCGTCGACGACGACGCACGGCCCGTCCACCGGGTGTTGTGCGAGCACGCCCGCCGCCCCGGCCGCGAGGGCCCCGGCCGCGAAGTCGTGCCCGTCCGCGCGCTCGCCCTTCAGCGCCGCGAACAGCGCCCCGGGTTCCACCGCGCGGGAGTCGATCACCACCGGGCCGGTGACCACGGGGTCGTCCAGTACGGGGTCGTCCACCACCGGGTCCGGCGGCCCGTGCCGGGTCCCTCCCGTGATCTCCGCGATCGTCGACAGCGGAAGTGGGATCACGCCTGCGTCCCGTCCCCTCTTGTCCCTTGTCCATGGCGCCGGAACGCGTCCGCACGGCGCCGGAGCGCGGCGCGCACGACGTCCCGGTCGTCGAACGGGTGTATCTCGCCCGCCACGTTCTGGCCCTGCTCGTGCCCCTTGCCCGCGACGACGACGACGTCGCCGCGGCGGGCGCGGCCGACGGCCAGGTCGATCGCTGCGGCGCGGTCGGGCTCCACGACGATGTGCGCGCGCTCCGGCTGCGGCACCTTGAGCCCGCCCTCGACCATAGCGGCAAGGATGGCCAGTGGATCTTCCGACCTCGGGTTGTCGTTGGTGAGGTACGCCATGTCGGCCAGCCGCGCGGCGGCCTCGCCCATGAGCGGCCGCTTGCCGCGGTCGCGGTCGCCGCCGCAGCCGATCACCACCGCGAGGTCGCCCTCGGTGACGGGCCGCAGCGCGTTCAGGACGGCCTCGACCGCGCCCGGCTTGTGCGAGTAGTCGACGAGGGTCACGAAGTCCTGCCCCTCGTCGACCCGCTCCAGCCGCCCGGGGACGCCCGGCAGCGACGCCACCCCCCGGACCGCAGCCTGCAGCGGGATGCCCGCCTCCACCAGCGCGACGATCGCGGCCAGGGCGTTGGCGACGTTGAACGGCCCGGCGAGGCGGACCTCGCCGTCGGCCTCGATGCCGAGGGGCCCGACGACGCGGAACACGCTGCCGTCGGCGCCGACGCGCACGTCCTCGGCCCGCCAGTCGGCCGCCGGGTCCCCGGTCGGGGAGAACGTCGTCGCCGGCACCGTGGCGATCTCCAGCAGCTCGCGGCCGTAGTGGTCGTCGAGGTTGATCACGCCGACCCGCGAGTACTCGGGCGTGAACAGCCGCGCCTTCGCGAGGAAGTAGTCCTGCATGGTCGGGTGGTAGTCGAGGTGGTCCTGGGACAGGTTGGTGAACACCGCGACCTCGTAGCGGGCGCCGCCGACCCGGCCCTGGACGAGCGCGTGGCTGGACACCTCCATCGCGGCGGCGCCGACGCCGCGCTCGCGCATCACCGCCAGCAGCGCGTGCAGGTCGGTCGCCTCCGGCGTGGTGAGCGCGCTCGGCACCCGGTCGCCGCCCACCCGGATCTCGACGCCGCCGACCAGGCCCGTCTCGATCCCGGCGGCGCGCAGGCCCGCCTCCAGCAGGAACACCGTGGTGGTCTTGCCGCTGGTGCCGGTCACGCCGATGAGGGTGATGTCGCTGCCGGGCTCGCCGTACACCCACGACGCCGCGTCGCCGAGCCGCGCCCGGACGTCCCTCGTCACCAGGACGGGCAGGCCCGTCGCCGCGGCCCGGTCGTGACCCTCGACGTCGGTGAGGATCGCCACGGCGCCGGCCTCCGCGGCCTGGGCGGAGAACTGGGCGCCGTGCGCGCGGGCGCCGGGCAGCGCCACGTAGACGTCGCCGGGCAGCACGGCGCGCGAGTCGTGTGTGATCCCCGTGACGGACACCGCGTCCCCCGCGGTCCCCCCGCCCTGCCCGTCCTGTCCGATTCCGAGAAGCGCCGCGAGTCCGCTCAGCGGACGAGCCGGGTTGGTGGTGGGACGCATGGCGTTTCTTTCGTTGCGGACGGTACGGGACTGGTGGGACACGGGTGGTGGACTCACAGGCGAGGAGGGTACTCGCTGCGCTCAGTCGCGGGCGCGGATCTCGATGATCGGCGGCCTGCTCCCCGTCGGCGGGATCTTCTCGGACTGAAGCGCGAAGCTCATCACGTCCTTGAAGACCGGTGCCGCCGCATCGCCACCATAGTGGCTCCCGCGCTTCGGATCCTGCAGGACGACCTGCACCACCAGGCGCGGGTCGTCCGCGGGCGCGAACCCGGCGAACGAGGCGGTGTAGCCGCCGCCGTCGTAGCAGCCGCAGCGCGGGTTGACGATCTCGGCGGTGCCGGTCTTGCCCGCGACGCGGTATCCCTTGATCTGGGCCTTCGGGGCGGTGCCCTCCTTCGTCGTGACGCCCTCCAGCATGTCGCTGATCTGCCGGGCCGTCTTCGCGCTGATGACCTGCTTGCGCTCCGGCGCGGGCGCCGGGGTGAACCTGTCGTGATCCCCGACGGTGCCCGCGACCAGGTTCGGCGCGACGCGGACGCCGCCGTTGGCGATCGTCGAGTACACGCTCGCCATCTGCACCGCGTTCACCGAGACCGTCTGCCCGAACGCGATCGGGTACCGGTCGGTGCCCGACCACCTGGTCGGCGGCTCCAGGAGGCCCGCCGTCTCGCCGGGCAGCGGCAGGCCGGTCCGCCGGCCGAACCCGAAGTCCCGCAGCGTCTGGTAGAGCCGCTGCGGGCCGATGCTCTCGCTGGCCATGATCGTGCCGACGTTGCTCGACTTGGCGAGCACGCCGGCGAACGTGAGCCGCTCGGGCGGGTGGGTGTGCGAGTCGTGGAACACCAGGTCGTACTTCTTGATCTTGTCGGGGACGGTGTAGGGCGTCTGCGGGGTGACGCCGCCGTGCTCCATGACGGCCGCGGCGGTGACGACCTTGCCGGTGCTGCCCGGCTCGTAGGCGTCCTGCACCAGGGGGCTGCCCCAGCGGGACCGGTCGGAGTCGGCGTAGTCGTTCGGGTCGAACCCCGGCGCGGAGGCCATCGCGAGGAGCCGGCCGGTGCGCGGGTCCATGACGATCACGGTGCCGCTCTTGGCCCTGCTCGCCCTGACCTGCTGCTCGATCGCCTGCTGCGCCTTGAACTGCAGGTCGCGCTGCAGCGTCAGCCGGATCCCGCGGCCGGGCACCGACGGGCGCTTCTGGTCCTCGCCCATGGGGATGTGCTGGCCCTCGGGACTGATCTCGACCCGCTGCCAGCCCTCCTTGCCGGCGAGCACGCCGTTCAGCGAACTCTCCAGGCCGGCGGCCCCGCTCCCCGTGTCGTTCACGAAACCTATGACGCTGGCGGCCAGCGAATCGTTGGGATATTCCCGGCGATATTCCGGCAAAGTACCGATGCCGAGGAAGTTCCACGAGCTGACCAGCCGCGCCTGGTCGGGGCGGACCCCGTGCGCGAGGTACACGAACCGCGTCCCGGGCTTGCTGATCTGCTTCAGCAGCGTCGCCGGGTTCAGCCCGAGCGTCGGGGCAAGCGCGTTGACGATTGGCTGCCGCCGGTCCGCCTTGATAAGCGAGGGGTCCGCGAAGATCGCGCGGGCCTCCACCGTCATGGCGAGCGGGTTGCCCTGCGCGTCGGTGATGTCGCCGCGGACGGCGGGCAGCGTGAGCTCCCGCATCCGCTGCAGCATCGCCTGCTCGGTGTACTGCCCCGAGTCGATCGTCTGGAGCTGGACGAGCCGCCCGGCGAACAGCGACAGCACGAACGCGACGACGAGCAGACCGACGTTGAGCCGCTTGAGCGGGTCGCGCCGGTGGAAGGGGACCCGGGACCGCGGGGGGCGGCCGGGCGGGGGGCGCCGTCCGGAGCCGCCGGCGCGCGAGCCGCGGGGGGCCGCGCCGTCCGGCTTCGGCCGCGCGCTCTGGGCGTTGCCCGCGGTGCGGCCCTCCGCGGCCGTGCCCTTGGCGGGCGCCTTCTTCCGCGCGGATCGCTTGAGGGCCGTCGCGGCGCCGCCCGTCCGCCCCCTCGGCTTCTTCTCCTTGCGTGCGGTGTCCTTGCGGGCGGTGTCCTTACCCGGGGTCTCCTTGCGCGGGGTCTCCTTGCGGGGGGCCGGAACCGTGCCGCCGCGCGCGGGACGGCGGGCACCGCCGCCCTTCGTGCCCGCCCGTCCCGCGCCGTCCGCCCGTCCCGCGGGCGGGCGCGGCGTGCTCCCTGTCTGACGCCCGGACGCGCGCGCCGCGCCCGGGCCGCTCTTGTCGTCCCGCCCGGCCGCGCCGCGCGGGCCGCGCCCGTCCGAGCCGCGTTTGCGCCCGGGGGGCGGCCCGGCGGGACCGCGTCCCGGGCCCTTCGTCACCGTTCCACCCGCTCCCCGCCGTGCCCGCGCCCGCTCACGGTGCCCCGTGCCCGGTCTGTGCACCTGTGCCGTTCCGTGTTCCTGTGCCGTTCCGTGTGCCCGCGCCGGTCCCGTTCCGCGTTCCCGCGCCGGTCCCGTTCGTCCGGGCGTCGGCGGGCGGGACACCGTCGCCGGGGATCACGGTGCCGGGCACGCCGAGAACGCCCGCCGCGCCGGCCGACGCCGCCGCCGAGTGCGGGACCGGGCGGATGGTGCCGCCGGGGCGGCCGGGTTCGGTGGAGAAGAAGGCCGGGTCCTTGCCCTGCCTCATGCCGAGCCCCTCGGCCTTCTTCGACAGCTGCTGCGGGGCCCCCTCGCGGGCGATCTCCTCCTCGTAGGCCTGGCGCTGCTGTTCGAGCTGCTTGT
This sequence comes from Actinomadura sp. NPDC023710, assembly GCF_040639875.1. Classification (NCBI taxonomy): domain Bacteria; kingdom Bacillati; phylum Actinomycetota; class Actinomycetes; order Streptosporangiales; family Thermomonosporaceae; genus Actinomadura; species Actinomadura sp. NPDC023710. Next base: position 57,725 of record NZ_JBFAGB010000014.1, read on the forward strand.
TGCTCTGCTGCAGCCGCGTCAGCGTGAAGGCGTCCTTGGCGAGGACGGTGTTGAGCAGCAGCAGGCTGACCAGCGCGCCGCCGAGCAGCCCGACGATGAGCAGGACGAACGGGGCGCGCGGCGCGGTCTGCCCGCCGCGCGCCGACGCGGCGGCGCCCTGCGCACCACCGGTCGGGCTGCCGGCGCCCTTCGTGTTCTTCGCGACCTTCGTGCTCTTGGCCGGCGTCGCCTTGGCCGGCGTCGGCTTCGCGGGCGTCGGCTTCGCGGGGGGCGGCTTGACGGGAGCGGTCCCGGCGGACCGGCTCTTCGGCGGCGCGGGCCTGGCCGGGGCGGCGCCGTCCAGGCGCTCCGGGGTCCTCTTCTTGGGCGCCTTGGTCGGCGGCCGCCTGCTCGTCGTGGTCATGTCGCCTCCCGGACGCGCTCCGCGGCGCGCATCCGCACCGATCCGGCCCGTGGGTTGGTCGTGGTCTCCTCGTCGGACGCCAGTTCGGCCCCGCGTGTCAGGAGCCGGAACCTCGGCTCGTGCTCGGGCAGCGGGACCGGCAGCTCCGGCGGGGTCGTGTCGGCCGCCTGGGCGGCGAGGACCTGCTTGGTGATGCGGTCTTCGAGCGAGTGGTACGACAGGACGGCCACCCGGCCGCCGACCGGCAGCGCGGCGAGCGCGGCGGGCAGCGCCCGGCGCCAGGTGTCGAGCTCCGCGTTCACCTCGATGCGCAGCGCCTGGAAGGTGCGCTTGGCCGGGTTGCCGCCGGTGCGGCGGGTGGCGGCGGGGATGGAGGTGCGCACCAGGTCGGCGAGTCGCCGGGTGGAGTCCAGCGGGGCGCGCCCGCGCTCCCGGACGATCGCGGCGGCGATGCGCTGGGCGAACCGCTCCTCGCCGTACTCGCGCAGGATGCGGGCGAGCTCGGCGGGCGGGTAGCCGTTGACGACCTCGGCCGCGGTGAGGCTCTGGGTGCGGTCCATCCGCATGTCGAGGGGGGCGTCATAGGAATAGGCGAAGCCGCGGTCGGCCTCGTCGAGCTGCGGGGAGGACACGCCGAGGTCGAACAGGACGGCGTCGACCGCCCGGACGCGGAGCCGGCGCAGCACGGAGGGGATCTCGTCGTAGACGGCGTGTTCCAGCGTCACGCGGTCGCCGAACGGCGCGAGCCTGCGCGCGGACCGCTCCAGCGCCGTGGTGTCGCGGTCGAGGCCGATCAGGCGCAGCTCCGGGACGGCCCGCAGCATCGCCTCGGCGTGGCCGCCCATGCCGAGCGTGGCGTCGAGGTACACGGGAGCGCGGCCGGCGACGGCCTCGGCGGCGGGGACGAGAAGTTCGAGAACGCGGCCGAGCATGACCGGGATGTGGCCGCCGTCGGGCCCCCGGTCCTGCGCCGCGTGGTTCCTTGCGCTGTTCCCCGCTCCGTTCTCCACGCCGTCCATGCCTCACCCCCTGTACTGCCACCTCGCTCGCGGACTGTGTGGCATCGCCGGACCGGACCGTCCCGCGCCCCCGGCGGCGGCCTCGCCCGGCCAGGTCCCCATCCGCTGCCCTGGAGGAAGATCACCGCGTTGCCCGCGGGGGGTCGCCGTCTGGCACCGGGGAAGCTGCGCCAGCTGGCTGGAGAGCGGCTGGAGACCTGGCCGAACGTGGGCCAGTGCCGGTCAACGGACCGACGAGTCGTATCTCAGAGAATCCCTGGCAACACCTCCTCCGAGACGTCGGAGAAGGTCTGCTCCTCCTGCTCCAGGTAGGTCTCCCATGCCTGGGTGTCCCAGATCTCCAGACGCGTGTTGGCCCCGATGACCGTGCAGTCGCGGGTGAGCCCCGCGTACTTGCGCAGCGGCGGGGGAATCGTGACGCGGCCCTGCTTGTCGGGTACCTCGTCGGAGGCGCTGGCGAAGAAGACCCGGCTGTAGCTCCGGACCGCCTTCTCGGTGACCGGCGCGGCACGCAGAGCCTCGGTTATCCGCTGGAACTCCGCCATGGGGAAGACGTACAGGCAGCGTTCCTGGCCCTTCGTGATCACCAATCCCCCCGACAGCTCCTCGCGGTACTTCGCCGGCAGGAACAGTCGTCCCTTGTCGTCGAGGCGCGGTGAGTGAGTGCCGAGAAACACCGGCCCCACCTCCCGCGCCGCATGGGGTGCTACCGCCCCCCACGGCGCCCCACTCTACTCCACTCTTCCCCACCGTCAACAAGAAAAACACCGTCCACGCGCCGTTTTCTGCGACGAAATCCCAGGTCAACGGGGGTGGTGTGGAGTGGGGCCCAGCGGCGCCCCCTCAGCGCGCCGCATCGGCACAAGCCGGTTCAGACCGCCCCCGCGCGGGGGCGCGGCACGGTCCTGAGGGGCGGGGTGGAGTGAAGTGGTGCGTTGCGCGCGTCGTTTGTCGTCGTCCCCGTGGAGCACAATTGGCTCGCGTTCCACATGAACATCGCAGTGGGCGTTCCAAAGACGTACTGTCGTTTGGAACGGCTGAGGAGGGTTTGGTGGCAGTAGGCACGCACGGCGAGTCGTTCATGGAGACCGACCCCCCGGCATCCCACCCGGCCCGGCGCGGCGGCCGTGACGCCGGCGGCGACGCGGGGGGCCGTGACGCGGGCCGTGGCGCGGGAGGCGGCGGGCTCGACGGGCTCGCCCACGTCGCGAACAAGATCCGCGACGCCGTGGAGTCGGTGATCGAGGGCAAGCCCTCGGTGGTCCGGCTCGCGCTGACGGTGCTGCTGGCGGAGGGGCACCTGCTCATCGAGGACGTGCCCGGGGTCGGCAAGACGATGCTCGCCAAGGCGCTCGCGCGCTCGGTCGACTGCTCGGTGCGGCGCGTGCAGTTCACGCCCGACCTGCTGCCGAGCGACATCACCGGGGTCAGCGCCTACAACCAGGAACGGCGCGAGTTCGAGTTCAAGCCGGGCCCGGTGTTCGCCAACATCGTGGTCGGCGACGAGATCAACCGGGCGTCCCCGAAGACGCAGTCCGCATTGCTGGAGTGCATGGAGGAGCGCCAGGTCACGGTCGACGGCACCACCTACGCGCTGGAGCCGCCGTTCATGGTGATCTCCACGCAGAACCCGGTGGAGATGGAGGGGACCTACCCGCTGCCCGAGGCGCAGCGCGACCGGTTCACCGCCCGCATCTCGATGGGCTACCCGGACCCGGCCGCCGAGCTGGAGATGCTGGAGACGCACGGCTCGTCGTCCCCGCTCGACCGGCTCACCCCGGTCGCGCACGCCGCCGACGTCCGCGCCCTCATCGAGGTGGTGCGGGCCCAGCACGTCGCTCCGGCGGTCCGGCAGTACGCGATCGACCTCGTCTCCGCCACCCGCAGGCACCCGGAGCTGCGGCTCGGCGCGTCCCCGCGGGCGACCCTGCACCTGGTGCGCGCCGCGCGGGCCTACGCCGCGCTAGACGACCGCGACTACGTCGTCCCCGACGACATCCAGGACCTCGCCGGCCCCGTCCTCGCCCACCGGCTGCTGCCGACCGCCGAGGCGCAGGTGGAGCGCCGCCGCCCCGAGCAGGTCGTCGCCGACCTGGTGAAGCGCCTGCCGGTGCCCTCCCCCGGCAGGTGACGGGTGCGACGGGCGCTGGCCGGCCTCACCACGCGCGGGCGGTCGTTCGTGGCCGCCGGGGCGACCGCGATCGTCTGCGCGGTGGCGCTCGGAGAGCGCGACCTGCTGCGCGCCGGCGTGCTCGTGCTGGCGCTGCCGCTGCTGTGCACGATCGCGGTGGCGCGGACGCGGTACCGGCTGGCCTGCGCGCGGCGGCTGGAGCCGTTGCGGCTGCCGGTCGGTCACGAGTCCCGCGTCGACCTGCGGCTGGAGAACGTGTCGCGGCTGCCGAGCGGGCTGCTGATGGTGGAGGACCGGGTCCCCTACGCGCTCGGCGGGCGGGCCCGGTTCGTGCTGGAGCGGATCGAGCCGCACGCGTTCCGTGAGCTCGGCTACCGGATCCGCTCGGACGTGCGCGGGCGTTTCCGGGTGGGGCCGCTGACCGTCCGGCTCGCCGACCCGTTCGGGATGGTGGAGCTCGTCCGCTCGTTCAGCCTGTCCGACACGCTCACGGTGACGCCGTCGGTCGTGCCGCTGCCGCCGAGCCGGCTGTCGGGCGCGTGGACGGGCGGCGGCGACAGCGTGGCCCGCGCGGTCTCCGCGGCGGGCGAGGACGACGTGGCCCCGCGCGAGTACCGGCACGGCGACGACCTGCGCCGCGTGCACTGGCGGTCCACCGCCCGGTACGGGGAGCTGATGGTGCGGCGCGAGGAGCAGCACTTCCAGAGCAGCGGCACGCTCTTCCTCGACACCCGCCGCTCCGCGCACTGGGGCGACGGGCCGGGCGGCTCGTTCGAGCAGGCCGTGTCGGCGACCGCGTCGATCGGCGTCCACCTCGTCCGGACCGGCATGAGCCTGCGGTACGTCACCGACGGCGGGGAGGCGCTCCCAGCCGGGCCCTCCGAGGGCGCGTTCGAGGGGCTGCTGCTCGACGCGCTCGCCGTCGCCCGCCGGTCCAAGGGCGGCTCGCTGTCGGCGGGACTGGCCGCACTGCGCGGGCGCGGCGCGGGCCGGGAGGGCGACGGCCTGGTCGTCGGGGTGTTCGGCGTGCTGTCGGACGAGGAGGCCCGCGCGGTCTCCGCGGCCCGGCGCGGCACCGGCACGTGCGTCGCGGTACTCCTCCGCAGCGGTCCCGAGGACGGCAGAGCGCAGGACGGCGGAACGGCCGCGGGGCTGCTGCGCGCGGGCGGCTGGCGGGTGGTGACCGTCCGATCCGCGGCGGAGCTGGCCGGGGCGTGGGCGCGGGCCGGCAAGGCCGGCGAGGATTTCGTGTCAGGGTCGGCGCATGACTGAGGGCAGTGCATGAACGAGGGCGGCGCATGAGGGGCCGGATGACGGTGATGGCCGGGCTGGCGACGCTCGCCGGCTCGCTCGGGCTGTATCCGCTCTTCGAGAAGGCGAGCTGGTTCTGGGCGGGGTTCGGCGCGGTGCTGGCCGTGTCCGGCGGCGGCCTGCTGGCGCGGCGCCTGCGCACGCCCGCTCCGGTCGGCCTGATGTTCGGGCTGGCGGCGCTCCTTCTCTACCTCAACCTCGCGTTCGCCGGCGGCGAGGCATGGCTCGGGGTCGTGCCGTCCCCGGGGTCGCTGCGGCACCTCGGCGAGCTGGCGGACGAGGGCTGGCGGGCGGCCAACCGGTACGCGGCGCCCGTCCCGCTCGTCCCCGGCATCGCGATGCTGGCCGCCGCGGGCATCGGCCTGGTCGCCGTCCTGGTGGACCTGCTGGCCGTGCGGTTGCGCCGCGCCGCGCCCGCCGGGCTGCCGCTGCTGGCCATGTACAGCGTGCCCGCGGCGATCCGCGAGGACGGCGTCAGCTGGCTGGCCTTCGGCATCGGCGCGTTCGGGTTCCTCGCCCTGCTCATGGCCGACGCCCGCGAGCAGGTCGGCGGCTGGGGCCGGACGGTGGCGACGCGCCGCCGCCCGCGGGAGGTGCCGCTGGCGGGCGCGCAGCCGCCGCCCGGAGACCCCGCCGACCGGCCCGACGCCTCGGCGCTGGCGGCCAGCGGCCGCCGGATCGCGGCCGGCACGGTCGCCGTCGCCGTGCTGCTGCCGGCCGCGGTGCCCGGCCTGCACCCGCGCGGCGTGTTCGGCGTGGGCGGCGGCTCCGGTCCGGGCACGCAGACCGTGACGACGCCCGACCCCCTGGTCAGCCTGAAGCGGGAGCTGACCCGGCTGGACGACTCGACCGTCCTGACCTACCGCAGCGACGCCCCGGAGAGCCCCGGCTACCTGCGCCTCTACGCCCTCGACCGGTTCGACGGGGACCGGTGGACCTACAGCCCGCTGAAGAGCAGCTCCAAGGACCGGCTGACCGGCGACCGCGCCCTCCCCTCCCCACCGGGGCTGACCGTCGCGCCCTCGCGCGAGGTCACCACCGAGGTGCGGGTGCGGCCGGAGGTCAGGAACATGACGTTCCTGCCGGTGCCGTACGCCCCGGCCAGGGTGTCGATCAAGGGCGACTGGCGGGTGCACGGCCCGTCGCTGATGATCTACTCGCTGCGCGACTCGGCGGGCGGGCGCTCCTACACCGTCAAGAGCCTGATCCCGCAGCCGACCGCCGGGCAGCTGGCCGCCTCGGGGCCCTACCCGCCCGAGGTCGTCGCCCAGTACACGGCGGTGCCCAAGAACGTCCCGCCGCAGGTCAGGAAGCTCGCCGCGGACGTCACCGCCGGGTCGGCGACCGCGCTCACCCAGGCCGTGCGGCTGCAGCGCTGGTTCACCATTTCCGGCGGCTTCACCTACGACCTGTCCGCGCCCGCGCCGCAGCACGGCAGCGACCTCGTCGACTTCCTGCTGCACAGCAAGCGCGGCTACTGCGAGCAGTTCGCCGCCGCGATGGCGCTGATGGCGCGGATCCTCGGGATCCCGTCGCGGGTCGCGATGGGCTACACGCCGGGCAGCGAGGTCAAGCCCGGCGAGTGGGTGGTGCGGTCGCGCGACGCGCACGCCTGGCCCGAGCTGTACTTCGAGGGTTCGGGATGGGTGCGCTTCGAGCCCACGCCGAGCGGCGCCGCCGGGCAGGGCACCGCCGCCGCCCCCGCCTACAGCCAACCCGCGATCAGCACCGGCGGCGGGCCGGACGAGCAGACCACGCAGGCGCCGGACCCCTCGTCCCCGGACGCGGGCTCGACCGCCGCGCCCGCCGGCCCCCGGCACCGCAACGACGAGGGCGCGGGCGGCGCGACCGGCGCTCGGGAGGAGGACGACGGCGGGTTCCCCGCGGCGGGGTGGCTCGCCGGCATCCTGCTGGTGCTGATGCTGATGGCGGTGCCGATGACGATGCGAATCTTCACGCGGTGGCGGCGCTGGGCGGCCCTGGCCGCCTCAGCGGCCGGGACGCCGACGCCCGCGGGGGCGTCCGCCCCCGATCCGGCCGGTGAGGCGAAGGCCGCGCGGCGGAAGCGGACACCGGATCCGGCCGGAACGGTGGAACCCGCGAACGGGACGCGGGCCCCCGATCCGGCCGGGGCGGCGCACGCCGCCTGGCAGGAGATGCGCGCGGACGCGCTCGACCACGGCCTGGAATGGCGGGCCAGCGACTCCCCGCGCGCCGCCGCGCGCCGTCTCGGCGAGCTGCTGGAGATGGACGCGCCGAGCGTGCAGGCCCTCACCCGGATCGCCCGCGCCGAGGAACTGGCGCGCTACTCGCGGAGCCGCACCTTCGAGCCCGCCGAACGGCTGCGCGCCGACGTGCGGACGGTCCGGGAGGCGTTCGCCGGGTCGGTGGGCCGCCGGACGCGGTGGCGCGCCCGCCTGCTGCCGCCGTCGACGATGGCGCAGACCCGCACCGCGCTCCGCACCGCCGGAGACCGCGCCCTCGACGTCACCGCCCGCGTGAACGACCTGCCGTCCCGCCTCCGCCGCAGGTAGGCGCGCGAGGACCGGGGTCAGGCAGGGCGGGTCGCTCGCCGCTCGGTGAACGCGCGTGCCTTGGCGCGGTTGCCGCACACCCGCATCGAGCACCACCGCCGGGACGCGTTCTTGGAGGAGTCCCAGAAGACCCAGGCGCAGTCGTGCGCCGGGCAGCGTCGCACTCGCGACCAGTCGCCCCCGGCAGACGCGGCGAAGTAGGCGGCGGCGATCCGCCCCAGGGCCTTGGAGAACGACCCGCCGCTCGCGTCGAGGTCCGGTCCGTCCTTCGCCGCGTCCGTGCCGGCCGGAAGGCGCAGGGTCAGGGGCAGGGCGGCCAGAACCTCCTGGGCGGCCCGTACGTCCTCGGGGTCGACCGGTTCGCCGGTGTTGGCGAGCGCCAGGCCGCGCAGCCCGCGCCTGAGGTCGATCGCCGCCTGGACGTCCGCCGCGGTGACGGACGGCCTGGAGTGACACAGCCTCTTCTCGACAAGCCAGTCCGCCAGGGCCTCCGGACCGTCGCCGAACACGTCCGTGCCGTCCTCGACGTCGACGGTGTTGAGGAAGTCGACGACGGGTCGCACCGCCGGAGGAAGTTCTCGCATGCCCGCTCCTGATGGTTCTCGCCTTAACCAGCAAACCCCATCACTGGTTGACACGCAAACTTCTAACCATCTAACTTCTTCATCGGTTACACGCACAGCCGGGAGGTCGCATGGTGCCGTGGTCCGAAGACCTCAAGGGGGAGCTGCACGAACATGTCGTCACGAGCGAGGCACTGCGCGGCAATCCGCTGGGCGATCCGCACGAGCGGCAGCTGTGGGTCCACACCCCGCCCGGCTATGGCGATCACGCCCGTTATCCGACGATCTACATCATCCAGGGCTACTGCGGGACCATCTCCATGTGGCGCAACAGAACGCCGTTCCGCCGCACCCTTCCCGAGTTGATCGACGCGCTCTTCGCCCGCGAGGACGTGGCGCCCGCGCTGGTCGTGTACGTGGACGCCTGGACCGGCTACGGCGGCAGCCAGTATCTCGACTCGCCGGCCATCGGCGCGTATCACACCTACCTGTGCGACGACGTGGTGGCGTGGGTCGACGAGCACTATCGCACCCTCGCCCACCGCGACGCGCGCGCGATCACCGGAAAGTCCAGCGGCGGGTACGGAGCGATGGTGACGGCCATGCTGCGTCCCGACCTGTTCGGCGCCTTCGCCACGCACGCGGGGGACGCGCTCTTCGACGCCTCGTACACGCCGTCCTTCCCCCGGCTGGCCAGGAGGCTGCGGGACGAGTTCGGCGGGTCGTACGACACGTTCCTGGAGTACTTCCGGAACTGCGAAGTCCCGCTCCTGCACGAGCTGGACGAACTGCTGATCGAAACCTACGGCTACGCGGCGGCGTACTCCTCGGACGCCGACGGCACGGTGCACGTGCCGTTCGATCCCGCGACCGGCAGGCTCATCCCCGAGATCTGGCAGCGCTGGCTGGCCTGGGACCCGGTGCGGATGGCGGCGGGCCACGCCGAGGCGCTCCGCTCGATGCGGGCCATCTGGATCGACGCCGGACGCCGGGACGAGTACTACCTCGACCTGGGTGCCTCCGCGTTCCACCAGGCGCTCACGGACATCGGCGTGTCACCCGAGCGGATGTACTTCGAGCTGTTCGACGGCACCCACGCTCGCATCGAGTATCGCTACCCGCCCGCGATCGCATGGCTGACCGGGCATCTCACCACGGAGGACCACTGATGATCTCCATTCTCGCGGCTCCGACGAACCTCGGACTGCGGCCGCCGCAGGAGACCAGTGTCCCGGGGTGCGCCAAGGCGCCCGAGGCGTTGCGCGAGGCCGGACTCCACGCCCGCCTCCTGCGCGACGGCGCCGAGGACGCCGGTGTCGTCATCGCGGGGAGGTACGTCGACGACTGGGTCTCCGGCGCGGGCAGGGTGCGCAACCAGGACGCCCTCGTCGACCACGCGACCCGGCTGGCCGGCCGCATCGACGCGATCCTCGACCAGGGGCGCGCTCCGCTCGTCCTCGGGGGCGACTGCAGCGTCCTCGTCGGCACCGGAGTCGCACTCGCCCGCAGGGGCCGTTACGGCCTCGTCCACATCGACGGTCACACCGACTTCCGCCACCCCGGCAACTCGGACCGATGCGCGAGCGTGGCCGGTGAGGACCTCGCCGCCGCCGTCGGCATGCACTGGACGGCGGTGTCCGACATCGAGGGCCTGTCCCCCTACTTCGCCCCGGAGCACGTCGTCCACGTCGGTTGCCGCGACGGCGACGAGGAACTCGACGAAGTACGGGAGGTCCTCGCCGGGGTCGTGCCGGCACGCCAGTGGATCACCGACCCGGCCGGCGCGCTCGACACGATCCGGAGGACCGTCGCCGCCGACGGCCTCGACGGCTACTGGTTGCACGTCGACATCGACGTCCTCGACCCGGCGTACATGCCCGCCGTCGACAGCCCCGACCCCGGCGGACTCGCGCCCCGCCAACTGACCGCGCTGCTCGGCGAGCTGGCCGCCGGCGCGGTCGGCGCCGATGTCTGCGTCTTCGACCCCGACCTCGACTCCGGCGGAGGGTACGCCCGGCTCGTGGCCGACACGATCGCCGGCGGCCTCGGCGGCCTCGGCGCTCGTGAGGGATGATCCTCCCCGGGCATCGCGCCCGGACACGCGTTCGTCCCGGCCCCGCGGTCACCCCGCGTACGGCCGGGACGGGTCCCTCGTCAGCGCCCGGTGACTCTGGGGACGCCCCCAGACCCCGGGACGGGACCGAGCGTCGTCTCCCGCTCAGTCACCCTCGGTGCGGCGGCGCCAGCGTTCCTCCATGCGCTCCATGAAGCCCGCCTTGGCGGGACGCGCCTGCCGGCCGCCTCCGCGCGCGGACTCGTTGCCGATGCCCGTCATCCGCTTCCAACTCGTCAGCGCCCAGACGCAGCACACGACCATCAGCAGGAAACCCGTCACGCTGATGGCGATCGTGACCGTGCCCTCGTTGATCACGAGACCGGCCATCAGTGCGCACACGCCCACCACGAAGCCGAGGGCCGCCTTGACGATCCGGCGCTTGTAATGGACCTGGGGGTTGGTCGAGCGAACCGCGTGAGCGAACTTCGGATCCTCGGCGTACAACGCCGATTCGATCTGTTCGAGCATGCGCTGCTCGTGCTCAGAGAGCGGCACGGCACCTCCCAGCGACAGCTCCGCGACGGAGTATCCGATGCGGGACGCGAACGTCAACGGTGATATGCCCAGAATACGAGCACTCTCGAGCGTACGAAAGCGAACGGCCCGCCGAGGGCCCGGCGCCGGTCACCTCACAGCCTTTTTTCATTGTCTTCCGTCCCTGCCGTCCCGTGCGTCACCCTCCGCCGCACGCCGGACCAGCGCGGCGGGGCGCACCGCGCCGCGCCCGAACCGGTGCGCGACCTGATCCATGGCTCGCTCGGCCTCACGCCAGCCGCTGTCCGGCTCGTCGAAGGCGAGCTGACGGGGGGCCTCGCCGGCCGGACCCAGGTTCTCCACCCGTACCCCGACCAGACGGAGTCGTACCCGTTCCAGGCCGGACGCCTCGTACAGCTCGCGGGCTGTGACATAGATCACACGAGCCAGGTCGGTGGGCTCGGCCAGGGTGCGCGCCCGAGTGATCGTCTTGAAGTCGGCCATCCGCAGTTTGACGCTGACCGTCCGACCGGCGTTCCCGCTCTCGCGCAGCCGGGCGCCGACCCTCTCCGCCAGCCGCAGCAGCTCCCGCCGGATGATCTCGGGATCGTCGACGTCGGTGTCGAAGGTCTCCTCGGCGCCGATGCTCTTGTCGGGCGTGTGCGGGACGACCTCGCGCGGGTCGCGTCCCCACGCCAGCTCGTGGAGGTGCGCGCCGAGCGCGTTGCCGAGTTCGCGCTGCAGCGTGGCGAGGGGCACCCGGGCGAGCTGCCCGACGGTGCGCAGCCCGAGGCGGGTGAGCGCCTGCTCCGTCCGCTCGCCGACCCCCCAGAGGGCCGCGACGGGCAGCGGGTGCAGGAAGTCGACGACGCCGTCGGCCGGCACCACGAGCAGCCCGTCGGGCTTGCACCGGGTCGAGGCCAGCTTCGCGACGAACTTGGTGTTGGCGACGCCGACCGAGCAGGTGATGCCCTGCTGGTCGCGCACCTGGTCGCGGATGAGCTGCGCGATCGCGGCGGGACGGCCCAGCCGCCGCCGGGCGCCCGCCACGTCGAGGAACGCCTCGTCCAGCGACAGGCCCTCGACCAGCGGCGTGATGGAGCGAAAGATCTCGAAGACCGCGGCGGACACGCGGCCGTACTTGCCGTGGCTCACCGGCAGCACGACGGCCTGCGGGCACATCCGCCGCGCCCGCGACATCGGCATTGCCGAGTGCACGCCGAACCTGCGGGCCTCGTAGGAGGCCGCGGACACCACGCCGCGCGGCCCGGTCCCGCCCACGACGACGGGACGCCCGCGCAGCTCGGGCCGCTCCAGCAGCTCGACGCTGACGAAGAAGGCGTCCATGTCGACGTGCAGGACGGCGCAGCCGGTGTCGTCGGCGGGCGGACCCGGCTGCGGCCCCGGCCGATGCAGCTGCTGCTTGCGGCTCACGGTGCTAGCCGGCCGGTTTGTCCGCCACCAGGTGGAGCTGGGTGGCGAGGTCCCGCAGGACGGGATGGACGGCCGCGACGGACTCCAGCGCGATCAGCGCGTCGGCGGAGTCGGCGTCGCCGTCCAGCAGGCCGCTCGGCACCAGGTCCGCGAAGATCCGGACGCCGTGCAGCTCGGCGACCCGAAGCCCGGCGTCGCGCACCAGCGCCGACAGCGACTCGCGGGTGAACCGGCGGGGCATCCGGTCGCCCTCGCCCCACCGCCCGGACGGGTCGGTCAGGACCCGCCGCGCGTCGTCGAAGTGCCCCGAGACGGCGCGGTGCAGCGCGGCCGCGATCTGCCCCGCCACCAGCACGCTGACCGAGCCGCCCGGGCGGACGGCGCCGGTCAGCGCCGCCATCGCCGCGTCCGGGTCGTCGACGTACTCCAGGACGCTGTGACACAGCACGAGGTCGGCGGCGTCCGGGCCGAGCAGGTCGGGCAGGTCGACGGCGTCGCCCTGCACGGCGCGCACCCGCACCCCGGACTCGGCGGCCCGGCGCTCCAGCGCGGCCAGCGCGTCCGGGTTGGCGTCGACCACGGTGACCCGGTGCCCCAGTTCGGCGAGCGGAACGGCGAACCCGCCGGTCCCGCCGCCGACGTCCACGACGTCGCTCAGGCCGGCCTCGGGAGTGATGCGGTCGAGGACCGCGCGCAGGGCGTCCCACAGGACGGCGCTGCGCACCCGGCTGCCGCCCCGCACCCGCTTCTGTTGCCGGCCGGTCACGGCCGCTCCCCTAACGTTCGTCATCAGAGCTCAGCTTATGGGTTTCTCTCCTCTTTCGGGCCGCCCGCCGCCATAGTCGAGAAACGCGGACGATCGCTGCATCGCTCCGGCTCGCCGACGCCACAACCGACACCCCGACGGTCGCGCGCCCGCAGGAGGATTCGAGCGAAGCAGACCCGCCCACGAAGCGAGCGGTGCAAGCCGAGCACAACCGCAACCTCAGCAACCCGCTGACGATCGCACCACCCCCAGCCCCCCAACCCCGCGACAACCTGGAAAGCCGCGATCGCGTCCGAAGGCAGGTACGAGCGAAGCGAGAACCTGATCGCGAAGCGAGCCGCAAGGCGAGCCGGAGCGATGCCAGCGATCGCCCGCGTTTCTCGACGATGGAGGGCCGCAAGGCCCGAAGGAGGAGAAAAACGCAATCAGAGCGTCAGGGAGGGCTTCAGTTGTTGCAGGCGCGAGAGGAGGCCGTTGACGAAGCGGGGGGACTCGTCGGTGGACAGTTCGGTGGCCAGGCCCACCGCCTCGCTCACCGCGACGCCGTCGGGGACGTCGTCCACCCACAGGAGTTCGAACGTCCCCATCCGCAGGATGTTGCGGTCGACGACGGGCATGCGTTCGAGCGTCCAGCCGGTCGCGTAGGTGGCGAGCAGGTCGTCGATGCGCTCCCGGTTCTCCTGGACGCCCTCGATCAGCCGGACGGCGTGCGGGAACTCGGCGAGTTCGTCCTGGTTCGGACGGCCGCGGGCGGCGAGCACGGCCGTCGGCTCCTCCTCCCGGAGTTCCGCGGCGAACAGGATGTCCAGGGCGAGTTTCCTGGCCTTGGTGCGCGCGGCCATCTCAGGCGCGGCCGAGGTACTCGCCGGAGCGGGTGTCGACCTTGACCTTCTCGCCGGTGGTGATGAACAGCGGGACCTGGATCTGCGCGCCGGTCTCCAGGGTGGCGGGCTTGCTGCCGCCGGTGGAGCGGTCGCCCTGCAGGCCGGGCTCGGTCTCGGTGATCTCCAGCACGACGGCGGCGGGCAGCTCGACGTACAGGGGGTTCTCGTTGTTGAAGGCGATCACGGCGTTCTGCTCGGGGAGCAGGTAGTTCGCGGCGTCGCCGACGACGGCCGCGGGGATGTGCGGCTGGTCGTAGGTCTCGGTGTCCATGAAGACGAAGTCCTCGCCCTCGCGGTAGAGGTACTGCATCTCGCGCTTGTCGACGCTGGCCACCTCGACCTTGGTGCCGGCGTTGAAGGTCTTGTCGACGACCTTGCCCGACAGCACGTTCTTGAGCTTGGTGCGGACGAACGCGCCGCCCTTGCCGGGCTTGACGTGCTGGAACTCCTGGACGGTCCACAACTGGCCGTCGATGTTCAGCGTCATGCCGTTCTTCAGGTCGTTCGTCGTCGCCACTGCGTTGTTCTCCCGGTCGCGGGCCCGCGCGCCCTACAGGACGAGCAGGTCCTTGGTCGTTGTGGTGAGGAGCTCCGGCCCGCCCGTGCGGACCACCAGCGTGTCCTCGATGCGGACCCCGCCCCGGCCCGTGAGGTAGACCCCCGGCTCCGCGGTGATCGGCACCCGATCCATCAGCTTACCGGTCTTGTCGTACCCCATGAGCGGCGCTTCGTGGATCTCCAGGCCGACGCCGTGCCCGAGGCCGTGGGTGAACGCCTCGCCGTGCCCGGCCTCCGCGATGACGTCGCGGGCGGCGGCGTCCACGTCCTTCGTGTCGGCGCCGGGCAGCGCCGCGGCGAGGGCGGCCGCCTGGGCGCGGTGGACGAGGTCGTAGAGGTCCCGCTGCCAGGCGGCGGGCTCGCCGATCGCGACGGTGCGGGTCATGTCGGCGTGGTAGCCGCCGTAGAGGGCGCCGAAGTCCAGGGTGACGAGGTCGCCGCGCTGGAGCTCGCGGCCGCCCGGGTGGTGGTGCGGGACGGCGCCGTTGGGGCCGGACGCGATGATCGACTCGAACGCGGGGCCTTCGGCGCCGTGGTCCACCATGGCGCGTTCGAGGGCGATCGCGACGGCGCGCTCGGTGACCCCGGCGCGGATCTCGGGCAGGACGGCCTCGAAGGCGCGGTCGGTGACGGCGCACGCCTCGCGGAGCAGGCCGATCTCCTCCTCGTCCTTCACCATGCGCAGCTGTTCGACGAGACGGCCGAGCGGCACCAGTTCGGCCCCGGCGCCGGCAGGAAGATCGAGGTCGAGGAGGGCCGTGTGGTGCTCGACGGTCAGGTCGTGGGCCTCGAAGCCGACGCGGCCGTGGCCGTCCTCGGCCGCCCGCGTCACCAGCGCCTCCGCCACCTGCCGGTCGACGACGACGGGCAGTTCCGGGCAGACCTGCGCGGCCATTCCGGCGTAGCGGCCGTCGGTCGCGAGCACGGCCGGCCCGTCGGCCGGGACGAGCAGCGCGGCCCGCGAGCTGTCCAGGCCGGTCAGGTAGCGGACGTTGACCAGGCGGGTCACCAGCAGCGCGGCGGCGCCCCGGTCGGCGACGAGCGCGGCCAGCCGGCGGCGCCGCGCGTAGTGAGTCTCCCCCATGGCCAGGACTCTAGATCATCGCGGGAGGGGCCGTCTCAACGCGGTCACGAACATGAAGAACCCTCGACTTCTGACTGAGGGCTGGCCTAGCGTGACCGGGCGTGTGCTCCGTCCCCCGAATGTCCTTCCCCCTCATGGACTTCCCCCAGGAGTGATTCCCCTTGACCCGAGTCAGCCGTAGAAGACTGCTGGGCACAGGCGCGCTCACCGCCGCGGGAGCCGTCGTCTCCGCGGCCGCGGCCCCCTCCGCCGCCGCCCGGACGGCGCCGCTCACCGCCGACGTGGTGATCGTCGGCGCCGGGCTCTCCGGCCTCACCGCCGCCCGCGACCTCGTCGCGGCGGGCCGGTCCGTGGTCGTGCTGGAGGCGCGGGACCGTCCCGGCGGCCGCGTCTACGGGATGCCGCTCGGCGACGGCACCACCAACGAGGGCGGCGCCGAGTTCATCGGCCCGACGCAGGACCGCATCGCCGCGCTCGCCAAGGACATGGGCGTCGACACCTATGCCACCTACAACGAGGGCAAGAACGTCTACTACCGGGGCGGCAAGCGGTCGCTGTACGCGACCGACGGCCTGCTCGGGGCGGTCCCGCCTGACTGGGGCGTGGTCGACCTGGAGCTGGCGCTGCTCAAGCTCGGCGGCATGGTCAAGGAGGTGCCGGTCGGCGAGCCGTGGAAGGCGGCCAAGGCCGAGGAATGGGACGCGCAGACCTTCCACACCTGGTCGCGGTCCAACTCGCTGAGCAGCGGGGCGCGGTTCCTGATGGACGCGTTCGCCTCCTCCACGCTGTCGATGCGCTCGCAGGAGGTCTCGCTGCTCTACCTGCTGAACTACGCGGCCTCGGCGGGCAACGAGGCCAACCCGGGGACGATCGACCGGTTGATCAACACCAGGGGCGGGGCGCAGGAGTCGCGGTTCGTCGGCGGCTCGCAGGAGGTGCCGATCCGGCTTGCGGCACGGCTCGGCGACATCGTCCACTACAACGCGCCGGTCCGGTCGATCGTCACCGGAGCGGGCGGTGCGACGGTGACCGCCGACGGGATCACCGTGTCGGCCGAGCGGGTCGTGGTGGCGATGTCCCCGGCGATCGCCGGGAAGATCGACTTCTCGCCGGCGCTGCCCGCGAGCCGGGCGCAGCTCGTGCAGCGGTACCCGATGGGCTCGGTCGCCAAGTTCGTCGCCGTCTACGACACGCCGTTCTGGCGGGCGGACGGGCTGACCGGGCAGGCCGTGGCCGACAGCGGCGCCATCGACGCGACGTTCGACAACAGCCCGCCGGACGGGTCGCGGGGCATCCTGATGGGCTTCATGAACCAGGCCAACATCAGGAAGCTGGACGGCGCGCCCGCCGCGGACGTCCGGGCGGCGGGACTCGACTCGTTCACCAGGCTGTTCGGCGAGAAGGCCGCGAACCCGACGCTGACGGCCTTCCAGCGCTGGGACAACGAGACCTGGAGCGGCGGCGGTCCCGTCGGCGTCGCCCCGCCCGGCGCGCTCACCGCGTTCGGCCCCGCATTGCGCGAGCCCTGCGGCCGGATCCACTGGGCGGGCACCGAGACGTCCGGCTATTGGACGGGCTACATGGACGGCGCCGTCCGCTCCGGCGAGCGCGTCGCCAAGGAGGTCGACGCGGCCCTGTGAGCCCGTCCCTCCCCGGCTTCTCCCCCTACGGTTCCGCCCGCCGCGAGAAGTAAGGATCAGGTGGCGATCCGGTCGGCCGATCCGCGCATCTCATCAGGGACACGGATCGACGACGGAACGGGTTCCGATGGCGGGGTACGGGAAGCGGCCGGACTGGGCCCTGGCGGCGCTGCTGGCGGTCGGCGCGCCCCTGACCGGGACGGCGCTGATCGTCGCGCAGGCCGCCCTGGTCGCCTACGGGCCGTCGACGCTGGCGGACAACTGGGCGGGCACGGCGCTGCTCTTCGTGATGATGATGGCCGGATACGCCCTGCTGGTCTTCACACAGCTGCGCTACGAGAACGTCCTGGTCTTCTTCGGCGCCTTCCTCCTGCTGGTCATCGGGGCGTCCATGCTCGCGCACGCCGTGTCGGACCAGGCTCTGCACGAGCGCGGCCGGACCACGGCGTGCACGGTTCAGAAGGTCGACCGGCGCGAGGTCACCAGCACCGACAGCGACGGGAACACGACCACGGACGTCTACTACGACCACGACCTCGCCTGCGCGGAGCCGCGGGTGCGGACGATGACGACCGGGTCCAGGGTCGCGGACCGAGGCGAACGCATCCAGGTCGTGTACGACCCGCGCGGCCGCCTCGACCCGCGCCCCGCCGGCTCGGTGGGAGATCCGGGCACCTCCCTGAAATGGGGGGCCGCCTTGTTCGGCGGCGGTGTCCTGCTCCGCGTGCTGTTCGAGCTGGACGTCCCGCCGTTCGGGCCCGGGACGGGCCTCCGGCTCGGCCGCCTCCGCCGCCGCCGGCGGCGGAGGCGGTCCGTCAGAGTCCGGCCGCCATCTCCTTGACCTTCTCGATCAGGGCGAGCCGGCTCTTGTGGTCGCCCGCGATCGGGGCCACGTTGAGCGTCGTGACGCCGGACTCCTTCATCGCGGCGAGCCGCTCCCGGACGTGGGCCTCGGGGCCGATGAGGGACATCTTCTCCAGCAGCTCCTGCGGGACCTTCGCGGCGGCCTCGTCCTTCTTGCCGTCGAGGTAGAGGTCCTGGATCTCCTCGGCCTCCTTCTCATAGCCGTAGCGCCGGGCGAGGTCGTTGTAGAAGTTCTTGCCCTTGGCGCCCATGCCGCCGATGTAGAGGGCGGCCATCGGACGGCCGAACTCCAGGAAGCCCTTCACGTCGTCGCCGATGGCGAGCGGGGACTGCCCGACCACGTCGAGCTCGCCGAGCGCGGGGTCGCGCTTGGCCTTCCCGGCCGCGAGGGAGGAGCCCCACACGTCCGCGGCCTTCTCCGGCACGTAGAAGATCGGCTCCCAGCCGTTGGCGATCTCGGCGGTCAGCTCGACGTTCTTCGGGCCGATGGCGGCGACCATGATCGGGATGTCGGCGCGCACCGGGTGGTTGATGAGCTTGAGCGCCTTGCCGAGGCCGGTGCCCTGCCCCTCCGGCAGCGGCAGGTGGTAGTACCTGCCGTCGTGCTGCACCCGCTCGCGGCGCCACACCTTGCGGCAGATCTCGATGATCTCCCGGGTGCGACCGAGCGGCGCGGTGTAGGGGACCCCGTGGAAGCCCTCGATGACCTGCGGGCCGGACGCGCCGATGCCGAGCGTGAACCGCCCGTCGGAGACGTAGTCCAGCCCCGCGGCGGTCTGGGCGATCGCGGTCGGGGTGCGCGAGTAGATGTTGAGGATTCCGGAGGCGATCTCCACCCGCTCGGTCCTGGCGGCGATGTAGCCCATCTGGCTCACCGCGTCGAAGCTGTAGGCCTCCGCGACGTAGACGATGTCGAGGCCGGCCTTCTCGTAGTCGGCGAGCTCCTCGACGGTCTCCTTGAAACCGCCCGAGTAGCTGAGCGCCATACCGATGCGCATGGTGTCCCGCGCCCCTTCCTAAACCGAATCCGATTCCAGTCGAACGTAACCTACTCCCGGCCCGCGTCCGAGAGGAGGGCTCACGGCAGCGCGGGGCCGTTCAGCGCGTCCAGCGCCTGCCGGTAGATCGCGGTGCGGATCGTCGCCACGCCCGGCCCGTTCTTGCTCGCCAGTGAGGCCGCCCACTCCACGGCGGCGGGAAGCACCTCCTCCTCGGGCGCGACGCGCTGCACGATCCCGGCCTCGCGCGCCTGCTCCGCGGCGTAGCGGCGGCCGGTGAGCATCGCCTCGTGCGCGGTGGCCGTCGACAGCCGCGCCGTGATCAGCGCGTTCATCCCCGGCGTGAAGCTCATCCCGAGATCGACCTCGGGCAGGCAGAAGTAGCCGCGGTCGGTGCGCATCACGGCGAAGTCGTGGGCGAGGGCGAGCATGCCACCGCCCGCGAAGGCGTGGCCGTTCAGCGCCGCGACCGTCGGCATCGGCAGCGACAGGACGCGCGCGTACAGGGCGTGCACGCGCCGCAGGTACTCCTCGAACCTGTCCTGGTTGGCGCCGAGCCAGTCCAGGTCCAGGCCGTTGGAGTAGAACTTGCCGGTGCCGACGGTGACGAGCGCGCCCGGACCGTCGTTCTTGGCCACCGTGTCGAGGGCCCCCTCGACCGCGTCGAGGAAGTCGGGGCCGAACCGGTTCTCACCCTCGTCGAACCGCAGGACGTACACGTCTCCGTCGCGCTGGAGGTCGATCACGAACGTCTCCTTCTTCCCGCCCGGCCCCGTCTCGGAGCACGTGCCCTCATCGCGTGCCTCAGCCGACCCTACTCGCGGGTACTAACTATGACGTACGGCATAGCCAAAGTTCTCCATGACGGTCGTCATAGTCAACGCGAGGACCGTATGATGAATGTCATAATCGTCGCATGGGGACGGACAGCAGGGAACGCATGGTGCGCAGCGCCGCCTACCTCTTCCGCGAGCGCGGCTACAGCGGCACCGGGTTCCGCGACGTCATCACGCACAGCGGCGCACCGCGCGGGTCGATCTACCACCACTTCCCCGGCGGCAAGGCGCAGCTCGCCGAGGAGGCCGTCCGCTACGCCGGCGAGTTCCTCAACGCCGGCATCCTCGCCGCCACCGAGGGCGGCGACGCCGCGTCCGCCGTGGACGCCTTCGTGGGCTGGTGGCGGCAGGTCCTGATCAAGAGCGAGTTCCGCGCCGGCTGTCCCGTCGTCGCCGTCACCGTCGAGTCCCACGACGACGCCCCGCAGCTCGCCGCGGCCGCCGCGGCCGCGTTCGGGCGCTGGCAGGACACCCTCGCCACCGGGCTCGGCAACGCCGGCGTCCCCGACGACCGCGCGTCCCGCCTGGCCCGCCTCATCGTCGCGGCCGTCGAGGGCGCCACCATCCTGTGCCGCGCCCACCGCGACGTCGCCCCGCTGGACGACGTCGTCTCCGAGCTCAAGGCCATGGCCCGCAGCGCGGCCGAAGAGGGATAGGGGCCCCGCCGGAGAGGGCTAGGAGTTCTCGGCGACCAGCTCGGCCACGGCCTGGAGGGCCAGGACGTAGGACAGGGTGCCGAAGCCGGCGATGGTGCCGGTGGCGACGCCGGCGACGACGGAGTTGTGGCGGAACTCCTCGCGGGCGGCCGGGTTGGTGATGTGGACCTCGATGAGCGGGGCGGTGCGCTGGGCGACCGCGTCCCGCAGCGCGTAGGAGTAGTGCGTGAACGCGGCCGGGTTCAGCACGACGGGGACGCGCTCGTCGGCGGCCTCGTGCAGCCAGCGCATCATCTCGGCCTCGTCGTCGGTCTGCCGGACCTCGACGTGCAGTTCGAGGCGGCGCCCGGCGTCGCGGCAGACGGCGACCAGGTCGTCGAAACTGGCCGTCCCGTAGGTGTCGGGCTCGCGGACGCCGAGGCGGCGCAGGTTGGGACCGTTCAGGACGAGGACGCGGGTCATCGGGCGATCTCCCGGTAGGCGGCGGCGAGCAGGTCCTCGTCGGGGCCTTCGAGGCGGCCCGGCTCGGCGATGCCGTCGAGGACGACGAACCGGAGCGTGGCGCCCCGCGACTTCTTGTCGATGGTCATGGTGGCGCGCAGGCCGGGCCAGTCGGCGGCGTAGGAGACCGGCAGGCCCACGGACTCCAGGACGTCCCGGTGCCGCCGGACGACGTCGGCGGGCAGCCGCCCGGCGAGGCGGGACAGTTCGGCGGCGAACACCATGCCGATCGCGACGGCGTGGCCGTGCCGGAACCGGTAGTCCTCGTTCTTCTCGATGGCGTGCGCGAGGGTGTGGCCGTAGTTCAGGATCTCGCGGAGACCGCCCTCCCTCAGGTCGGCCGACACGACGCCGGCCTTGACCCGCACGGCCCGTTCGACCAGTTCGCGGGTGTGCGGGCCGTCGGGGGCCGCGGCGCCCTTCGGGTCGGCCTCGACCAGGGCGAGGATCTCCGGGTCGGCGATGAACCCGGCCTTGATGATCTCGGCGAGGCCGCTGATGTAGTCCTCGCGCGGCATCGTCACCAGCGTGGCCAGGTCGCACAGGACGCCGGCGGGCGGGTGGAACGCGCCGACGAGGTTCTTGCCCTCGGGGACGTTGATGCCGGTCTTGCCGCCGACCGCCGCGTCCACCATGCCGAGCAGCGTCGTCGGGACGAGCACCGCCCGCACGCCGCGCAGCCACGAGGCCGCCGCGAACCCGGCGAGGTCGGTGGTGGCGCCGCCGCCGACGCCGACGACGACGTCCGTCCGGGTCATGCCGAGGCGGGCGAAGGACGACCAGAGCCCGGCGAGGACGCCGACCTCCTTGGCGGCCTCGCCGTCCGGGACGGGCAGCGCGTGCACGGCGTACCCGGCCTGTTCGAGCGCCCCGCACACGGGGCGGGCGATCTCCGGCAGCCCCTCGGCGTGGACGACGGCGACGGTCCGGGCCCGGTCTCCGATCATGGCGGGCAGTTCACCGAGGACGCCCGTCCCGATGACGACGTCGTAGGGATCGGCGCCGCCGACGTGCACCCGCGCCCGCGTCACGCGTCACCCTCCAGGGCCTTCACGACCTCTTCCACGATGTCGGCGGGCTCGCGGCCGTCGGTGTCGACGTGCACGCCGCCGAGCCGCTCGTAGATCGGGAGCCGCTCCTCCAGGAGCTTGCGCATCTGGCTGCGCGGGTTCAGCACGAGCAGCGGCCGCGCCGACGCCAGGCCGACCCGCTTGATCGCCTCCGACAGGCCCACCCGCAGGTAGACCACGGTGTGCCCGGCGAGCAGGTCCTGCGTCTCGGCCGCGAGGACGGCGCCGCCGCCGAGCGCGACGACGCCCTCGTGCCCGGCCAGCGCCTCGGCGACGGCGGCGCGCTCCAGCTCGCGGAAGCGCTCCTCGCCGTCGTCGATGAAGATCTCGCCGATCGGCTTGCCCGCCGCCCGCTCGATGTCGGCGTCGGTGTCGCGCAGCGTGACGCCGAGACGGCCGGCGAGCGCGGCGCCGATCGTGGACTTGCCCGAGCCGGGCGGCCCGATGATGACTGCCTTCGGTCGCATGGCACCGCTCACTTGATCGTCAGAGAGGACAGGTATCCGCGCAGGTTGCGGGCGGTCTCCTCGGCGGAGTCGCCGCCGAACTTCTCCAGCGCCGCGTCCGCGAGGACGAGCGCGACCATCGCCTCGGCGACCACCCCGGCGGCCGGGACGGCCGTCACGTCGCTGCGCTGGTTGATCGCCTTGGCGGGCTCGCCGGTCGTGACGTCGATCGTGTCGAGCCGCCGCGGGACGGTCGAGATCGGCTTCATCGCGGCCCGTACGCGCAGCACCTCGCCGGTCGTCATGCCGCCCTCGACGCCGCCGGCCCGGTTGGTGCGGCGGCGGATCCCGTCGGGGGTCGCGTCGATCTCGTCGTGCGCCCGCGAGCCGGGCCGCCGGGCGGTGGTGAACCCGTCGCCGAGCTCCACGCCCTTGATCGCCTGGATGCCCATGAGGATGCCGGCGAGCCGGGAGTCCAGGCGCCGGTCCCAGTGGACGTGGCTGCCGAGGCCGGGCGGGAGCCCGTAGGCGAGGACCTCCACCACGCCGCCGAGGGTGTCGCCGGCCTTCTTGGTCTCGTCGATGTGCGCGACCATCCGCGCCGACGCCTCGCCGTCGAAGCAGCGCACCGGGCTCTCGTCCACCCGCCCCAGGTCGCCGGGCTCCGGCAGGACGCCCTCGGGGGCCTCGACCTCGCCCAGCGCGATCACGTGGCTCAGGACGTCCACGCCGAGGGCCTGCTTGAGGAACGCCTTGGCGACGGTGCCGAGCGCGACCCGCGCGGCCGTCTCGCGGGCGCTCGCCCGCTCCAGGACGGGCCGGGCGTCGTCGAAGCCGTACTTCTGCATGCCGACCAGGTCGGCGTGGCCGGGCCTCGGCTGCGACAGCGGGGCGTTCCTGGCCTGGGCCGCGAGGACGTCGGCGTCCACGGGGTCGGCCGACATGACCGTCTCCCACTTGGGCCACTCGGTGTTGCCGACCTCGATCGCGACCGGCCCGCCGAGCGTCACCCCGTGCCGGACGCCGCCGATGATCGTGACCTGGTCCTGCTCGAACTTCATCCGGGCGCCCCGCCCATGGCCGAGCCTCCGGCGGCGCAACTCCTCGGCGATGTCCCCCGAGGTCACGCGCACACCGGCCGGCAGCCCCTCCACGATCGCGGTCAGAGCCGGGCCATGGGACTCCCCCGCAGTCAACCATCGCAGCATGGGACGAATCCTATTGACTCCGCGCGCCCGCCCGTGACGGCGTCCAGCATCTGAGAGGCTCCTCGCGGAGGTGGCGATGAGGAGAGCCGGTTCGGAAGGGGCCGAGACCAGGCGGGCGCTGCTGGCCCAGGCGCGGGCGTCCGCCCAGCTGGGGTCGCCGATGTACGCCGAACTGCTCACGCGGGCGGCGGACGATCCGGGCAAGGTCGTGACGGGTGTGCTCGGGGAGCGCACGGAGACCGGATACATCCTGGGCATGCTGGGGACGGTGCACCGGCTCGTCCTTGAGGGACGGGTGCCGGACCTGGCCGCGCACTACCCGACCGCCGGCGGGACGGAGGACCCGCTGCAGGCCTGGCCCGCGTTCCGGGACGTGCTGGCCGGGCACGCGGCCGAGATCCGCGACGGCCTCCTCGACCCGCCGCAGACCAACGAGGTCGGGCGGTCGGCGCCGCTCGTCGGCGGGCTCCTCACGATCGCCGACGCCTGCCGTCCCACGCGCACCCCGGCGCCCTCCCCGCCGGTCAGGCTGCTGGAGATCGGGGCCAGCGCGGGCCTGAACCTGCGCGCCGACCGGTTCCGGTTCCTGCACGAGAGCGGCGCGTACGGGCCGGAGTCGCCGGTCGTCCTGCCGGACGCCTGGCGGGGCCTTCCCCCGGTGGGCGCGCCGCTCGCCATCGCCGAGCGGCGGGGATGCGACCCGAACCCGCTGGACACGACCTCGCCCGCCGGGCGGCAGCGGCTCCTGTCGTACGTGTGGCCCGACCAGGCGGCGCGGGTGGCGCGGCTGCGGGCGGCGTTCGAGGTCGCCGCGCGGGTACCCGCGACGGTCGTGAAGGCGGGCGCGGCGGACTTCCTGGAAGGGCTGGCCCCCGAGCAGGGCGTCGCCACGGTCGTGTGGCACTCGACGATGCGCGCGTACATGTCGCGGGACGAGGCCGCGCGCGTCGACCGGAGCATCGAGCGGGCCGGGGCGGCGGCCACCCCCGACGCACCCGTGGCGCACCTGTCGTTCGAGGGGCGCGACGCCTCACGGCTGGACGTCCTGCACGTCGTGACGCTGCGGCTGTGGCCGGGCGGGGAGCCGGTGATCCTCGGCGAGGGCCCGTCCCACGGCCTCCCCACCACCTGGTTCTAAGCCGCTACGCCCTCGTCCCCGGCGTCAGGATCGGCCGAGGGCTCGGTCGATCGCGACCCGCACGGGGGACGTCGGGGGAAGCGGCCCCGCCGGGTGGAGGGGCGGCTGTGCCATGAACCGGGGGACGGCGCCCCGGTGCGCCTGCGCGGCGTGCACCAGGAACGGGTGGCACAGGTACACGTCGCCCGCCTGCCCCGTGGCGAAGGTGAGCGGGCGGTGCTCGGTCGCGGGGACGGCCCTGCCCGCCAGGTCGATGAACGTGAGGCCCGCCTCCCCCGCGGGCTCCAGGATCGGCGGGACGTCCAGATGGGAGCCGACGCGGATGCGGGTCGGCCCGTCGTCCTCCCCCACGTCGGAGAACAGGAACAGCATCAGCAGCGCGCGGCCCTTCGACGCGGCGTTCACCCGGTAGGACATGAAGTCGGCCGGGTCGTCGCCGGGGAAGCTCGCGTCGATGTGCCAGCCGTCGTCGCCGGGCGGCTGGTCGCTGGGAAACCGCACCGGGAACGTGCCGAGGCCGCCGCGCGGCAGCCAGGCGTCCTTCCCGACGACGGCGTCGAACGCGGCACGCAGTGCGCCGGTGTTCACGGCGGCCCGGAACGGCTCCTCGGTGTGGTCGCCGAGCCGCACGACCGGACGCGTCCACGTCGCGGGGTCGTCGGGGTCGCAGCCGGTGTCGCGCCACAGGATGTCACGGCACTCGGCGGCCAGCTCCCGGGGGAACGCCTGCTCCACCCGGACGTAACCGTCGGCGAGGAAGGCGTCAACGTCGATCATGGCGCCAGCGTCGCAGAGCGGCCGCGGCGGACGCCAGCGGTTTACCGCGCCCCCGGGCCCGCCCGCGTGGAGGGCTACCTGCGCAGCACGTTCAGCTCGATGCCGCCGACGATCCGGCCGCGCAGCAGCTCCGCGAGGCGGTCGGAGACCCGCTGGACGGTGCCGCGCTCGTCGTGCCCGGGGACGACGGCGAAGCGGACGGCGATCTCCGCGGAGGTGCCCTCGACGACGCGGACCCCGCTGACGGAGGGGTCGGAGCCGAACGCGGCCTCGACCGCGGCGAGGATGTCGGGGTCCTCGTGGGGCGGCGGAACGGCGCGGCCGTCGGCGAGCAGGTGCAGGCGCAACCCGTCCACGGCGAACGGGACAGGGCCCGCCACGTCCACGACCAGGGCGTCCGCGCCCTCGTCGAGGGCGGCGCGGCAGGCGTCGCCGGCCCGCACCGCGACCGGGCGTGCGTCGGCGCGCCAGGCCTTCATCGTCTCGGCGCAGGTGAAGCCGAGCACGCCGCGCCGCCCGTCGTCGCCGATCAGGGTGGGCAGCGCCATGTCGCTCGACTTCTCCCGCCGCAGCTCGCCGGGGGCGGCCGGCTCCTCCTCGGTGAGGACGGCGACGATCGGCACCAGCAGCCGCGCGCCCTGAAGCCGCCGCAGCACCGTGTGGACGCCGACGCGGCCGGACGCGTACCCGGCGAGCGCCTCGCACAACCGGGGATCGGCGCTTCCGTCGTCCCCGGGGAACTGTGGTTCGGGAATGGTCAGTCCGGACACGCCAGGAAGGCTATAACCTCCGGCGGCCACAAGGGGCTACTCCATGGATACTCTCCGCGTCTCCGGCGCCCTCAGCCGAGGTCGGCGATGGCCGCGACGGTGCCGCCGCCGGACGGCCCCTGGTGCACCGCCGCGACCGACACGAACACCGCCGGGTCGCCGGTGACGGACGCGGCGACACCGCCGACGCACGCCTTGATCTGCCGGTGCCAGTGCACGTCGGAGTCGTCCAGCATGATGTTGCGGCGGCCCCGGACCGAGCCGCCCGGGTCGGCCTCGCACTTGATGAACACGTTGACGAGCCGGTCGCCGAGGTCGGACGTGCGGGGCCGTTCGGGCAGGTCCAGGCCCGTCGACCGGACGGCGTCCCAGATCCCGTCGGCGTCGAGCGCGTCCTTCATCACACCGTGCCCGGCGCGGTACCGGCCGCCGACGCCGCGCACGTTGCCGACGACCACGATCTGCGCCCGGTCCAGCTCCACGCCGGACGAGCACGACGCCACCGACGAGTACAGCGCCAGGTCCTTGTGGATCTGCTCGGCCGACGGCGCCTCGATCTCGCCGAGCGCGACGGCGATGCCGAGCGCGGTCGTGGAGTTGGAGATGTCCATCGACTTGAGGGTGTCCTCGGTGACCACGTCGCGGCCGCGGGTCTTCGCGTCGTTGATCGTGTCGAGGGTGAGCAGCGGCGTCTTGGTCTGCACGTAGTGGACGTCGGCCGGATCGTCGATTCCGGCGGCCTTCATGGCCTCGCGGACGCCGGCGGCGACGGTCTCCACCATCGCGGGACGGCCGATGTCCTCGGGCAGGATGACCTCGCTCATCGCGACGCCGACCGACAGCCGCGGCTCGTCAGAGGCGGGGACGCGGGCGGGATCGGCGGTCGCGAAGACGGTCGCGTGCGGGCTGAGCACCCCGTCCGTGCCGCCCGACCACACCAGCGGGACCCGCGCCACCTCGTCCGCCGTCCGGGTGCCCTTGGCGAGGAGCACCTCGCGGAACGCCCGGTCGGCCAGCAGCCGCGTGTAGTCGTTCACGCCGCCGTTGCCCTCGGTCTTGCCGACGACGGCCAGGACCCGGTCGGCCTCCAGGACGCCGTCGTCGATCAGCCGGGCCAGCCCGGACGCGTCGGTCACGCTCTCGATGGGGATCTTGCGGACTTCGATCGGATCGGGCACCGTCATCGCTCCTCACCTGCTGTGTTGATCCGTCCCTACCCGGGGTCAGCTCTCGACGACCGTCCCGGCCTCGCCGTGCGCGGCGTCGCCCAGCCGGGCCAGCGAGGCGATCGCCGCCCGCCGCCCGCCGCCCGCGACGAACCGCCGCACCGCCTCGACCTTCGGCCCCATGCTGCCGCCGGCGAAGTGCCCGGCGGCGGCCAGCCCGGTCAGCTCCGCGACCGTCGTGCGGTGCAGCGGGCGGGCCTGCGGCGTCCCGAACCCGGTCATGGCGTTCTCCACGTCCGTGACGATCACGAGGGTGGTCGCCTCCAGGCGGCGGGCCAGCAGCTGCGCGGCCAGGTCCTTGTCGACGACGGCCTCGACGCCCCGCAGCGCCCCGTCCGCCCGGACCACGGGCACTCCCCCGCCGCCCGCGGCGACCACGACGTGCCCGGCCTCCAGCAGCACGGCCGCCGCGTCGGCGTCCAGGATCTCCTGCGGCTCGGGTGAGGCGACGACGCGCCGCCAGCCCCGGGCGCCGAACCGCTTCCACACCTGGCCGAGCGCCATCGATCGGCGGGCCTCGGCTTCGGGGAAGTAGCGGCCGATCGGCTTGGCGGGGGCCGCGAAGCCCGGGTCGGAGGCGTCCACGAGCGTCCGCGTCACCACCGTCGACACCGGGCGGGCGGCGCCCCGCGCGGCCAGCGCCCGCTCCAGCGCATTCATGATCATCACACCGACGGTGGCCTGGGTCTGCGCGCCGCACCAGTCCAGCGGGACGGGCGGCACCACGCCCGCCGCCAGCTGGTTCTTGATCAGCAGGTTCCCGACCTGCGGGCCGTTCCCGTGCGTGAGCGCGACCCGCGCGCCCGCCGCGGCCAGGTCCGCCACCCGCGTCATCGCGGCCTCGATCGCGGCCGCCTGCGCGTCCGGGGTGGCGCTGCCGTCCGGCGCGGTCATGGCGTTGCCGCCGAGGGCGATCAGGATCCGCTCGCCGCCGAGCGTCCCGCCGTGTCCTCCTGCATGGCCCCAGGTCACGGGACGGACGCTAACCCGCGCGGCGGTCGCCGCTCACGGGCGAATTCCGCCTAACGAACGCCGTTTCTTCGGCAAGTTCCGGCGGTTCTCCACGGCGCCCGCACCGCGCGGATCCCTCAGCGCAGGCGCGCCAGGCGACTCACGGCCTCGTCGATGACCTCGTCCTTCTTGCAGAACGCGAACCGGACGAAGTGGGCGCCCGCCTCGGCGTGGTCGTAGAACACCTGGCTCGGGATCGCCACGACGCCCGCCTTCTCCGGCAGGGCCCGGGCCAGCTCCCTTCCGTCGGTGAAGCCGAGCGGGCGGATGTCGGCCTGCACGAAGTAGGTGCCCTGCGGACGGCAGGTCGTGAAGCCGGCCGCCTCAAGGCCCGTGATGAGCCGGTCCCGCTTGGCCTGGAGCGACTTGCGCAGCTCCTCCACCCACGGGATCTCGTTGCGCAGCGCGTACGCGGCGGCGCGCTGGTAGGGGGCGCTGACCGCGTAGGTGAGGAACTGCTTCACGGTCTGGACGGCCCGGATGTAGGGGGCGGGCGCCGTCACCCACCCGGTCTTCCAGCCGGTGACGGAGAACGACTTGCCCGCGGACGACACCGACACCGTCCGCTCGCGCATGCCGTCGAGCGTCGCCAGCGGGATGTGCTCGGTCTCGTCGAACGTCAGGTACTCGTACACCTCGTCGGTGATCGCCACCAGGTCGCGCTCCCGGCAGACGTCCGCGATGGTCTCCAGCTCGTCGCGCGTGAACACGGTGCCGGCCGGGTTGTGCGGCGAGTTCACCAGGATCGCCCGGGTGCGCGGGCCGACGGCGGCGCGCAGCTCGCCCGGGTCGAAGGTGAAGCGCCCCTCCACCGGGCGCAGCGTGACGGGCCTGCGCACCGCCCCGGCGAGCGCGATCACGGCCGCGTAGGAGTCGTAGTACGGCTCGAACACGACGACCTCGTCGCCCGGCCCCGCCAGCGACAGCACGGACGCGGCGATCCCCTCGGTGGCCCCGACCGTCACGAACACCTCGGTCGCCGGATCGAACGACAGCCCGTACCGCTCCAGCCGCTGCGCCGCCACCGCCTCCCGGAGTTCGGGCAGTCCGGGACCGGGCGGGTACTGGTTGGCCCCCGACCGGATGGCCTCGATCGCGACGTCCAGCATGGGTTGCGGACCATGGGAATCGGGAAATCCCTGGCCGAGGTTGATCGATCCCGTCGAGACGGCCAGTGCGGACATCTCAGCAAAGATGGTCTCGCCGAATCCCCGCATGCGCTCGACCAGTGGCTCACTCACACAGCAAGGTTAAACGCCCGCCGTCCCCGCACACGCGGGGAGCATCGTGTCGGGGGATCCCACGGTGCTCGGAGCGCGGTCAGATCCAGCCCATGTCGATCGCGGCGCGGGCGGCGCGGATGCGGGTGGGTTCGCCCATCTTCGCCATGGCGGTGGACAGGTAGTTGCGGACGGTGCCCTCCGACAGGTGCAGGTCGGCCGCGATGCGGGCGGTCTCGGCGCCCGCCCCGGCGAGGCGGAGGACGTCGCGCTCCCGCTCGGAGAGCGGGTTGTCCCCCGCGGCCATCGCGCTGGCGGCCAGCTCGGCGTCCAGGTACCGGCCGCCTCCGTGGATCTTGCGGATGGCGCTGGCGAGCTCGTCGGTGGGAGCGTCCTTGGCGACGAAGCCGCGGACCCCGGCGGACATGGCGCGGCGCAGGTAGCCCGGACGGCCGAAGCTGGTGAGGATGCACACCGCGCAGCGGGCGCCGGAGGCGTGCAGCTCCTCGGCGACGGCGAGGCCGTCCGCGCCCGGCATCTCGATGTCGAGGACGGCCACGTCCGGCGCGTGCGCGGCGACCGCGGCGGCGACCTCGTCGCCGCGGCCGACCTCGGCGACGACCTTCAGATCGGGCTCCAGCCCGAGGAGGGCGGCGACGGCGCCGCGGATGAGGTGCTCGTCGTCGGCGAGCAGGACGCGGATCACGCCGGCCTCCCGGCCGGGAGCACCTGACCGGCGTCCGTCCCGGTCCCGCCCTGACCGCTTCCCAGCGGGCCGCCGCCGACCGGCCCGTCCACGGGCGGGAGCGGGACGGCGGCGCGCAGCAGGAACCCGTCGCGGCCGTGCCGGCCCGCGGTGATCTCGCCGCCGAGCACGGCGACGCGTTCGGTGAGGCCGGTCAGGCCCGAGCCCGCGGCGGTCTCGGCGCCGCGGACGCCGTCGTTGCGCACCTCCAGGACCACGGAGTCACCGTGGAGTGCGTCGCCGGGAGCGGAGTCGCGGTACACGCCGAGGCTGATCGCGCAGTTCCTCGCCTCGCTGTGCTTGATGACGTTGGTGGCGCCCTCGCGGATCACCCAGGCGAGCACCGAGCGGACCTCCGGCGGCAGCCCGTCCGGCAGGCGGCCGATCTCGCAGCGCACCCCGGCGGCCTCCAGCACGGCCCGGACCCCGGCCAGTTCGGCGTCCAGCTCCACGGCCCGGTAGCCGCGGACGGCGGCGCGGACCTCCCGGAGGGCCTCCCTGGCGGCGCGCTGGACGTCGGCCATCTCGGCCCCCGCCCGGTCGGGGTCGTCGCGCACCGTCCGCCTGGCCAGCTCGCTCTTCACCGCGATGAGGGACAGGCTGTGGCCGAGCAGATCGTGCAGGTCCCGGGAGAAGCGGAGCCGCTCCTCGGTGACCGCGAGACGGGCGAGGGCGTCGCGGGCCTCGTACGCCTCCTGGTGCAGCTCCCACATGCGCCGCTGGTACCGGTTGACGAACACGACGAACCCGCAGACCGCGGTGTACAGCGCGCACAGCACCGGGAAGATCTCGTACCAGTGGGCGTCGCCCTCGGGGTACAGGCGCCCCGCGGCGACCGTGGCGACCACCCCGCAGTACGCCCCGGTGCCAGCGCACAGCGCGACGATCCGTCCCCGCCCCATCGGCGCCAGCACCACCGCCGAGACCCAGAAGACGGGGATGACGCTGAACCACGGGCCGGTGAGCATCATCAGGCTCAACGCGGCGGCGACGACGCCACTGCCCACGACGTTGCGCCTGGACACGGCGCCTTCGAGGCCCGCCCGCACGAGACGCGCGTAGCACCAGGCGAGCACCGCGAGCCCCGCGACGACCGCGACGAGGACGGGCACGCCCACGTCGCCGTTGGTGTAGGCGTCTTCGAGCCCGTACAGGCCCGGCAGGATGAAGCCCACGGCGGCGAACATGAACGAGCGGTACGTCACCCGCCGATACCGCTCCAGCTTGCGGGCGGCCTGTTCCTCGATGTCCGCCGTGGTCGCGACCGCCATGTCCTTGTTCCTCCTCGCATCGCACTGTAACGCCGGGCCCGCGATGATTCAGGCGCGGCGCGGCTCCCACCGGAACCAGCGGGCGGCCAGCAGGCGGCCGAACGCGCCCCAGAAGGCCAGGACGAGGAACGGCCGCACGCAGGTGAGCCAGCCCTCGGCGAGGCCGACGGACGGGTGGCCGGGGCGGTGCACGAAGTCCTGGCCGAAGTACCCCGTCCGGACGATCTCCACGACCGGGCTGAGCGGCACCCAGCGGCAGGCCTCCCGGACCCAGCCGGGCAGGCCGTCCATCGGGAACATCACGCCGGCCCCGAGCATGCAGCCGAACATGATCGGCAGGACGGTGAGCTGCGCCAGCTCCGCGTTCGGGGTGATCCCCGAGACGGCGAACGCCAGCGTCGCGAACACGGCGGCGCCGCCCGCGAGCCCCGCCAGCACCAGGACGGGGTCGGCGGGGATCCCGCCGCCCATCGCGGCGCCGAGCAGGACCAGCAGCGCGAGGGCCTGCACCGCGTACAGCGCGGTCGCGGTGAGCACGCTGCCCGCGGTGATCTCCGCGTCCGACAGGGCGGTGCCGCGCAGCCGCTTGAGCGTGCGGTCCTCGCGGCGGGCGGTGAGCACGTTGACGAGGTTCATGAAGACGGCGAAGACCAGGAAGAACCCCAGGTGGCCGGTGCCCTGCAGGAGGGCGCCGTCCACGCCGTCGATCTTCTCGCCGCGGACCGGGACGAGCATGGCCGCGAACAGGACCGGCAGGCCGGCGGCGGTGAACAGGGCCGTCCGGTTGCGCCAGAGCAGGGTGAGGTCGAGCCGGGCGACGCGCAGTACGGCGGCGGCGTTCACCGAGGGGATGTTCACCAGGGGGAGGCTCATCGGGAGGCTCCTTCGGCGGTGCGCAGGAAGACGTCTTCGAGGGAGGCGCTGCGCGCCCGCAGGCCGTCCAGGCGGACGCCCTCCTCGTCGGCCCAGCGCAGCAGCTCGTAGAGCCCCGCCTGGAGCCCGGGGTCCTCGCCGCCGCGGGAGGGCAGGGCGTAGGACGCGACGGCGCGTCCGCCCTCCAGGCGGACGTCGGCGCGGGTGCCCCGCAGAGGGGGCAGTTCGGCGACCTGGAGGCGCCCGGGCAGCCGGAAGTCGATGCGGTCGCCGTGCCCGGCGACGACGTCGGCGACCGTGCCGGACGCCTCGATCCGGCCGCGGTGCAGGATCGCGAGCCGGTCGGCGAGGTGCTCGGCCTCCTCCAGGTAGTGGGTGGTGAGGAGCACGGCCGTGCCGCCGGCCACCACCTCCCTGACGATGTCCCAGGTCGCGCGCCGGGCCTCGGGGTCCATGCCGCTCGTCGGCTCGTCCAGGAACAGGACGTCGGGCCTGCCGAGCAGGGCCAGCGCGAGGTCGAGGCGGCGCTTCTGGCCGCCGGACAGCTGCCGCACCCGCACCCCCGCCTTCTCGGTGAGGCCCGCCATGGCGACGGCCTCGTCGCGGTCGCGCGCGGAGGGGGTGAAGCCGCGCCAGTGCTCGACGGTCTCGGCGACGGTGAGGTCGGCGAAGAAGCCGCCGTCCTGCAGCATGATGCCCATGCGCGGGCGGACCTTGCGGCGCTCCCGGTGCGGGTCGTGGCCGAGGACCCGGACCGTGCCCTCGTGGACGGTCCGGTGCCCCTCCAGCGTTTCGAGGGTGGTGGTCTTGCCCGCGCCGTTGGTGCCGAGCAGGGCGAACAGCTCCCCCGGCGCGACGTCGAACGAGATCCCGGCGACGGCCTCGAAGTCCCCGTACCGCTGCCGGAGGCCGTCGACGCGGATGGCTGGGTTGGTCTCCATGCCTCCAGCGTCGCGACCGCGGGGGCGCCCCGGTAGAAGCGCGTGTCACCGGTTCCGGCGGCGCGCCGTCAGGCGATCGGCGTGACAGGTGTCATGGCCTTCGCGGCGGCTCAGCCCGCGACGCTGACGACGTGCCCGATGGTGGACGGGTCGCCGGTGACGTCGAGGAGCGCGGTGGCCAGATCGGTGCGGGCGATGGACGCGCCGCCGAGGACATTGCGGTCCAGCGCCCTGCGGTAGCGGCCGTTGCCGGGGCCGTCGGTGAGGCGCGGCGGGCGGACGATCGTCCAGGCGAGGCCGCAGTCGCGGGTGAGGGCCTCGGCGGCGCGCATGTCGGCGAACGCGTGCTTGAGGAGCGGGCCCAGGACCAGCGGCTTGACCACGAACCGGGTGAGCGGGTCGTCGCCCGGCCCGGCGTGGAGCCCGGACGCGCTGGTCAGCACGAACCGCTCGGCCCCGGCCGCCCGCAGGGCCGCGATGATGCTGCCCGTGCTGGTCGCGCAGACGCTGGTCGGACGGCGGCCGTCGCGGGTGCCGATCGCGGTGACGACGGCGTCGCGGCCCTTGACCGCCTCCTCGATCGCGGCCGGGTCCATGACGTCGGCCCGGACCACGTCGGCGCAGGCGCGGATCTCGCCGGGCAGGGCGGCCGGGTCGCGGACGACGGCGGTCACCTCGTGCCCGGCGTCCAGCGCGCGCCGGACGACCTGGACGCCGGTGCCGCCGGTCGCCCCGAACACCGTGAGCCTCATCGTGTCCTCCTGGAGATCGGTGGGGAGAAGGGGGTGAGTGAGTACTTACTAACCCCTATGGTGGTGAGCGTTCACTCACCTGTCAAGGGGGCCTCATTGAGCGCGCGCGAACGGATCCTGGACGCCGCGGCGGACATCATGCGGCGCCACGGGGTCGCCCGCGCCACCACCAAGGAGATCGCGAAGGCGGCCGGCTACTCCGAGGCGCTGCTCTACAAGCACTTCCGCGACAAGGACGAGCTGATGCTGAGCGTCCTGAAGGAGCGCATGCCGCCGTTCACCTCGATGGGCGTCCCGGGTGAGGGCACCGTCGAGTCGAACCTCGTCAAGATCGTGCACGGCGCGCTGGACTTCTACCGGCGGTCGTTCCCGATGATGGTCTCGATGGCGGCGCAGCCGCGGCTGCTGCACGCGACCCGCGAGTCGCTGCGCAGGTACGGCGCGGGCCCGCACGAGCCGGTGCGCGCCCTGGCCCGCTACCTGGACGCCGAACGCGACCTCGGCCGGGTCGCCCCGTCCGCCGACACGCAGGCCGCGGCGGCCCTGCTGATGGGCGCGTGCTTCCAGCAGGGCTTCCTGCTCTACTTCGCGAAAGGAGACGACGCTCCCGGCCATCCCGAGCCGTTCGCCCGCGACCTGGTCCGGCCCGTCCTCGCCGAGCTCCTCCCCTAGAGCTCGCTCAGGCGGGTCTTGACGACCTTGCCCATGGCGTTGCGGGGCAGGGAGCCGACCAGGTGGACGACGCGGGGCCGCTTGTGCACCGACAGGCGCTCGGCCACGAAGTCGATGAGCGCCTTCTCGCCCACCCCGTCGGCGACGACGTAGGCGGTGACCTGCTCACCGAGGTCGTCGTGCGGCGTGCCGACGACGGCGGCCTCCCGCACGGCGGGGTGGGCGAGCAGCGCGTTCTCGATCTCGCCGGCGCCGATCCGGTAGCCGCCGCTCTTGATGAGGTCGGTGGACGCCCGCCCGACGATCCGGTGCCAGCCGTCCGGGCCGATCGTGGCGATGTCGCCGGTGCGGAACCAGCCGTCCGGCGTGAACGACTTCGCGGTCGCCTCGGGCCGGTTGAGGTACCCCTTGAACAGCAGCGGCGCTCGGACGTGCAGTTCGCCGGGCGTCTCCCCGTCCGAGGGGACGGCCGAGCCGTCCTCGGCGGCGAGGCGGGTCCGGACGCCGTGCAGCGGCGTGCCGACGTGGCCGGGGCGCCGGTCGCCCTCCGCGCGGGCGCTGATCGTGATGAGGGTCTCGGTCATGCCGTACCGCTCGACCGGGCGGTGCCCGGTGAGGGCCGAGAGCCGCTCGAAGACGGGCACGGGCAGCGGCGCGCTGCCGGAGACGAGCAGCCGCGCGCCGCGCAGGGCCTCGGCGGTGGACGGGTCCGCCGCCGTCCTCGACCAGACGGTGGGGACGCCGAAGAACAGGCTGCCGCCGTCGTCCCGCGCCGCCGCCGCGTACAGCTCCGGCTTGGGGCGCCCGGTGTGGACGAGGGGCGAACCGACCCGCAGGGGTCCGAGCACGCCGAGGACGAGCCCGTGCACGTGGAACAGCGGAAGCCCGTGGACCAGGACGTCGCCGGGCGTCCAGGCCCATGCCTCGGCGAGGGCGTCGAGCCCGGCGGCGATGGCGCTCCGCGAGATCAGCACGCCCTTCGGCGCGCCCGTCGTCCCGCTCGTGTAGAGGATCAGGGCCGTCGCGTCGGCGGGGACCTCGCCGTTTCCGCCGTTCCCGCCGTCTCCATGGCGCGGCAGCCAGTCGACCGGGAGGAGGGGCGGCTCGCTCGGGGAGACCTTCGCCCCTCCGTCCGCGAGAAGCATGCTCGCGCCGGAGTCTGCGAGGATGTGCGCGCGTTCGGCGGGCCCGGAGTCGGGCGGCACCGGCACCACGGGGACGCCCGCGAGGAGGCCGCCCACGACCGCGACGACCGTCTCCAGGGACGCCGTGGCGATCACGGCGACCGCGTCCGCGCCCCGGATCTCCGCGGCGACGGCGGACGCCCAGCCGAACAGCTCGTCGCGTGGCAGCTCACGTCCGGCGATCCGCACCGGGCCGCCCGTCCCGCCGAGCAGGTCCATCACTCGCCCCTCTCCTCGTTCTCCCGTTCCTGGAGCCACGCCATGACCGCGCCGGTGTGCTCGCCGAGCAGCGGCGGCGCGGTGTGCCCGCGCGGCGGCGCGCCGTCGAAGCGCAGCGGCGGCCCCGGCAGCTCGATGGGACCGAGCTGCGGGTGGTCCACCTCGACGACCAGGCCCTGCGAGCGGGTCTGCTCCCACTCGTACACCTCGTCGATCGACCGGATCGCCCCGGCCGGGACGCCCGCCTCGCCGAACCGCGCGAGCCAGGCGTCGCGCGTGTCGGTTGCGAGGACCCGCTCGATGTCGGCGGTCAGCTCGGCACGCCGGCCCGCGCGGTCGGGGATCGTCGCGTAGCGGGCGTCGTCCGGGTCCAGGCCGACGATCGGCGCGAACCTGCGCCACAGGTTCTGGTTCGCGACGCCGATCTGGAGCTGCCCGTCCTTGCAGCGGAACGTCCCGTACGGGGCGATGGACGGGTGGTCGTTGCCGACCGACTCGGGGACCTCCCGGGCGACGGTCCAGCGCGTCCCCTGGAACATGTGGGCGCCGACCACCGACGCCAGCAGCGAGGTGCGGACGACGGTCCCGCGCCCGGTGCGGGTCCGCTCGTACAGGGCGGCCAGCACGCCCGCGACGCCGTTGCCCGCGGCGAGGATGTCGGCGATCGACAAACCGACCTTGCTCGGCGTGCCGGGCGGCCCCGTCACGCTCATGACGCCCGCCTCGCCCTGCATGATCGCGTCATAGCCGGGCCGTCCGCCCTCGGGCCCGTCATGCCCGAACCCGGTGATGGACAGGACGATCAGGGCCGGGTTCAGCTCGTGCAGCCGCTCCACCGGGAAGCCGAGCCGGTCGAGCACGCCGGCCCGGAAGTTCTCCACCAGCACGTCGGCCTGCCGGACGAGCCGGGTGAGGACGTCCCGGCCCTCGTCCGACTTCAGGTCGAGGGCGATCGACTCCTTGTTCCGGTTGATCGACAGGTAGTAGGTGCTGACCCGGTCCTCCCCCGCGAACGGCGGGCCCCAGCCCCGGGTCTCGTCGCCGGTGCCGGGCTGCTCGACCTTGATCACGCGGGCGCCGAGGTCGGCGAGGGCCATCGTGGCCTGCGGGCCCGCCACGACGCGGCTGAGGTCGACGATCACGACGCCTTCGAGCGGTCCGGGCAAAGGACGTTCTCCTTCTGGGGGCTCCTGGGGGACCGTCTGGAGGGGCGGCTCCTTCGGGGGGCCGGTACCTGGAAGTATGCCGTCCGTGTCGCAGTCCGCCGCGTCCTACCCCGGTGGGGCCCGTTCCAGCGTGACCTACCCCGCGCTCGCCGCGCGGCTGCTCGCGCTGCCGCCGTCCTGCGGCCCGGTGCGGATCGTCGCCGTGGACGGCCCGAGCGGCGCGGGCAAGTCCACGTTCGCGGGCCACCTGGCCGAGGTCCTGGTCGGCGCCCCGGTGGTCCGGTCGGACGACTTCCGGGTGCCGTGGGACGCGGACCCGCTCACCTGGTGGCGCCCCCTGCGGCACGCGGTGCTCGGCCCGCTGCGGGACGGGCGCCCCGTCGTGCTGCGCCGCTACGACTGGCACCACGACCGCTACGGCCCCGAGGAGAGCGTCCCGCCCGCACCCGTCCTGATCGTCGAGGGCGTCGGCTCCGCCTGGGCGAAGGCGCCCGCCGCCTACCGGATCTGGATCGACGCACCGTACGACCTGCGCCGCGCCCGCGCCCTCGACCGGGACGGCCCCGAGTACGCCGGGGCCTGGGAGGACTGGGCCGTCCGCGAGCAGGCCCACTTCACCGCCGACGCCACCGTCGACCGCTGCGACCTCCTCGTGGACGGCACCACCTTCACCCCGTACCGCTTCGGGGTCCTCCCCCGGAACGCCGGCCGACCGGTCCCCGGGGCCTAGAGGAAACGGCGGATGGGCGTGATCGACATTTCCTTGGCGCGCTGCCTCACCGAACGCCGGGCCCACCGCGCATGGTCGACCCGCCGGCTGCGGGCGAGGTCCTCGTCGAAATGGGCGTCCAGGGTCGCGGTCAGATCCTGGTCGATCACGGCGAGCATGACCTCCTCGTCATGATCCATCGACCGCCGGTTGAAGTTCGTGGACCCGATGAGCGAGACCATTCCGTCCATGGTGAGGATTTTCGTGTGCAGCATCGACGGCTGGAACTGGTGAATGCGCACACCGCACTTCAAAAGGTCCTCGTAATGGCGCTGACTCGCCAGGCGGCTCACGCGCTTGTCGGCGTGCGGGCCGGGGAGGAGCATTTCCACCTCGACACCGCGGGCGACGGTCCTGCACAGCAGATCGACGAAGTAGTCGTCGGGGGCGAAATAGGCGGAGGCGAGCCGCAGCCGCCGCTCGGCCAACTGCAGGACGACGCGGAGAAGGGTCTGCATGTCCTGCCAGCCGACGCTGGCCGACCCTCGCACCACCTGCACCACGGCGTCACCGGCCGGTTCATGGCCGATGAAACGGTCGCGGTCGTCGAACAGCGTGTCGTGGCACTCGGCCCAGTTCTGCGCGAACGCTGCCGCGATCCCGTCCACCGCGGGCCCGCGGACCCGGAAATGGCTGTCGCGCCACTCGCTCTCGTCTCGGGCGTCACCGCCCCATTCCTCCGCGATGCCGACCCCGCCGGTGAAGGCCACCTGCTCGTCCACCACCAGCACCTTGCGGTGGCAGCGGTGGTTCTGCTTGAACGGCGACACGTACACGGGCTTGCGGAACCAGGCGACCGTCACGCCCGCCCGCTCCATCCGCTCCACCAGGTCCTTCTCGATCTGCCAGGCGCCGATGCCGTCCAGGAGCAACCGGACCCGCACCCCGTCGCGGGCGCGCTCCGACAGCGCGTCGGCGAACCGGTGCGCGATGTCCCCGCGCCAGTACACGTAGGTCATCATGTCGATGGTGCTCCGCGCCCCGGCGATCTCCTCCAGCATCCGGGGAAAGATCTCATCTCCGTTGCGCAGGGGCGTCACCGCATTGCCCTCCGTCGCCGCCACGCCGATCAGCCGCTCCAGGGCGCGGCGGATCCGGTGCGCGCGGTCATCGGAAGGAGAGGAGAGCAGGTCGTCTCCGGGGGGCGTCGGCTCCTGCTGCGACACGGTCATCTGCTGTCTTCTCCTCACGCCAAGGCCGACGATCGACGGACTGGTGCCGCCACACCGAAAGCACGAAAGTGATCGCCGCTCGGCCGGGATGCGTCCCCCCGGATTCGCATTTCATGCCGCCGTGCCGTGGGTGTGAGTGAATCGACATCATTTCCCACCACACAATGCACGCACCCGGACACCGAGCGTACCGCCGCCGGGCCATGGCCCTTACCGCGCCTCAAAATGTGCCCCACCAGGAAGACCAGCCACCCGAAGACCAAATCGAAATGCGACCGCCCCACCAAGCGCCTTCGGCACCAGGCCCGACTGTGCGTCGGTGAGCCGCAGGGCGCGTGCGAGGGCGGCGATGACCCCGTGGATAGGCTGGCCGCCCGGATGGCGGGCCGGCCAGGCCCGGCGGACGCGGAGGGGCGGTCGAACGATGATCATCGAAGTGGACCGCGGCAGCGTGGCCGCGGGCGACGACGTCCTGCCCCATGCCCGGAGCATCGACGTGCCGCCCGAGACCCCGTTGAGCGACGTGGTCGCGGGGCTGCTGGAACGGCGCTTCCTCGCCATGATCGCCGGTGGGCGGGCGACGTGGATCCTGGTGGCCGATCGTCCGCTGGCGGTCGTGGCGCAGCAGTGGGACGAGCCGCGCTTCCTCGTGGACGCGTCCGGGCCGATCAGTTCGTTCGGCGACGACGGGGGCAGGGTCTCGCTCATGTTCCGGTACTGGATGCAGCACGACCCCGACCACGTCTTCGCCGAGCTCGCCGCCGGGCGCGAACCCAGGCGGTAGGCCCTCTCAGGGGTCGAGGGCGTCGACGTCGGCGGAGGTGGCGCCGCCGGAGAGCGCGGGGTACCCGGGGCCGCGGTCGAAGAACGGGACGGGGCCGCGTTCGGCGCGGAGCCGTGCGCGGAGGATCTCGGTCGCCTCGGCGTCCACGGAGCGGCCGGCCGGCGCGGCGTCCTCGGTGAGGACGACGCCGTAGTCGTCGCGGGCGCCGGCCGGGGAGACCTTGCCGTCGCGGACGTCGGCGGCCACGCGGGACGGGTCACGGTCCAGCGGGTCGCCCCAGCCGCCCCCGCCGGTCGTGCGGATGCGGATGACCTGCCCGGCGCGGACGGGCCGGTCGTCCACGAGGCCGTCCATCTCCTCGCCGTCGATGTCGACGCGGAACGGACGTCCCGCGCGGCCGCCGTTGACGCCCCAGCACGACAGGATGGAGCGGTCGGCGATCGACATGTAGCGGGCGTCGCGGAGCATCCGGATGTGCTTGTCGTAGCCGAGGCCGCCGCGGTGCTCCCCCGGCCCGCCCGAGTCGACGGCGAGGCCGAGGCGTTCGACGACGAACGGCCAGCGGGCCTCGGCGAACTCGGCGGGGATGTTGCGGGAGTCGGGCACGACGTGGATGGTGTCCTCGCCGTCGGCGTAGTAGCGGCCGCCGGAGCCGCCGCCGAGCACCTCCCGCATCAGGTAGGGGCCGCGGTCGTCCTCGCCGTAGACGCCCGTGTAGCGGATGGTCTCCTGGTCGGCGGGCATCCGGCCGCCCGTCGCCTTGGCCAGCACGCCCGCGAGGACGCCGAGCAGCCGCAGGATGACGAACGTGCGGGCGTTCGTCGGGGCGGGGAACACGGGCGTGAGCAGGGTGCCCTTCTCCGGGAACCGCATCTCGATGAGCGGCACCACGCCCTCGTTGACGTCGAGTTCGGCGGCCCGCTCGGGGGTGTCGGCGAGGTTGCGCAGGACGGGCGCCAGCCACTTCTTCAGGAAGACCCCGCCCGAGTAGTCGCCGGCGTGGTTGATGGGCCCCTTGGCCTGCGGGGACGTCCCGGTGAAGTCGATGACGAGCGGGACGGCGGCGGCCTTGTCGACCGTCAGCGTGATGCGCTGGGCGTGCAGGCGGGGCGGGTCCACGCCGTCGTGCTCGGCGTAGTCCTCCCACACGAACGTCCCGTCCGGGATCTTGGCGAGCAGTTCGCGGCGGAACGTCTCGGTGGTCCGGTCGATGATCGCGTCGAAGCAGGCCTCGACGTCGGCGCGGCCGTAGCGGGCGAACAGCTCGCCGAGGCGGCGGGCGCCCATCAGGCACGCCGA
The DNA here is from genome assembly GCF_040639875.1 of Actinomadura sp. NPDC023710. Classification (NCBI taxonomy): domain Bacteria; kingdom Bacillati; phylum Actinomycetota; class Actinomycetes; order Streptosporangiales; family Thermomonosporaceae; genus Actinomadura; species Actinomadura sp. NPDC023710. The sequence continues at coordinate 99,210 of NZ_JBFAGB010000014.1, forward strand.
GCACTCGGCGTCCAGGTCGCCGGCGAGCGAGTCGGGCATCCGCGAGTTGCGGGTCATGATGGTCAGCGCCGCGCGGTTCGGCACGCCCCGGTCCCACAGCTTGATCGGGGGGACCATCAGGCCCTCCTCGAACGCGCTGCGGGCGTGGCTCGGCATCGACCCGGGGACGGCGCCGCCGATGTCGTCGTGGTGGCCGAACGCCTGGACGAACGCGACCACCTCGTCCTCGTGGAACACCGGGACCGTCACGCACAGGTCGGGCAGGTGCCCGATGCCGCCTTCGGACAGGTAGACGTCGTTGTGGAAGAACACGTCGCCGGGCCGCATCTCGTCCGGCGGGAAGTCGCGGGCGACCGGCTGGACGAGCGCCGAGTAGGACCGTCCGGTCAGCTTGCGCAGGCGGCGGTCGTGGATCCCGGCGCGGAAGTCGTGCGCGTCGCGGATCATCGGCGAGCGGGCGGTGCGGGCGATGGCCGTCTCGACCTCGCGCTCCACCGACGCCAGCGTCCCCTCGACGATCTCCAGCAGGATCGGGTCGGTCGCCGGGTCGGGCGTGGGGCCGGTCATCGGGTCACCACCAGGTTGCCGTGGCCGTCCAGGGTCGCCGTGAAGCCGGGGTGCAGCGGGAGCGTCGAGCCGAACTCCTCGATGACGGCCGGGCCCTCGACGGTGTCCCCGGGCGCGAGCTTCTCGCGCCGGTAGACGGCCGCCTCCTCCCACGCGTCGAAGTAGACGGTCCGCGTTCCGGTGCGGGCCCGCGACGGGTCGCCGTCCCCGGGCGGACGCTCGGTCGGCCGCGGCCGTTCGATGGGTCCGATGCCGGAGACCCGCAGGTTGACCCATTCGACCGGATGGCGCGGGTCGTCCCGGTAGCAGTAGCCGTAGAGGGCCTCGTGCGCGTCGTGGAAGCGGCGGACGACCTCGGCGCGCAGCCCCTGGTCCGGCGGCCCGGCGGGGGCGGCGACCCGCACCTCGAACGCCTGGCCGTAGTAGCGCAGGTCGGCGGAGCGGGCGAAGCGGCGGCGGTCCTCGGGGAACCCCTCGCGGGCCAGGGCCTCGGCGGCCTCGGCTTCGAGGTCGGCGTAGACGCCGGCGAGGAGCGCGGGGTCGAGCTCGGCGTCGCGGACGACGCGGGTCCGGACGTAGTCGTTCTTCACGTCCACTGTGAGCAGCCCGAACGCCGACAGGTTGCCGGGGTTCTCCGGGACGACGGCGGCGGGCAGGGCGAGGACGTCGAGCAGCCGGCACGCCAGCAGGGGCCCGGAGCCGCCGAACGCGACGAGCGGATAGTCGCGCACGTCCAGGCCGCGCTTGACGGTGATCTGCCGGATGGCGTTGGCCTGGTTCCACGCGGAGATCTCCAGGATCCCGGCGGCGGCCCGCTCGACCGGCAGGCCGAGGTCCCCGGCGAGGGCCTCCAGGCCCCGGCGGGCGGCGTCCACGTCCAGGGGCACCTCGCCGCCCAGCAGATGCGGCGGGATGCGGCCGAGGACGGCGTGCGCGTCGGTCACCGTGGCCTCGGCGCCGCCGCGCCCGTAGCACAGCGGCCCGGGGTCGGCGCCGGCGCTGCGCGGCCCGACCTTCAGCGCGCCCTCCGGCGAGCGCCACGCGACCGACCCGCCGCCCGCGCCGACGGTGACGATGTCGATCATCGGGATCTTGACGGGGTGGCGGCCGATGGACCCCTCGGTGGTGAGGGTGGGCTCGCCGTCCAGGACGACCGCGACGTCGGTGGACGTCCCGCCGCCGTCCAGCGTCACCACCGAGCCGTGCCCGCTGCGCGCGACCACGAACGCCGCGCCGAGCGCCCCGGCCGCCGGGCCGGACAGCACGGTCGTGATCGGCTGCCGCGCCACCTCGTCCGCCGACAGGACGCCGCCGTTGCTCTTCATCACCAGCAGCCGGGACGCGACGCGCTCGGCGATCCGCGCGAGGTAGCCGTTCATCGCGGGCTTGACCGCGGCGTCGACGAGCGTCGTCACCGACCGCTCGTACTCCCGGTACTCGCGCAGCACCTCGCACGACAGGGACACGACCGCGTCCGGATGCTCCCGGGCCAGCACGTCCCGCATCGCCAGCTCGTGGGACGGGTCGGCGTAGGAGTGCAGGAAGCACACCCCGATCGCGAGAACGCCCTGGTCGCGGAACCAGCGGGCCGCCGCGACCGCCGAATCCTCGTCGAACGGGCGCAGCTCGGCGCCGGTGTGGTCGAGCCGCCCGCCGACCGCCCGCACCCGGTGCGCGGGGACGATCCGCGGCGGCTTCACCCAGAAGTAGCTGTTGCCGTAGCCGTCCGGGACGCTCTGCCTGGCGATCTCCAGGATCGACGCGAAGCCCTCGGTGGTGACGAATCCGAGGTCGTCGATCCGGTCCTCCAGGAGCCGGTTCGTCGCGACCGTCGTGCCGTGCGACAGCGCCGCGACGTCCCGCGGTCCCGCGCCGGTCAGCCGGAGGATCTTGGCGACGCCGTCGGCGAACCCCTCGGCCGGGTCGGCGGGCGTCGAGGGCGTCTTGGTGGTGACGAGGGTCCCGTCCCCGTCCAGCGCGACGACGTCGGTGAACGTCCCGCCCGTGTCGATGCCGATCCGCAGCCGCCTCACCATGAACAGAGGTCTACCGGACGCCGGCCACCTGCGAAACCGTCGCAATCTGCCAACGGGAGCCTCGTTCTTTCGTGACCCGCGTGCGGATAGGCTGAGCAGCTCTGTTCTGTCCTCACATCTGACGAGACGCTGGAGCCCGTTCATGGCGCTTGAACGCCCCGAGATCGACTTCCCCGAGGGCCAGCCGCCCGCCTACCTCGACATCACCGACATCACCGAGGGCGACGGCCCGGAGGCCGTCAAGGGCTCGCAGGTGTCGATGCACTACGTCGGCGTGTCGTGGTCGACCGGCGAAGAGTTCGACGCGTCCTGGAACCGCGGCGGCACGCTGGACTTCGAGCTCGGTTCCGGCCGCGTCATCAAGGGCTGGGACATGGGCATCGCCGGGATGAAGGTCGGCGGCCGCCGCAAGCTCGTCATCCCGCCGCACCTGGCCTACGGCGACCGCAGCCCGAGCCCCGCCATCAAGCCCGGCGAGACGCTCATCTTCGTCGTCGACCTGGTGGGCGTCAGCTAGCCGCCCCGAACGGCGGGTGCCCTGGGCGAGAGCGCCCGGGGCGCCCGCCGTCGCCGTTTCCGGCGGGCGTGTCAGCGGCCGCGGCGGCCGATGAGGTAGCCGACCGCGACGCCTGCGAGGGCGACCGCGCCGCCGGTTCCGAACGCGACGGCCATCGGGAGCCAGGCCGGGGGCGGCGCCGCGGCCGCGGCGCGTCCCGGGTACACGGCCCCGGCGGCGGCCGGGGCCGCGGGCGCCGTTTCCGGGGCCGGGGCGCGGGCCGGGGCGGGCGCCGTGAGGTCGCGTTCGACGGCGGTGAAGAACTCGCCCGCGGTGCGCTTGGCGACGCTGCCGAGCATCCGCTGCCCGACGCCGCCGACCATCCCGCCGACGACCGCGTCCGCGTCGTAGTCGATCCGGGTCGTGCCGTCGCCGTCCGACAGCCGGACGCGGACCGTGGCGTCCACCGTGCCGGGCGCGCCCTGGCCGCGGGCGCGCAGCACGAACGAGCGCGGCGGGTCGGGGTCGGCCAGCTCGACCTGCCCCACGTAGGTGCCCTGGATCGACGCGACGCCCGCGGTGACCGTCATGCGGTAGGTGCCGTCCCCCGTCTCCTCCAGGGAGCGGCATCCGGGGATCGTCCTCGCCAGCACGGCCGGGTCCTGGAGCGCGTCCCAGACGCGGTCGAGCGGCGCGGCGACGCTGGCACTGCCGGTGAGCTGCATGACCCGACTTTAGAGAACCCCGCCGCCTCCCCGAACGGCAACATCTGCCGAGTACACGCCGAGGATTGGGCAGATGCGCTCCCGGGGGCTCTGGGAATGGTCAGATATGTCCGCCAGGTTGTGCGCGGGCGCGAACCCCGATCGCCGCTCGCGCGTCAACCGATGCGGACCCTCAGCACGCGGAGAACCGCCCGCCCCTGAGAACTGCACCCCCCGAGCGAACGGAGTACGCGGCCGATGCCAGGGAAGACGCCCGTGATCGCCATGGTCGCCGCCGGAGTGTTCGGCGTGGCCGCGGGCGGCTGGCCCGTCGTGACCGCCGGGCTCGGCGGCGAGTCCGGCCCGTCCATGCGGACGCAGCTCGCCTCCGTGCTCGACGACCAGCGGTGGGCGACGCCCGAGCCCGGGTCCTGGACGATGCCGCGGCCCGCCGCCAACGGCCTGCCGCCCGTCGTCAAGCAGATCGAGACGCGGGAGCGCGTCGTCTTCCTGACCATCGACGACGGCTACACCTACGACTCGGAGTTCGTGAACCTCGTCCGCAAGGAGAAGGTCCCCATCCTGACGTTCCTGACCTCCACCTACATCAAGGGGCAGGGACAGTACTTCTGGGCCATGCGCAACGCGGGCTCGCAGATGGAGAACCACACCGTCACGCACCCCAACATGGCGACGCTGAGCGCCGAGGCGCAGAAGAAGCAGATCTGCGACTCCTCGGACGCCATCCAGAAGCAGTACGGGCACCGGCCGCAGGTCTTCCGTCCTCCGTTCGGGAGCTACAACCAGACCACCCTGCAGGTCGCCAAGGAGTGCGGCATCAAGTCGGTGCTGCTGTGGTCGGCGGAGTTCTACAACGGCACCTCCGGGCCCGGCGTCGGCTACAACGGCTTCGCGCGCGCCGACGGCGGCAAGGGGTTCAAGCCCGGCGACATCATCCTCATGCACTACCGCAAGGGGCTCGCCCAGGAGTTCCAGATGATCCTCGGCTGGATCCGGCAGGCCGGCTTCCGGCCCGCCGCCGTGCAGAACTACCTGCCGCGGTCGCTCGGCGGAAATGCCCCTGACCAGCCGTCCCACGCCTGAAAGCGACCTTCCCGGAGGAAACCCGGTTGGGCCGGAGGCCCGGGCGGTCTGTGCCTAAGGTCAACACGCTGGCGGGGTCGAGGTCCCCTGCTTTCCCGAGCCGGCCCCGCCAGCATCGAACAGGACCGCCCCGGGAACCGGCCCCGCCTCAGGTGACGTCGGCGCCTTCGCGGACGCGCAGCGACGGGTCGTCCGCGGCGCGCAGCCGGAGCGTGTACAGGTCGTCCGGGGACAGCGGCATCGCGTCCACCCGGATCCCCTCCGCGTCCTCGACCGCCGACGCGATCACCGCCGACACCGGGATGACGCCGGCCTCCCCCGCGCCCTTGACGCCGAGCGGGTTCAGCGGCGACGGCGTCTCCAGGTGGTCGGTCTCGATGCGCGGGACCTCCGTCGCGTACGGCATCAGGAAGTCCATGAACGAGGCGTTGAGCAGCTGCCCCGACTCGTCGTACACCATCCGCTCGTACAGCGCGCCGCCGATGCCCTGCGCGACGCCGCCGTGGATCTGGCCCTCCACCACCATCGGGTTGATGAGCCGCCCGCAGTCGTGCACCACCGCGTACCGCAGGATCGCGACCTCGGCCGTGTCCGGGTCGACCTCCACGATCGCCGCGTGCGCGCCGGAGGCGAACGTCGAGCGCACCGGCGAGTAGTAGTCGCGGCCCTCCAGGCCGGGCTCGTCCCCGGCCGCGACGGGCGGCTCGGTGACCGGCCGCCCCACCGCGAACTGCGTCGCCGCCGCGGCCTCCTCGTCGAACGCGTACCGCAGCGGGTTGGACAGCACCGCCACCGTCCGCAGCGGGACGGCCGCCGACCAGTCGCCGCGCACGTGCACGACCCCGTCGGTGATCTCCAGATCCTCCGGGTCGGCCTCCAGTGCCTCCCCCGCGATGCGCAGCGCCTTGCCGCGGACCTTCCGGCACGCCAGCGCGATCGCGTTGCCGCTCATCACGGCCGCGCGGGACGCGAACGTGCCGACCGCGTACCCGAACCGCCGGGTGTCGCCCGTCGTGACGTGCACGTCCTCGATGGGGACCCCCAGCTCGGCGGCGGCGATCTGCGCGAACACGGTCTCGTGGCCCTGGCCCTGCGAGGTGAGCCCGGTCGACACGTGCACCCGCCCCGCGGTGTCGATCTCGACGTGCCCGCCCTCGTAGGGGCCGACGCCCGTGCCCTCCACGTAGACGCCGAGGCCGATGCCGAGGCGGCGCCCGCGGGACGCGGCGGCGGCGCGCTCGGCCTCGAAGCCGTCCCAGCCGATCAGCTCGCGGGCCTTGCGGAGCAGCTCGGGGTAGTCCCCCGAGTCGTAGATCAGCGGGCGGCCGTCCTGGAACGTCAGGCCCTGGTCGTAGGGGAACTCGTCGGGCTGGATGACGTTGGCGGCGCGCACGTCGGCGCGGTCGAGGCCTAGGTGGCGCGCGATGCGGTCCATCGTCCGCTCCATGCAGAACACCCCCTGCGGGCGGCCCGCGCCCCTGTAGGGGGTGACGATGAGGGTGGTGGTGTAGAGGCTGACGACCTCCGCCCGGTAGGCGCCGATCTTGTAGGGGCCGAGGAGCTGGGTGGAGGTGACGATCGGGATGATGATCCCGTACGGGGTGTAGGCGCCGTGGTCGTGCAGGATCCGCACGTCCAGGCCGAGGACGCGGCCCTCGCCGTCGAAGCCGACGCGCACGTCCTGCAGCTGCCCGCGCTCGTGGGCGGCGGAGACGAAGTGCTCGCGGCGGTCCTCCGTCCACTTGATCTCGCGGTCCAGCAGCCGCGCCGCCCACGGCACGAGGACCTCCTCCGGCCACGGGTGGACGATCTTCACGCCGAAGCCGCCGCCGACGTCCGGGGCGATCACCTCGACCTTGCCGCCCGGCAGCCCGAGCCGCGCCGCGATCGCCGCCCGCACGCTGGTGGACGTCTGCGTGGAGGAGTACACGCGCAGCGACCCGTCGTCGGCGTCCCACCGCGCGTAGACGCCGCGGCCCTCCAGCGGCATGGACGCGCTGCGCTCGATGGAGAGCCGGAACTCCAGCACGTGCGGCGCGGCGTCGATCGCGGCGGCGGCGTCGCCGTTCTCCTGGACCAGGACGGCGCCCACGTTGCCGGGCACGTCGTCGTGGACCAGGTGCTCGGCGCGCTCGGCCGTCTCGATGCCGACGACGGGGGGCAGCGGCTCGTACTCCACGCGGATGCGCTCGACGGCGTCCTCGGCCAGGTAGCGGTCGCGGGCCACGACCATCGCGACGGGCTCGCCGACGTGCCGGACGATGTCGCGGGCGAGCGGGTACCCGGTGCGGCCGTGGGTCAGCGCGGGGTGCGGGATGAGCAGCGGCAGCGGGTCCCCGACATTCCCGGGCAGGTCCTCCCAGGTGTAGACGGCGACCAGCCCGTCGACGTCGAGCGCCTCCGACACGTCGATGTCGGCGATCCGGGCGTGCGCGTGCGGGGAGCGCACGAACGCCGCCGCGAGCGCGTCCCGCCCGAGGTCGTCGAGGTAGCGGCCGCGCCCGGTGAGGAGCCTGTCGTCCTCGCGCCGCTCGACCGGTTCACCGAAGACCCGGGTGCCCATTCACGACTCCTCAGCTGTCTCATCGCGGGGGGCCGACCCCCCGCACCCCCCGGACCCGCTGTGTTCATTGCGGGGGGACGACCCCCCGCACCCCCCGGGCTTGCTGAGCAGGTCGGCGGCGCGGTGCACCGACTTGACGATGTTCTGGTAGCCGGTGCAGCGGCACAGGTTCCCCGAGATCCCCTCCAGGACCTGGTCCTCCGTCGGGCGCGGCGTCTCCCGCAGCAGCGCCGTGACGGTGCAGAGGAAGCCGGGCGTGCAGAACCCGCACTGCAGCCCGTGGCACTCGCGGAACGCGCGCTGCACCGGCGACGGCGTCCCGTCGGGATCGGCGAGCCCCTCGACGGTCGTGACCTCGTGGCCCGCGGCGGTGACGGCGAGCATCAGGCACGACCGCACCGGGTCCCCGTCCAGCAGGACGGTGCAGCAGCCGCAGACGCCGTGCTCGCAGCCGACGTGCGTGCCGGTGAGCCCGAGGTCGTGCCGGAGCAGGTCCGACAGCAGCCGCCGCGCGGGGACGCGGGCCGTGCGGGGCGTCCCGTTGACGGTCAGCGCGACCTCGAAGCTCTCGGCCATCAGTCCTCCGCCCTCCGCAGCGCCTCGGCCGCGGCCGCGTTCAGGGCGCGCTCGGCCAGCACGCCGGTCAGGTGGCGCCGGTAGTCGGCGCCCGCGTGGATGTCGGGTTCGGGGTCGATCCGCTCCCGGACGTGCGCGGCCGCCGCCGCCCAGTCGCCGCGGGGCCCGGCGGCGCCGGTCAGGTCGAGGACGAGCGGCGTCGGCGCGATGCCGAGGAACCCCGCCCGCGCGGAGACGACCCGCAGGTCCTCGTCGAGGCCGACGACGGCGGCGACGCCGCTGAGCGCGTAGTCGCCGTGCCGCCGCGCCGTCTCGGCGAACGCGGTGCCGGTGCGGGGCGGCGCGGCCGGGAAGAACGCCGAGACGGCCAGCTCACCGGGCTCCAGCGCCGACTCCAGCGGCCCGCGGAAGAACGCGGCGGCCGGGATGGTGCGGCGGGCCCGCGCCGACGCCGCCTCGACCGTCCCGCCGAGGACGGCCAGCACCGCGGGCATCTCGGCGGCGGGGTCGGCGTGCGCGAGGCTGCCGACGACCGTGCCCCGGTTGCGGATCACCGGGTGCGCGACGTGCCGGAGCGCCCGGCCGAGCAGCGGCTGCACGGCCGCCGCCTCCGCCGAGCGCTCCACCCGCGCGTGCCGGGCGAGCGCGCCGATCCGCACGCCCTGGTCGCCGACGTGCAGCGTGTCCAGCTCCGCGACGCGGTTGATGTCGACGAGGTCGGACGGCGCGGCGAGCCGCATGTTCAGCAGCGGGATGAGGCTCTGCCCGCCCGCGAGGACCTTTCCGCCGGGCGCGGCCGCCAGCGCGTCCAGGGCCTCGCCGAGCGTGCCCGGCGCGTGGTACCCGAACGGAGGTGGTTTCACCGCGCCGCTCCGTCAGCTCGCATCGTTCCTCGGTGTACCCGTTTCGGGCGGCTCGTGCCCGGAGTGCCGGACGGGACCGCCGATCTCCTCCTCCGCCGGGGCGATGACGCCGCCGCCGGTGTCCTCCGGCCGGCGCAGCACGTTCAGGACGTGGTAACCGACCAGGACGGCGATGGTACCGAGCGCGATGCCCTGGAGCGGGAAGTCGTCGGTGATCTGGAGTGTCACGTTCCCGATCGCCAGAATGATCGCGGCCGCCACCGGGACGAGGTTGACCGGGTCGGCGAAGTCGACCCGGTTCTCGATCCAGATCTTCGCGCCGAGCAGCCCGATCATCCCGTAGAGGACGACGGTGATGCCGCCGAGGACGCCGCCCGGCGTCGAGGCGACGAGGGCCCCGAACTTCGGGCACAGACCGAACAGGATCGCCACGATGGCGGCGACGAGATAGGCGGCCGTCGAGTAGATGCGGGTCGCGGCCATGACGCCGATGTTCTCGGCGTAGGTGGTGGTCGGCGAGCCGCCCACGGCGGTGGCGAGGGCGGTGCCGACGCCGTCCGCGGCGATGGCCCGGCCGAGGACCGGGTCCAGGTCGTCGTGCGTCATCGCCGCGACGGCCTTGACGTGCCCGGTGTTCTCCGCGATCAGCGCGATGACGGCGGGCAGCGCCAGCAGGATCGCCGAGGTCTTGAAGTCCGGGGCGTGCAGGTCGGGGAACCCGAACCAGTCGGCGGCCTTGACGCTCGTGAAGTTCACGCGCTCGTGCGGGAACGCGGTGGCGATGCAGTAGGGGCCCTCGGCCGCGCACGGCTTGCCCGCGCCGTCCAGCAGGTTCTGACCCGGCAGCACGGAGGTGATCTTGCCTGCGGTGGCGTCGAGGAGCCACGACAGGACGAAGCCGAAGACCAGCGCCAGCAGGATCGTGATCCGCGCCCAGAACCCCCGCAGCAGCACCGCGCAGAGCACCGCGAACGCCAGCGTGGCCAGCGCCACCCACTGGTCCTGCGGCCAGTACACGGTGGCGACGACCGGGGCCAGGTTGAACCCGATCAGCATCACCACGGCGCCGGTGACCACCGGAGGGAACACCTTGTGGATGACCTCGCCGCCCACGACGTGGATGAGCACGCCGACCACCGCGAGCACCAGGCCCGCGACGAAGATCGCCCCGGTGACGGTGGCGCTGTCGCCGCCCGCCGCGCGGATCGCCGCGACCGCGCCGACGAACGAGGCGCTCGTCCCGAGGTAGCTCGGCACCCGGCCGCCCACGATCAGCAGGAACAGGATCGTCGCGATCCCGGACATCATGATCGCCAGGTTGGGGTCCAGGCCCATCACGACCGGGAACACGAAGGTCGCCCCGAACATCGCGACCACATGCTGGGCGCCGATACCCGCGGTCCGCGGCCACGAGAGCCGCTCGTCCGGCCGCACGACCTCCCCGGGCGGCGGCGTCCGCCCGTCCCCGTGCAGCTTCCAGCCGATCACCATCGGGGGTCCTCCTGCTCAGCCGGCCGCGTTCCCGCGGGCCTGTCATGCGGGCAAGGTAGATCTACCCTGTTGGGCGGGCATCGGCGACATCTGCCAAACCCCGCGCCCAGGATTGGGAGGACCGGCCGGTGCGCCGGCGGGCCGGTCGGGGACGACCCTCCGGACGCTCCGGTGCGGCGTCCCGGGACGACCGGGACGGCGGCGCTACCCTCAGATACCCCGCATGCGCAGGACGTGAAGGGCGAGGGTGAGGTTGAGTCGCAGATGGGCGTCCTCGGTGAACGCTCCGAGCATCCTTTCCAGCTTCCCTATGCGGTACCGCAGCGTGTTGTAGTGGAAGTGCAGCCGGCGCGCCGTCTCGGCGACGTTGAGGTTCGTCTCCAGCAGCACCTGGAGGGTGCGGCGCAGGTCCACCAGCTCCGGCTCGTCGTCGGTGGCGAGGTCGCCCAGCGTCTCGCGGACGAACGCGTGCAGCTCCTCGGGGTCGGAGACGAGGCTCAGCAGCCGGTACACGCCGAGCTGGTCGAAGTGCGCCCGCGCGCCCGCGCCGTTGAGCTGGCGCCCGACCCGCACGGCCTTCACCGCCTGCTCGTAGGCCTCGGGAAGCGCGGCCGGCGACGCCACCGTCCGGCTGATGCCGGTGGAGAACGTCCGCCGCACCGGCAGGTGCTCGGCGAAGATCGACGAAGCCTCCTTGACCATCGCCTGGACCGGGCCCGCCGTCCACTCGGCGGGGTCGTCGCCCTCGGCGCCGACGATCGCCACGACCTCGTGGGCGAAGCTCGCGACGGCCGCGCCCCGGTCGTGCCGCCGGACGGCCGTCGTCCACGCGGCGGCGAGCCGCTCCTGCGCGGCCCGTTCCTCGGTGCCGCGGACGCCGCGAGGGCCGCCGTCGGGCTCGGCCGCCCTGCCGCGGCCCTTCCCCTCGGCCTCCTGGGCGACGGCTCCGCGCGGGCGCCCGTCCAGTTCGGCGACGACCACCATCATCGGGCGGTCCAGGTCCCAGCCGAACCCGCCGCAGTGCGCGACGATCCGGTCGTCGCCGCCCGCGCGCCCCGCGAGGATGTCGCGCAGGAAGTCGGCGCGGTACTTGCTCTCCACGGCCGCGACGGCCTGCTGCTTGGTCACCACGAGCGCGGCGACGGTCGCGGCGCGCTCCAGGATGCCGAGGTCGGTGCCGCGCAGGGTGCCGCCGGGGCTGAACGCGACGATCCGGCCGTGGTCGAAGCCGCCCGCCATCACGGGCACGACCAGGTGGTCGCCGGTGCCGTGCGCGCCGATGATGCCGCAGCCGCCGCGGCCGCACGCCGCGTGCCGGCCCGCGTCGAAGGCCCGCATCGCCTGGACGTGCTCGTCGGGACCGGCGCCCGCGAGCGCCCGCTGCTCGCCGTCCAGCACCACGACCGCCACGTCCAGCAGCGTCGCGACCTCGTCCACGACCTCCTGGAGGCCGCCGCCGCACAGCACGATCTGCACGAGCGCCCGGTGCACCTCCTCGGTGCGGGCGAGGACGGCCGCCTGCCGGTTCAGGATGTCGGTCAGCACCTGGTTCAGGATGTCGTCGAAGCCGACGTCGTTCGGGAGCAGGATCAGGGGGAAGCCGCGCCGGTCCGCCTGCGCGATCATCTCGGCGGGCAGCGAGTCCAGGTAGCGGCCGAGCTTGATGGCCAGCGCGGCCAGGCCGCGCTCGTCCAGGTCGGACACCAGGTTGTCGAGCGACTGGGGGGTGTTGCGGAGGGGGTAGCCGGTGGTCAGCAGCAGTTCGTTCGGTTTGACCCACGACAGGATGTCGGGGACCTCCATCACGTTCAGCCGCTGGACGACGCGTTCGAGTCCGGCTCGTCCGGCGATGAGGCGGGCGCCGTTCAGGGTGCTGACGCCGAGGACCTCGCCGACCGAAAGGCCGTAGGTCAGTGTTCCGGTACTCGCGAGCCTGAGGGCCGGTGGGCCCGGGTCCGCAGTGGTGTAACTCATGCCAGGGGTCACCTCGCCTTTTGGTGCGTACATCGCCCGTAACGGCGTGATCGCTACCGATTCCTGATCAACACTGACAACAAAGACGAACGATGACAACCATCCTTGGCAGAATTATCCATACGTCCGATGCCGGGCCCGTTCTACCGTCATGCCGGAGGCCGGGCCGCCCGCACGCCGTGCGGCCGCCGACACCGGCCTCGGGAGGATCCGTGACCGCACTCGTCCGCGACCCGATCCGGCTCCCGGCCCGTCCCACGGGACGGCCCCCCGCCGCCGGCGCCGCGAGCCTCACGCTGCGGCCGCTGCTCGACCCGCCGCGCCGCCCGGCCCGCGTCATCGCGGTGTTCCCGGCCGCGCTGTACCTGGAGATGCGGGGACGCCCCGAGCCGCGCGTGCTCGCCGTCGTCACCTCCGACGCGGGACGCCTGCCGAACGCGATGGTGGTCGTCGCCACCCGCCGCGAGCACCCGTTCCGGTCCGTCCGCGAGGGCGCGGACGCGTTCGTCGGCGACGGCCGGATCGAGGCGGAGGGCCTCACCGTGCGCGTGCGCCGCTGGTGGGACCCCTCGCCCGCGCTCGGCGGGCTGCGGCCGGACGCGCTCGCCCGGGGCGTGCGCGCCCTGGAGGCCGAACTGACGGCGGCGGGCGCGCTCACCGCCGCCGGGCCGTCGGGCGGCGGCCTCGCCGGGCATCCCGACCCGGACGCGCTCGCCGCCGCCTGCGCCGCCGGCGACCTCGCGGGCGCGGTGGAGGCGGCCGAGCGGATCGTGGGCCTCGGCCCCGGGCTGACGCCGACCGGCGACGACATCCTGTGCGGCCTGCTGGTCGCGCTGCGGCTGGTCGGCGGCGCCGTCCGGCACGGCGGGGCGGTACGGCTGGCCGACTGGCTCGGCGCGGCCGTCACCGCCGACGCGGGCACCCGCACGACCGCGCTGTCCGCGACGCTGCTGCACTGCGCGGCGGCGGGCCAGGCGGGCGCCGAGGTGGCCGCCGTCCTGCGCGGCGTCGCGGGCCACGAGCCGCCGCAGGCCGCCGTCCGGCGTCTGCTGGCGGTGGGCCACACGTCGGGCACGGACCTGGCGCACGGCGTCCTCGCCGGGTGCCGCGCCGCCCTCGGAGTGCGCGTATGAGGGACTGGGTCGAGGTGCGGCGGGGAGGCTACCACGATTCGGTCACGCTGATGCGGGTGAGCCGGCAGCTGTCGGAGCGGCCGGACGTCGCCGGCGCCATGGTCGCGATGGGCACCGGGCTGAACCGCGAGATGTTCGGCCGCATGGGCTTCGCCGTGCCGGACGAGGCCGGGCCCGACGACCTCGTCGTGGCGATCCGGGTCGAAGGCGAAGGACCGGACGAAGCCGGGTTGGAAGAGGCCAGGAAGGCGGTGGACGGGCTGCTGCGCGAGGCGTCCCGCCCGCCCGCGCAGGCGGGGGTGCTGGGGGCGCCGGCACCGGCCAGGACGACCGGGTCCGCGGCGGCCCGCGGCGACGCGACCGTGGCGCTGCTGTCGGTGCCGGGGCCGCACGTCTTCCCCGAGGCGATGGACGCCCTGGACGCCGGCCTCAACGTGATGATCTTCAGCGACAACGTGCCGGTCGCGCAGGAGATCACGCTGAAGGAGGCGGCGGCGCGGCGCGGGCTGATCGTGATGGGACCGGACTGCGGGACGGCCGTGATCGGCGGCGCGGGCCTGGGGTTCGCCAACGCGGTGCGGCCCGGCCCGGTGGGCGTCGTCGCGGCGTCCGGGACGGGCGCGCAGCAGCTGATGTGCCTGCTGGACGCGGCGGGCGCCGGTGTCAGCCACGTGCTCGGCGTCGGCGGCCGGGACCTGTCGCCCGAGGTGAGCGGGCGGTCGGCGCTGGCGGCGCTGGCCGCGCTGGACGCCGACCCGGCCACCGAACTGATCGTGCTGGTGTCCAAGCCGCCCGCGCCCCAGGTGCTGGACCTGATCCGGGAGGCGGCGCGGCGCCTGGACACCCCCGTGGTGTTCGCGCTGCCGCTGCCCGGCGAGGACGACCTGACGCGGGCGGCGGAGAAGGCGCTGAGGGCGCTCGGCCGGCCCGTCCCGGCATGGCCGCGCTGGACCTCGTCCCGCGGTGACGCGTCCGCGTCCGGGCGGGCGCTGCGCGGCCTGTTCGCGGGCGGGACGCTGCGCGACGAGGCCGAGATGATCGCGCGGGACGCGCTCGGCTGGGAGCTGGAGGCGCGCGGGCACCGGTTCACCGACTTCGGCGACGACGCCTACACGCGCGGCCGCGCGCACCCGATGATCGACCCGACGCTGCGCCTGGAGGCCCTGCGCGCCGAGGCCGCCGACGACGGCTGCGGCGTCCTGCTCCTGGACGTGGTGCTCGGGTACGGCGCCGAGCCCGATCCGGCCGCCGCGCTCGCCCCGGCGATCGCCGCCGCGCTGCGGGACCGTCCCGGCCTCGCGGTCGTGGTGTCGCTGTGCGGGACGCCGGCCGACCCGCAGGACCGCGACCGGCAGGCCGTCGCGCTGTGCGAGGCGGGCGCCGACGTGTTCGCCTCCAACGCGCAGGCGACCCGGCACGCCCTCACTCTGGTGGACGGGTCGATCGTCGAAGGGACGCCCCGATGAGCGACCACCGGGACACGCACCGTGGGCACCGGCTGGGCGGGCTGCTCTCCCGTGAGCCGAGCGTCGTCGCGACCGGGGTGGAGGTGCTCGCGAGCGCGCTCGCCTACCAGGCCGTCCCGGTGGAGGCCGTCGACTGGCGGCCGCCGCCCGCCGGGACGGAGTCCGCGCTGGCGGCGGTCCTCGGCGACCCCGGCCACGCCGAGGCCAACGCGCGCGCCGTCCGGAGGATGGTGACGGCGCGCCCGCACCTGGTGGACGTGCGCCCCGCGCGCGATGTGCTCGGCCTGGAGCCGGGGACGTTCCTGCACGCGGGCCCGCCGCTGGAGTGGGACCGCGCGTCCGGCCCGATGCGCGGCGCCCTCGTCGGCGCGATGCTCCTCGAAGGGCTCGCCGAGACGCCGCGCGGCGCCGAGCGCCGGCTGGAGCGCGGCTCCGCGGTGTTCGAGCCGTGCCACCACCACGCCGCGGTCGGCCCGATGGCGGGCGTCGTCAGCCCGTCCATGTGGATGCTCGTGGTCGAGGACGCCGAGCACGGCGGGACCTCCTACTGCTCGCTCAACGAGGGCCTCGGGAAGGTGCTGCGGTACGGGGCCTACGGGCCGGAGGTGATCGAGCGGCTGGCGTGGATGGGCGAGGTGCTCGGCCCGGCGCTGCGGGAGGCCGTGCGGCGGCACGGGCCGATCGACCTGATGGCGCTCATCGCGCAGGCCCTGCAGATGGGCGACGAGCTGCACAACCGCAACCGGGCGGCGACGTCGCTGCTGCTGCGCGAGCTCGCGCCCGCGCTCGCGGCGGCCGAGGAGGTGCCCCGCGCGAGGGCCGCCGAGGCGCTGCGGTTCGCCGCGGGGAACGACCATTTCTTCCTGAACGCGGGGATGGCGGCGGCGAAGGCGTGCGCGGACGCCGCCCGCGGCGTGCCGGGTTCCAGCCTCGTCGTGGCGATGGCCCGCAACGGCACCGACTTCGGCATCCAGGTCTCGGGGACGGGCGACCGCTGGTTCACCGGCCCCGCCGGCGTCCCGGACGGCCTCTACCTCGGCGGCTACGGCCCGGACGACGCCAACCCCGACATCGGCGACTCGGCGATCACCGAGACGGCCGGGATGGGCGGGTTCGCCCTCGCCGCCGCGCCCGCGATCGTCCGGTTCGTGGGCGGCGAGGTCCCGGACGCGGTCGCCGCGACCCAGCGCATGTACGAGATCACCCTCGCCGAGCACCCGGTGCTGCAGATCCCGCTGCTGTCGTTCCGCGGCACCCCGGTGGGCGTGGACGTCGCCCGCGTCGTCCGCACCGGGATCCTGCCCGTCATCGACACCGGCATCGCCGGGCGGGAGGCCGGCACGGGCCAGGTCGGCGCGGGCCTGGTCGAGCCGCCGGCGAACGTGTTCACCGACGCCCTGCACGCCCTCGCGGAGACCGCGTAGCGGTCGCGGCGGGGCGCGGCCGTCGCGGGTGAGGTGTAGCGGTCGCGGCGGGGGTAACGTCGCCCGCATGAGCGAGTCGATCACCAGGGAGCAGTCCGCCCTGACGGGCGAGCAGTACGCCCTGAGCGCGGGGCACTACCAGGCCGTCGTCACCGAGTCGGGCGCCAGCCTGCGCGAGCTGAGCCACCGGGGGCGCCCGCTGGTGCTGACGCACGGCGCGGACGAGCCGGCCCCCGCCGCGTTGGGGCACCTGCTGGTCCCGTGGCCGAACCGCATCGACCGCGGCCGCTACGAGTACGGCGGCGAGGCGCACCGGCTCGACGTGTCCGAGCCCGACCGGGACTGCGCGATCCACGGGCTCGTCCGCTGGGCGTCGTGGACGGCCGCCGAGCACGGGCCCGACCGCGTGCGGCTCACGCACCGGCTGCTCGGCACGGCCGGGTACCCGTTCCGCCTCGACCTGGAGGCCGAGTACACCCTCGACGCCGACGCGGGACTGCGCGTGCGGATGACCGCGCGCAACGCCGGAACGAGGACGGCCCCCTACGGCCACGGGGCGCACCCGTACCTGACGGTCGGCGAACCCATCGACGGCTGCACGGTCACGCTGGGCGCCGACCGTTACCTTCCCGTGGACGACCGGATGATCCCGTCCGGGCCGTCCCTGGACGTCACCGGCACCCCGTACGACCTGCGCACCGGGCCCGTGTTCGGCGACCGGAGGATCGACAACGCGTTCACCGGGCTCAACCGCGACGGCCGCGGCCGCACCTGGGTGACCCTGACCGGCGGCCGCACGGTCCGGCTCTGGGCCGACGAGGCGCACCCGTGGATGGAGATCTACACCGCCGACAACGCCGCGCGACCGCGCACGGGGCTCGGCGTCGAGCCCATGACGTGCCCGCCCAACGCCTTCGCTTCCGGGGAGGGCGTCGTGGACCTCGAACCGGGCGCGGTGTTCAGCGGAACCTGGGGGATCCAGGCGTCCTGATCACCCGGGACGGTTCCCTAGCCGGTGGCGATTGGGGGATCATTGCAGGGTGAACCTCAGCGTCTCCTCGTACGACGATCTGTCCGCGCGCATCGCCACCGTCCGCGACGTCCACGGCGAGCGCTTCCCCGGCGGCGCGGAAGGCCGCCAGCCGGTCCACACGGTCTACGTCCCGGCGGACCGGTTCTCCCGCTCGACGCCCGCCGACTTCGGCGCCGAGGCGCTGCGGCTGCTGAACACGCACACGCCCGGCGCCGGGTCGTTCGGCGCGGCGTTCGGGCTCGATCCCGAACTCGCCGGGCCGGTGCGGGAGCGCGTCGCGGCGAAGCTGGCCGCCGAGCCGGTGGAGGACATCCGGATCGACTTCGAGGACGGCTACGGCGTCCGCGACGACGCGGAGGAGGACGCCCACGTCGAGCAGGTCGTCGAGGCGGTCGCCGCCGCGTACCAGGTGAAGGGCCTGCCGCACTACTGGGGGCTGCGGGTCAAGTCGTTCACCGACGGCGGCCACGAGCGCGCGATGCGGACGCTGGACGGCTTCCTCACCGCGCTGCGCGACCGGCTCGGCCGGCTGCCCGGCGGGTTCACCATCACCTTCCCCAAGGCGACCTCGATCGATCACGTCAAGCTGTTCGTGGAGTTCCTGGACCGGCTGGAGACCTCCCTCGGGCTGCCGCAGGGCATCCTGCGGTTCGAGGTCCAGATCGAGACGCCGCAGGCGCTGATGGACGCCGAGGAGGACCGGATCGGGCTCCAGTCCTTCGTCACCGAGGCGCGGGGCCGCATCACCGCCGCCCACTTCGGCGTGTTCGACTACACCGCCGCGCTCGGCCTGCCGCCGCACGAGCAGCGGCTCGACCACCCCGCCTGCGACTTCGCCCGGCACATCATGCAGGTGTCGCTGGCGGGCACCGGGGTGCGGCTGTCGGGCGGCTCCACCAACATCATCCCCCGCAACGACGGGCCCGACGAGGTCAACGCCGCGTGGGCCGCGCACGCCGCGCACGTCCGGCACTCGCTGGCGCACGGCTTCTACCAGGGCTGGGACCTGCATCCCGCGCACCTGCCGAGCCGGTACGCGGCGGTGTACGCCTTCCACCTGAGCGGCGTCGACGACGTGATCGGACGGGTCCGCGCCTGGCACGAGCAGGCGGGGAACGCGAGCGGCGTCCTGGACGAGCCCGCCACGATCACGGCGCTCACCGCCCGGCTGCGCCGCGCGGTCGACTGCGGGGCACTGGACGAGAGCGCCCTGCCCGCGGGCGGCTGAGCGCGGCCAGGTCTTCGGGGGTGTCGATGTCGTCGGGTGCGGCGACGTCGTCGCACGGGACCGGCATCACCAGGTCCGGGTGGGCGCGCAGGTAGCCGCGCGCGCCCTGGTCGCCGACCGCCGCCTCGGCGACGCCCGCGAGATGACCGGCGCCCAGCAGCACGGGGTTGCGCGGCGCTCCCCCGTAGGTGGCGACGGCGATGCCCGCGCCCTCCTCGAACGCCGCGATCAGCCGTTCCACGGCGGCGGGCGTCACCAGGGGCTGGTCGACCAGCGCGACGACCACGGCGGGGCAGCCGGGCGGCAGCGCGGCGAGCCCGGAGCGCAGGGACGAGCCCATGCCGTCGCGCCAGTCCGGGTTGGGGACGACGACGGCGCCGATGACCTCGATCTGCGCGGCGCCCGCCACCACCAGGACCGGGGAGCATCCCCCGTCCCGCAGCGTGCGGACGCCCCGGTCGACGAGCCGCTCGCCGTCCAGCTCCAGTGTCGCCTTGGGGCGGCCGAGGCGGCGGCCCTCCCCCGCCGCCAGCAGCAGGCCGGCCGGCGCTTCCTCACTGCGCAACGTCATCCCGCGAGGGTAGTGCGGTCAGACCGACTCGGCGTGGATCCGGCCGCTGGTGTCGGAGAGCGGGCGGCCGGAACCGCCCCAGCGCAGCTGGACCAGCTCCGCCGCGATCGACACGGCCGTCTCCTCCGGGGTGCGGGCCCCGAGGTCCAGGCCGATCGGCGAGCGCAGCCGGGCCAGTTCGGCGTCGGACAGGCCCGCCTCGCGGAGCCGCGCCGTCCGGTCGTCGTGGGTACGGCGCGAGCCCATCGCGCCGACGTAGCCGGCTTCGGTGCGCAGCGCCACCTCCAGCAGCGGCACGTCGAACTTGGGGTCGTGGGTGAGGACGCAGATCGCCGTCCGCCCGTCGATGGCGTCGCGCGCCTCCTCCAGGAACTTGTGCGGCCACTTCACCACGACCTCGTCGGCCTCGGGGAACCGCTTGGGCGTCGCGAACACCGGCCGCGCGTCGCACACCGTCACGTGGTAGCCGAGGAACTTCCCGACCCGGGCGACGGCCGCCGCGAAGTCGATCGCGCCGAACACCAGAAGCCGCGGCGGCGGCGCGAAGGAGTGCACGAAGACGGTGAGGTCGTCCAGCCGCCGCTCCCCCTCGGGCCCGTAGTGCCGCTGGCCGGTGAGGCCCTGGGCGAGCATGCCGCGCGCGTCGTCGTCCACCGCCGCGTCGAGCCGCGCCGCGTGCGGGGCGCCGGGCGCGAGGGACCCGGACGCGCGGTCGGTCCAGACCACGCGGCGGGCGCCGATCCGACCGGGCCCGGCCACGACGGTGGCGACCGCGACCGGCTCGCGCGCCCCGATGGCGGCGGCGACGTCCGCGAACTCGGGGAAGGTGTCCGGGCCGACGGGCTCCACCAGCACGTCCAGGATCCCGCCGCAGGTCAGTCCGACGGCGAACGCGTCGTCGTCGCTCACCCCGTACCGCTGGACGACGGGTTCGCCGGTCTCCAGCACCGTCTGCCCCAGCTCGTACACGGCGCCCTCGACGCAGCCGCCGGACACGCTGCCCGCGACCTCCCCGTCCGGCGAGACGGCCATCGCGGCCCCCGGCGGGCGCGGGGCGCTGCGGAAGGTGTTCACGACGGTCGCGAGCGCGAACGTCCGCCCGGACCCGTACCAACCGGCGATGTCGCCGAGCACGTCACGCATGAGCCCTCCCCTTTCCGGTGCCCGCGACGAGGCGGGCCAGCTCCTCCAGTGCCGCCAGGCTGTGCCCGGAGGTGAAGTCGTCCACGTGCGGGAGCGCCGCGGCCATACCCGCGGTGAGCGGCTCGTACCCGGGCCGCGCCTTGTGCGGGTTCGCCCACACCACCCGGTGCGCGAGGCGGTGCAGCCGCGCCATCTGCGCGCCGAGCAGGCCGGCGTCGCCGCGCTCCCACCCGTCCGAGGCGATCACCACGACCGCGCCCCGCGCCAGCCCCCGCTGCCCGAACCGGTCGAGGAACTCCTTCAGCTCCTCGCCGAGCCGCGTGCCGCCGCTCCAGTCCGGGATGGCCGCGGACGCCGCCGCCATCGCCGCGTCCGGGTCGCGGTGCCGCAGCTCCCGGGTGAGGCGGGTGAGACGCGTCCCGGCGCTGAACACCTCGACGTTCCTCCCGCCCGAGCGCGCGGCGGCGTGCGCGAACCGCAGCAGCGCGTCGGCGTAGGGGCTCATCGACCCGCTGACGTCCACGACCAGCACGACCCGGCGCGGCCGGGTGCGGTGGCTCCGGTGCCGGAGCAGGGACGTCTCGCCGCCGCGCCGCAGCGTCTCCCGGACGGTGCGCGCCGGGTCGAGCCGCCCGGTCGGCGTCGGCGCGAACCGCCGCGACCTGCGCCGCTCGGCCCCCGCGTCCAGCAGGGCGATGAGCCGCGCGACCTCCGCGCGCTCGGCGGCGCCGAGCCGTGCGACGTCGCGGTCGCGGAGCACCTCGACGTCGCTGGCCGTGGCCGCCTCCAGCTCCTCCGGCTCCTGCCCGCCGCCGCGCCCGCCCGGCTCCGCCATCGGCACCCGGCGCACCACGACGGGCGGCGTCCTGCGCCCGGGGCGGGCGGTCGCGCCGGAGAAGTACGCGGCGAAGCAGCGGTCGTAGCGGGCGAGGTCGTCGGGGTCGGCGCACAGGGTGAGCCGGCCCGCCCAGTACACGTCGCGGGCGTCGAGCACGTCGAGGTGGCCGAGCGCGGCGAGCATCGCCTGGACGCGCTCGGGATCGGCCGCCCCGCCCGCCGCCCGCACCGTCCGGGCGAAGCCGACCATCGTCTCGGTGACGTCCCGGTCCACGGCTAACCCCCGTTGAGCAGGGCCTCTAGCCCGGCCGCGCCACCGCCGCCGAGCACGCGCTGCTGGTCCTCGCGGTACTTCAGGACGGCGCCGAGCGTCACCGCCGCCGCCCCCGGGTCGAGGTCGCGGACGCCGAGGGCCACGAGCGCCTCCGTCCAGTCCAGGGACTCGGCGACGCCCGGCGGCTTCAGGAGGTCGGTCTCGCGCATCCGCTGCGCGGCCCGCGCCACCTGCCCGGCCAGCCGCTCCGCCGCGTCCGGCAGCCGGCGCCTGATGATCGCGACCTCGCGGTCGAAGGACGGATGTTCCAGCCAGTGGTACAGGCAGCGGCGCTTCAGCGCGTCGTGGACCTCGCGGGTGCGGTTGGACGTCACCACGACCACCGGCGGCCGCTCGGCCCGGATCGTGCCGAGCTCGGGGACGGTGATCGTGAAGTCGCTGAGGACTTCGAGCAGGAAGGCCTCGAACTCGTCGTCGGCACGGTCCAGCTCGTCGACGAGCAGCACGCTGGGGGACGTCTCCAGCGCCTGGAGCAGCGGCCGCGCCAGCAGGAAGCGCCGGTCGTAGAGCTCGCCCTCCAGCCGCGACACGTCGCTGACGCCCGCGGCCTCCGCGGCGCGCAGGTGCAGGAGCTGGCGGGGGAAGTCCCAGTCGTAGAGGGCCTGCGACGCGTCGAGCCCCTCGTAGCACTGCAACCGGATCAGCGGCGCGCCGAGGCCCCGCGCGAGCGTCTTGGCCAGCTCGGTCTTGCCGACGCCGGCCTCCCCCTCCAGGAACAGGGGCCGCCCCATCCGCAGGGCGAGGAAGCAGGCCGTGCCGAGCCCCTCGTCGCACAGGTAGCCATGCCTGTCGAGCAGGCCCGCGAGCTCCGCGGGCGATCCGACCTGATCCACGGTCATCGGCGCCGCCTCCCCCACGGATCACAGGCTACTCAGCCCGAGACCCGAGTCACACATCTGGTCCCGGCACGGATCCGGTTCGGCCGGCCGTCTGTCTTGTCCTGTTCCACGAACCTCACCCCTCTGCAAAAACCTGTTAAAGCAGTAGGGAAAGTTGACTTTTGGACGCGGGCTGAGCAGCATCGGAACCATGCGAAGCGGTGATCCCGGTGACCTGCCCCATGGGGACGACCTGACCGACGAGGCGACCTACGAGCACGTCCGGTTCCCGACCCGGAGGGGACTGCTGCGGCTGTCGGCGGGAGCCGGGCTGACCGCCGGCCTCTCCGCGGCCCTCGGCCCGAGGCCCGCGGGCGCCGCGACGGGGATCGTGAAGCCGCTGCCCCCGGAGCTGTTCATCCCGCAGGGCACGAACGCCGAGATGCGGTGGGAGGCCATGCGCGGGCAGGGGTACCTCACGCCCGCCGACCGGTTCTTCGTCCGCAACCACGTCGCCACGCCGCTCATCGACGCGCGCACCTGGCGGCTGAGGCTGTGGGGAACGGGCCTGCGCGGCGCGCCCGCCGAGGACCGTCCCGTCGAGTTCACCTACGAGGACCTCCTCCGGCTCCCGGCGGAGGAGCTCACCGCGTTCATCGAGTGCACGGGCAACGCGCGCGGGTTCTACACCTCCCAGCAGGGCCAGGAGGTGTCGGGGACGCCCTGGCGGCTGGGCGCGGCCGGCGTGGCCCGCTGGCGCGGCGTCCGCCTGGCGACCGTCCTGCGTCGCGCAGGTGTGACCCCTGAGGCGGTGGACATCATGCCGCGCGGGCTGGACGCTGAGTTCGTGGACAAGGGCGAGAACCTCGGCCGCGTGCGGCGTCCCCTGCCGATCGCGAAGGCCATGAAGGACGCGCTTCTCGCCTACGAGATGAACGGCGCTCCCCTGCCTCCCGACCACGGCCATCCGGTGCGCCTGGTCGTGCCCTCGTGGGCGGGCATCGCGTCCATCAAATGGCTGGGGGACATCCAGGTGGCCGACGAGCCGCTGTTCTCACCGTGGAACACCCGCTACTACCGGCTCTTCGGGCCCGGCTACCCCGAGGAGGGGTCGCCGCCCCTGACCCGCATGAACGTCAAGTCCGCGTTCGAGCTGCCCTGGGATGCCTCCCTGCCCGCGCGCCCGCACGTCCTGCACGGCCGGTCCTGGTCGGGCAACGGCCGGATCCGGCACACCGAGGTCAGCGTGGACGGCGGACGGACGTGGCGCCGCGCCCGCCTGCGGGACCGGCACCCCAGTCCTCGCGGATGGGTCCGCTGGGAGCTGCCGTGGCGTCCCGAACGACCGGGCCGGCACGAGCTCCTGGCGCGCGCGACCGACGAGACCGGCACCACCCAGCCTGCGACCGCCCCCTACAACACGCTCGGCTATCTCTTCGGCGCCGTCGTCCGGCACCCGGTCACCATCACCTGAAAGGGCACCCATGCCACTGTGGAAGCCAGACCCGACGTTCTACGCGTCCCCGCGCGACGCCGCCTCCGCGCCTCCGGAGAAGCTCGCCTACGTCGCGGCGTTCGACCGGGCCGCGGAGAAGCCGGACGCGATCGCGGTGCTCGACGTGGACCCCGGCTCCGCCTCCTACGGCTCCGTGGTGGGGTGGACCGAGCTGCCCTATCTCGGGGACGAGCTGCACCACTTCGGATGGAACGCGTGCAGCAGCGCCCTGTGCCCCGGCTCCCCGCACCCGCACGTCGAGCGCCGCTACCTGATCGTCCCCGGGCTGCGGTCGTCGCGGATCTACGTCATCGACACCAAGGACGACCCGACCGCCCCGAAGATCGTCAAGACGCTGGAGCCGGACGAGCTGGCCAAGCGCGCCGGGTACTCGCGCCCGCACACCGTCCACTGCGGGCCGGAGGGCCTCTACCTGACGGCCCTCGGCGGGGCGAACGGCGAGGACGGCCCGGGCGGGATCGCACTGATCGACCACGCCTCGTTCGAGGTGCTCGGACGCTGGGAGGTCGACCGGGGCCCGCAGTACTTCGCCTACGACGCCTGGTGGCACATCGCGCACGACGTGCTCGTCGCGTCCGAGTGGGGCACACCGTCCATGATCGAGGACGGCGTCGTCGGCGAACTGCTGCTGGGCCGCAAGTACGGTCACTCGCTGAACTTCTTCGACCTGCGCAAGCGCAAGCACGTCCAGACCGTCGACCTCGGGGACGAGCACCAGATGGTCCTGGAGCTGCGTCCCGCGCACGACCCGACGAAGCTGTACGGTTTCGCGGGCGTGGTCGTCAGCGTCGAGGACCTGTCGGCGTCGGTGTGGGTCTGGCACCGCGACGGCGACCGGTGGGCCGCGACGAAGGTGATCACGATCCCCGCCGAGCCGGCCGACCCGGACGCCCTGCCGCCCGTCATCCGGCCGTTCGGGGCCGTGCCCCCGCTCGTGACGGACATCGACCTGTCCGTGGACGACCAGTGGCTGTACGTCTCGTGCTGGGGCACCGGCGAGCTGAAGCGCTACGACGTCAGCGACCCGTTCCACCCGGTCGAGGCGGGCTCGGTGCGCATCGGCGGCATCGTCGGCCGGACCCCCCACCCCGCCGACCCCGGGCGCCCTCTCGCGGGCGGGCCGCAGATGGTGGAGGTCAGCCGCGACGGCGAACGCGTCTACGTCACCAACTCGCTCTACGGCTCGTGGGACGACCAGTTCTACCCCGACGGCGTCGGCGCGTGGATGGCCAAGCTGGACTCCACCCCGGACGGTTTCTCGTTCGACGAGCGGTTCTTCCCCAACGGCGACGACTTCCGCGGCCGCCGCCCGCACCAGACGCGCCTCCAGGGCGGCGACGCCTCCTCGGACTCCTACTGTTACCCGTGAACGACGGGTCGCTCGCCGCACTCGTCGCGCTCGGCGCCTTCCACGGCCTCAACCCGGCCATGGGATGGCTGTTCGCCGTGGCCCGCGGACTCCAGGAGCGCAGCCGTGCCCTCGTGCTGCAGTCGCTCCCGGCCATCGCCGCGGGCCACGCCGCCTCCGTCGGCGCCGTCGCCGTCCTGGTCGCCCTCACCCGCTCCGTCGTCGCGACCCGCGCGGTCGCGATCGGCGGCGGGGCCGTGCTCGTCGGCTTCGGCCTGTGGCGGCTGCTGTCGCGGCGGCACTTCCGGTGGGTCGGCATGCGGATCTCGCTGTGGCAGCTCGCCGGCTGGTCGTTCCTGATGTCGTCGGTGCACGGCGCGGGCCTGATGCTGCTGCCCGTGCTCACCGCGTCCGGAACGGCCCCGGCGGGCCACGACCACGGCCTGGCGTCGTCCTCCGGCAGCGCCCTGTCGACCGGGGTGTTCGTCACCGCCGTGCACACCCTGTCGATGTTCGCCGTGGCCGGCGTGATCGCCGTGCTCGTCTACGAGGTCGTCGGCCTGGCCGTCCTGCGCCGCGCCTGGTTCAACCTCGACCGCCTCTGGGCCGTCGCCCTCATAGGCGCCGGCACCATGACCGCCTTCACCGCCTGGTGACCCCAGGGAGCCGGTACGGGAGGGCCGGGCGACGGGGTCAGGTGGGGTCGGGGGCTTCGCCTCGGGTGTGGAGGAGGGCGCGGAGTTCGGCGAGCTGGTGGGCGGCGCGGGCCTTCTCGGCGCCGTTGATGCCCATGGCGGGGAGGGTGGTGCCGTCGGCCAGGTCGAGGGTGGGCCACGGGTCGCCTGTGGTCATGGAGACGTCGACCACCTCGGGCCATGCCAGGCGGCGGGTGCGGAAGGCGTTGACGACCGTGAGGCCGGACTCGTCTGCGCCGACGCGGCAGCGGGCCAGCATGTGCAGGACCCAGGCCACCACCGCGCCGAAGGCGACCATCAGGATCCGGTCGAACGTCTTGAACTGCGGCGCCACCACCACGGCGAGCACGATCATGCCGAGCACGATCACGCCCGCCGTGGTGTAGGCGACGAGCCGGGTGGTGCGGGGGCGCCACACCGCCGGCAGGGCCGGGACGTCAGTCAACGATCTTCGCGATGGGGATCTCGAGGATGTCGTGGGCGCCCGCCGCCTTCAGCGCCGGGATCAGCGTGTTGACGCCGCGCTTGGCCACCACCGACTCCACGGCGTTGGACTCGCCGCCGGCGAGCGAGGTGACCGTGGGCGAGGACATCGCGGGCATGATGTCCAGGACCTTCTGCAGGTCGCCGTGCGCCACGTTCAGCTTGAGCAGCACCTTGCCGCGGGCGCGGATCACGCCCTGCAGCAGCAGGGAGATGTCCTCCATCGCGGCGCGCTTCTCGGCGTCCTCGTAGGCCTCGCGGTTCGCGACCAGCTCGGTGTAGCTGGTCAGGAGCGTGTCGAGGATGCGCAGGCCGTTCTTGCGCAGCGACGAGCCGGTCTCGGTGAGGTCGACGATCGCGTCCACGATGTCGGGCACCTTCGCCTCGGTCGCGCCGTAGGACGGGACGACCGTGGCCTTGACGCCGTGCCTGTCGAGGTACCGCTTGGTCATCGCCGGGAACTCGGTGGAGATCCGCACGCCCTCCGGCAGGTCCGCCACCGACTGCCAGGGCGCGCCGTCCGGCACCGCCATGATCACGCGGACGGGGTTGGAGGTCGCCTTGGAGTACTTCAGCTCGCCGAGGCTGACGACGTCGGCGTCGGTCTCGGTGATCCAGTCGCGGCCGGTGATGCCGAGGTCGAACAGGCCCTGTTCGAGGTAGGTCGGGATCTCCTGCGGCCGCAGGACCCGGACGCGGTCGATGCGGGGATCGTCGATGGAGGCGCGGTAGTCGCGGTCCGAGGCGCGCTGGACGGTGAGGTCGGCGGCGTCGAACAGCTGCATGGTCGCCTTCTCCAGCGACCCCTTGGGCAGAACGAGTGACAGCACGGATCGGCCTTTCGATGAGGATGGGTACGGGATACCGGGACGTTCGGGAGCTCAGGCGCTCCTCGCCTAGAAGCCCAGATGCTCCAGGCCGTGCCCGGCGTGACCGTGATGCCGCAGACCTCGCAGGGTCAGTGCCGTGTCGAGTGCGGCCACAGTCGCCTCCCATCCCTTGTCCTCGGAGCTGCCCGGCAGCCCGCTGCGTTCCAGTGCCTGCTCAATGGTGTCACAGGTGAGCACCCCGTTGCCCACCGGAGTCGACTCGTCCAGCGCGACGCGGGTCACACCGGCGGTCACCGAGTCGCACACGTAGTCGAAATGGGCGGTTGCGCCCCGGACGACCGCGCCGAGGCAGACGACGGCGTCGAACTCGCGGGCCATCTGCTGGGCGATCACGGGCAGTTCGAGCGCGCCGGCGACGCGGGCCACGACCGGCTCGTCCACGCCGCACGCCTTCGCCGCGGCGAGCGCCCGCTCCAGCAGCCGGTCGGTGACCTGCTCGTGCCAGCGGGTGCACACGATGCCGAGCGTGAGCCCGGCAGCGTCGACCGTGATGTCCTCAGGGCGTCCCGCGCCGCTCATGAGAGTCCCTCGCTCTGGTGGTCCAGTTCGATCTGGTGTCCCAGACGGTCGCGCTTGACCGTCAGGTAGCGCCGGTTGTGCTCGGTGACGATGACGGGCATGGCCTCGCGCCCCCGCACCTCCACCCCGAAACCGCCCAGCCCCCTGAGCTTGTCCGGGTTGTTGGTGAGCACCCGGACCGAGCGTACGCCCAGCTCGCGCAGCATGTGGCCGGCGTTGGAGTACTCGCGCGCGTCGGCGGGCAGCCCCAGCTCCAGGTTGGCGTCGACGGTGTCGGAGCCGTTGTCCTGGAGGGCGTACGCCCGGAGCTTGGCGAGCAGGCCGATCCCGCGTCCCTCGTGCCCGCGCAGGTAGAGCACGATGCCGCGTCCCTCTTCGGCGATCCGCTCCATGGCGGCGTCGAGCTGGGTTCCGCAGTCGCAGCGCTCGGAGTGCAGGACATCGCCGGTGAGGCACTCGGAGTGAGCCCTGACCAGGACGTCCTCGCCGTCGCCGATGTCGCCCAGCACGAGCGCGATGTGCTCGCCGCCGTCGATGGCGCTGGAGAACCCGACCGCGCGCCACATCCCGAACCGGTTGGGCAGGCCGGTCTCGACGACGCGGGTCACCATCGCCTCGGTGCGCCTGCGGTGCTCGGCGAGCTGCTCGATGGAGATGAGCTTGAGGCCGTGCTCCTTCGCGAAGACCTGGAGCTCGGGCAGGCGCGCCATGGTGCCGTCCTCGTTCACCACCTCGGCGAGGACGCCGGCCGGGGAGAGCCCGGCGAGCCTGGCGAGGTCGACGGCGGCCTCGGTGTGGCCGCGCCGGCGCAGGACGCCGCCCTCGCGGTAGCGCAGCGGGAAGATGTGGCCGGGACGGACCAGGTCGCCGGGCTCGGACGCCGAGTCGCACAGCGTGCGGATCGTGCGCGCCCGGTCGGCGGCGGAGATGCCGGTGCTGACGCCGAGCCGGGCGTCCACGCTGACCGTGTACGCGGTGCGCATGCGCTCGGTGTTCTGCGCGGTCATCAGCGGGATCTGCAGCCGGTCGAGGTCGGCGCCCTCCATGGGGACGCAGATGACGCCGCTGGTGTAGCGGATCGTGAACGTCAGCAGCTCGGGCGTCGCCTTGGACGCCGCGAAGATGATGTCGCCCTCGTTCTCGCGGTCCTCGTCGTCGACGACCACGACGGGCAGGCCCGCGGCGATGTCGGCGACCGCCGACTCGATGGAGTCGAAGATCCCCGTGTCGTCGGGCCCCGTGTTGTCGAGCCTCGTGTTGTCGATCCCCGTGTCGTTGCCGCTCATGCGGTCACCGCCCTTTGCGTGGAGTTGCGCGCGCTCCGGGACTCCCGGAGCCAGTTCCTGAACCCGACCATCACCATCACGAAGAAGATCCCGTAGACCGCGCCGGAGACGTACAGCCCGGACTTGAGCGCCAGCGGCACCCCGACCAGGTCGACCAGCACCCAGACGATCCAGAAGTCGACGAGCGCGCGGCTCTGCGCGAACGTCGCGACCGCGCTGCCGACGAAGATGTAGGCGTTCGCCCACGGCGACCAGGCGACCTTCAGCCAGTCGAGGTGCACGAACAGCTCGGCGACCACGGCCGTGCCGACCACGAGGGCGCCGAGCAGCACGGCGCGCTCCCTGGCCGTCGCCTGCCGGACGGCCAGCCCGTCGGCCTCGCGCCGTCCGCGGGTCCACATGAACCACCCGTAGAGGGCGAGCCCGCAGAACAGGATCTGCTTGAGCGCGTTTCCTGGGACGTGCGCGTGCAGCGAGGCCGCGAGCAGCAGGAGGGCGCCGACCAGCTGCACCGGCCAGGTCCAGAGGGTCTTGCGCATGGCGAGCCAGACCACGGCGAGCGACAGGACGTTGCCGGCGAGATCGGTCCACAGGATGTGCTCGCCGAAGACCTCGAAACCGGCGCCGAGCCAGTTCATGACCGGTCTCCGAGCATGCGCTCGACGTACTTGGCGACGACGTCGACTTCGAGGTTCACCGGGTCGCCGGGCCCCTTGCGGCCGAGGGTGGTCAGCGCGAGCGTCGTCGGGATGAGGGCGACGCTGAACCGGTCGGCGCCCGCCTCGACGACCGTGAGGCTGATCCCGTCGACGGTGATCGAGCCCTTGTCGACCAGGTAGCGGCTCAGCTCGGAAGGCAGGGAGACCGTCACCACGTCCCACCGCTCCCCCGGCTCGCGGGAGATGATCGCGCCGACGCCGTCGACGTGGCCCTGGACGAGATGGCCGCCCAGCCGGTCCGACAGCCGCACGGGACGTTCCAGGTTGACCTTGGAGCCCGGCTCCAGCACGCCCAGGCTGGACTTGTCGAGCGTCTCCTTGATGACGTCGGCGGTGAAGACCTCGCCTTTGACGTCCACCACGGTGAGACAGACGCCGTTGACGGCGATCGACGCGCCGTGCACGGCGTCCTGGACGACCAGCGGCCCGCGGACCGCGAGCGCGACCGAGTCCCCCTGGGGGTCGATCGCCACGATCTCGCCGAGCTCCTCGACGATGCCGGTGAACATCTCCCGGGCCTCCTAGATCAGTGGCTCCGGGGGACGTACGTGCGTCCGAATACACCCCTGGTCAGGGGTGTACCGCGCGCTGCCTCCCATCCGGACTTTCACCGTCGGTCCCGGAGTTCCACCGGGTCAACCGGCCGATGGCTTCGGCCGGGTCGCGGACTGTCACCGCCGGTTCGGAATTTCACCGACCCCGGAGCACGCGTTTCATGCTTTGCCAACCAGTGTGCCACGCATTCCCTTCCGCGCCCCTGTGACCATCGCCACGGCGCCGCCGCGCGGGGCCCGGCGCGTGCCATCGCCCCGCGGGCGCCGACGTCAGCTCTTGCCGTGGAGGGAGTGCGCGGTGCAAGTTGTTAACAAACCCCTGTTCTTCATTTTCGGGAAGGCCCATGGCGAGGTTGAACCTGTCGCCCAAGATCCTTGACGTTCTCGACTTCGGCACGCCGTCCGCCGAGCGCGACATCTCGCGGGGGCTGGAGAAGTACTTCGTGGAGTCCTCGGCCTACCACCGCGTCCGGTCCGGGGCGAAGACGATCCTGATGGGCAACCGCGGGGCCGGGAAGAGCGCGATCTTCAAGGTGCTGGCCAAGCGGGAACGCTCCGAGGGCAGCCACGTGATCGAACTGTCGCCCGAGGACTACTCCTACGAGCTGCTCAGCTCCACGATGGCGGCGGAGAGCGCGGGCTCGTGGGCCAAACAGGGCGCCTACGCCGCCGCGTGGAAGTACCTGATCTACGTGCTCGTCATGAAGGCGCTGGCGCGCAAGGGGATGCGGCTCACCAGGAACGGCGGCCGGCAGATCCACAACTACATCCGGGACATCCACGGCGCCCAGCAGCTCGGTCCCCTGTCGCTGCTGGTCTCCTACCTCAAACGGCTGGAGGCCGTGAAGATCGGGCCGATCGAGGCCGGCCTGCGGACCCGCGAGCTGGACCGCCTCTACCAGCTGGAGGAGATCCAGAACCTGCTGCCGGCGCTGCGCAAGGTGCTGGACAACCAGCGGGTGGTGGTGCTCGTGGACGAGCTGGACCGCGGCTGGGACTCCTCCGAGGACGCCAAGGCGTTCGTGTCCGGGCTGTTCCAGGCGTGCGTGTCCATCAACGCGCTGCACCCGAACCTGCGCGTCTACATCTCGCTGCGGCAGGAGCTGTACGACGACATCCCCGCCCTGTACGACGACGCGCAGAAGCACCGGGACCTGCTGGAGAAGATCTCCTGGTCGGAGGACTCGCTGCTCGAACTGATCGCCAGGCGGATCCGGCACTCGGCCCACGAGAACGGCTTCGCCGTGGACGCCCTCGAACGCGCCGGGGACCGGGCCTGCTGGTCGGCGGTCTTCGCGCCGCCGCCGCCCGGCAAGGGGCGGGACGGGTCGTTCGGCTACATGGTCGACCGGACGCTGTACCGGCCGAGGGAGCTCATCCAGTTCTGCTCGGAGGCGCTGGAGCAGGCCAGGGCCCGGCGCTCCAGGCTCCCGGTGCCGTACTCGTCGATCGAGCGGTCGGAGTACGGCTACTCCGCCGAGCGCACGAAGGACATCGCCGCCGAGTACCGCTCCCAGTACCCGGGCCTGCTGAGCGTGTTCGAGGTGTTCCGCAGCCGTCCCCCGGCGTTCGGCCGCGACGAGCTCGAACTGCTGTGCCTGGAGCTGGCCTGCGGCGACGTCCCCACGCACGGGACCGGGTCGTGGCTTCCCTCGTGCGACCCGAACGAGCTGATCGAGATCCTGTGGCGGGCGGGCCTGCTGACGGCGCGGGCCTCCGCGGACGGGCCGTTCCTCGGCAGCCACCAGGTGCAGCACCTCAACCTCGCGGCCGTGCGCCGGTTCCGCGTCCACGCGATGTTCCACGCCTCGCTCGGCATCGACGGCGCGCAGGCCGGGAGCGCCAGGGGCTGAGGCCCCGGGTGTTCAGGCGATGGTGAGGCGCAGGCCGGTCGGGGTGGCCCGCACGCGGCTCAGGTCCTGGACGACGTGGTGGGCCGCGGCCAACGACTCCTCCGGATGGCTGGTGACCAGTGCGAGGACGGTGGCCCCGGCCGCGCGCCCCGCGGCGATCCCGGCGGGGGCGTCCTCGACGACCACGCAGGCGGACGGGTCCACGCCCAGGCGGCGGGCCGCCTGGAGGTAGCCGGACGGGTCGGGCTTGCCGTCCGCCACGTCCTCGGCGGTCACCACGACGGGCGGGGAGGGGACACCGGCCACTCCGGTGCGCACCTTGAGCTGCGCCCGGTCCATGGACGTCACGAAGGCGTGGGGCAGGCCGCCCAGGTCCGTCAGCAGTTCCAGGGCACCCGGCAGGGCGATGATGCCGTCGGTGCTGGTCGCCTCCAGGGCGTCCAGGCGAGCGGTGGCCTCACGGACCCGTTCGGGTGGAAGGAACTCGGCCACACGGTCGCTCGTGCGGCGGCCGTGGGCGCCCGACATGAACGCGTCCGGGTCGATGCCGTACTCGGCGGCCCATTCACGGCCCGCGCGCTCGACGAGGGGCGTCGAGTCGACGAGGGTCCCGTCCACGTCGAACAGGACGGCGGCGCAGGGCAGGGTCATCGTGGAGGGACGACCCCCCACACCCCCCGCCCGCTCCGCGGGGCCGTTCACTGTGGGGGGACGACCCCCCACACCCCCCGCCCGCTCCGCGGGGTCGTTCACCAGTCCGCCTTCGCCGTCGCCTCTTCGGCCTGGGCGCGGAGCCTGCGGACGGCCTCGGCCGGGTCGTCGGCCCCGTAGACGGCGCTGCCCGCGACGAACACGTCCGCGCCCGCCTCCGCGCAGCGCTCGATCGTCTCGGCGCTGACGCCGCCGTCCACCTGGAGCCAGACGGGCAGGTCGCGGCCCTTGATGAGCTCCCGCGCGCGACGGACCTTCGGCAGGACGACGTCCAGGAACTTCTGGCCGCCGAAGCCGGGCTCGACCGTCATCAGCAGGAGCATGTCGATCTCGCCGAGGATGTCTTCGAAGCCGTCCACCGGGGTGGCCGGGTTGACGCCCAGCCCCGCGCGCGCGCCGGCGGCGCGGATGGCCCGCAGGGTGCGGACGGGCGCCTTCGCCGCCTCGGCGTGGATGGTCACGCTCCCGGCCCCCGCCTCGGCGTACTGCGGCGCCCAGCGGTCGGGGTCCTCGATCATCAGGTGGCAGTCGAGGGGCAGCGCGCTGTTCCTGAGCAGCGCCTCCACGATGGGCAGTCCCAGGGTGAGGTTCGGGACGAAGTGGTTGTCCATCACGTCGACGTGGACCCAGTCGGCGGAGTCGGCGACGCGCGCGACGTCCTCGGCCAGGCGGGCGAAGTCGGCGGACAGGATGCTGGGTGCGATCTGAGGAGCCATGATGCCCCGATTCTATTGGCGCAGCCCCGCCCGATCGTCACCCGCCCGGGTGAGGCCCGGGGTGGGACGGGCCGCCAGGCGCAGGCGGACGAAGACCTCCGGCGCGCCCGCCGTCACCCACAGCACGAGCAGCGCCTGGACGGCGAACGCCTGGACCAGGCCGGCCCCTTCGAAGAAGGCGATGACCGCCGCCCCCGCGAGGCCGACCGGGAGGCGCGCCAGGCGCTGCCAGGCCCTGCCGCCCGGCTCGAACCAGCCGCGCCACGCGACGAGGGACAGGCCCATCAGGAGGCCGCAGAGAGCGCCGGACGCCTGGGCCGAATCGGTCAGCGTGACGGGCTCGGCGACGCCTCCGGCCGCCCGGACGGCCTCGGCCCACGCCTGGGGCCACCGCCAGTCCCGGAGCGGCCGTGCGGCGCCCCACGACGCCGCGAGCATCAGCAAGGAGACCGTCAGGGAGAGCGCCAGTTGCAGGGCCAGATGCTGCCGCCGCCACCATGGGACGGCGATGGGCTCAAGCCCGAGGGCGGCGACCAGGACGGCCAGGCCGACGCCCCAGCCCGCCAGTACCTGCCCTGTCGAGTGGACGCCCAGGTAGACGCGGGACACCCCGATCAGGAGGATCACGGCCACCGCGCCCGCCCACAGGTACCACCGCCTGGTCTGGGCCGCGAAGAAGCCCCAGCCCGCGATGCTGTTCTGTGCGTGGCCGGACGGCATCCCGAAGGACGTCAGCGACTGCCTGCCCTTGACGGACGGGTCCGTCCAGTAGGGGCGGGGCGCGTGGAAGACCAGCTTGAGGAGCGCGTTGAGGACCGCGCCGAACATCAGGACGACGGCGGCCCTCGCGGCTTGCCGCGGCGCCACGCACCAGAACAGCGCCAGGAGCAGCGGGACGTAGAAGGCCGCGCTGCCCAGATACGACATGAAAATCATGAAGCCGGTCAGCAGAGGGCCTCCCCCAGAGGTCGGTGCAGCGGTCAGGTCCGGCGGAGCAGCGCCAGGAACATCGCGTCCGTGCCGTGGCGGTGCGGCCAGAACTGGGCGTACGGGCCGTCCCCCAGCCCGGTGAGGCCGGGAGCGATCGCCGCCAGGACGGCGGGTGCGTCGAGTCGCTCGACGTCCTCGCGCTTGCCCAGGACGTCGTCCACCACCACGCGGGTCTCCGCCAGGTGGGGCGAGCAGGTGACGTAGGCGACCACGCCGCCGGGCCGGACGGACTCCAGTGCCGTGGCGAGCAGCTTCCGCTGGAGCGGCCCGAGTTCGGCGACCGATTCGGGGCCCCGGCGCCAGCGGGCCTCGGGGCGGCGGCGGAGCGCGCCCAGGCCGGTGCAGGGAGCGTCCACCATGACGCGGTCGAACGAGGCCGGACGCCAGGCGGGCGCGGTGCCGTCGGCGGCGACCACGCCCGTGCGGTCGTCGACCGCGCGCCGGACGAGCCCGGCGCGGTGCGGCTGGAGGTCCGCGGCGAGGAGCCGGGCATCGCGCTGGGCGGCGAGGGCCGACAGGAGCCCCGCCTTGCCTCCGGGGCCGGCGCAGAGGTCGGCCCAACGTGCGTCCGGGCCGTCCAGGGGGGCTTCGGCGAGCGCCAGGGCGACCATCTGGCTGGCCTCGTCCTGGACGGCGGCGCGCCCGTCGCGGACGGCGTCGATACCCGCCGGGTCGCCCTCGGTCAGAACGGCGCCGAAGGGCGAGTAGGGGGCGGGCTCCGCGCCCGCGCCGTACAGCTCTTCCAGTGTCGCCCGGCCTGGGCGTGCGACCAGTGTCACGCGGGGGCGGGCGTTGTCGGCCGCGAGGAGTTCGCCGATCTCGGCCGCCCCGACGGCGTCCCGCATGGCGGACACGATCCATTTCGGGTGGCTGTGGGCGACCGAGAGGCGCGTCGTGGCGTCGGCGTCGGCGGGCGCCACGATCTGCAGCCAGGCGTCCATGTCGCGCATGGCGACCTTGCGGAGCACCGCGTTGGCGAACTTGGCCTGGCCCGGGCCGGAGACCGAGCGGGCCAGTTCCACCGTCGTCGCCACGGCGGCGTGCGGCGGGATGCGGGTGGCGAGGACCTGGTGGGCGCCGAGGCGCAGGACGTCCAGGAGGGGCGCGTCGACACGGCGCAGTTCACGGTCGCTGCACAGCGCGAGCACCGCGTCGTAGGTTCCCCTGCCGCGCAGGGTCCCGTACGTCAGCTCGGTGGCGAGTGCGGCGTCGCGTCCGGTCAGGCCGCGGTCGCGCAGGCGTGCGGGGAGCAGGAGGTTCGCGTAGGCGTCGCGGGTCTCCACCGCCCGGATCACGTCGAACGCGGTACGGCGGACGAGGTCCTGGGGGCGGCCCGTCTTGCGGGGACCGCCCGGTCGGCGGTTCGGGGCGCGTCGTCGGTCGCGGGCGGGAGGCATCAGTGCAGCGCGTCCTTGCCGATGAGGTTGAGGCCGCGGACCCAGTCGGCGGCGGCCATGCGGCGCTTGCCCTGCGGCTGCACCTCGCCCAGCGCGACGGGATGCGTGGCCGAGCCGACCAGCACCTCGTTCCTGCCCCCGCCGATCTCGCCGGGCGCCAGCCTGGCGGCGTCGGGCACCGGACGGACGGGGCCGAGCTTGACCCGCGTGTCGCGGAAGTTCGTCCACGCACCGGGCGCCGGGGTGCAGGCGCGGATCAGGCGGTCTATGTGCAGGGCCGGGCTCTTCCAGTCGACGTGGCCGTCCTCGGGCGTCAGCTTCGCCGCGTGGGACACCCCCTCGGTCGGTTGCGGCCGGGGCTCCAGAACGCCCGCCTCGATGCCGTTCATGGTGTCCAGCAGAAGGGCCGCACCGGCGACGGCCAGCCGTCCCAGCAGGTCACCGGTGGTGTCGTCCGGCCGGATCGGCTCGGTGAGCACGCCGTAGACCGGGCCGGTGTCCAGGCCCTCCTCGATCTGGAACGTGGCCGCGCCGGTCACGTCGTCCCCGTGCAGGATCGAGCGCTGCACCGGGGCGGCCCCGCGCCAGGCGGGCAGCAGCGAGAAGTGCAGGTTCACCCAGCCGTGCCGGGGGATGTCCAGGGCCTCGCGGGGCAGCAGCGCGCCGTAGGCGACCACCGGGCAGCAGTCCGGCGCGATCTCCCGGAGCCGGTCGAGGAACTCGGGGTCGCGGGCCTTCGCGGGCTTGAGCACCTCGACGCCGGCCTCGGCGGCGAGCGAGGCGACCGGGCTGGCGCTCAGATGCCTCCCCCGCCCCGAACGCCCGTCGGGCCGGGTCACGACCGCCGCGACCTCGTGCGAGGACCCCAGGAGGGCCGTCAGGGCCGGGAGCGCCGTCTCGGGCGTCCCGGCGAAGACCAGCCGCATCTAGATCGCCTTCCCGAAGGTGCGGTGCGGCGACTCCTTCACGACGGGGGCCGGGTCGCCGAACCACTCGGCCTCCCGGATCGCCTTCATCGCGGCCTTGCGCTGCTCGGCGTCCATCCGGTCGATGAAGATGATCCCGTCGAGGTGGTCGGTCTCGTGCTGGACGCAGCGGGCCAGCAGGTGGGTGCCCTCC
Organism: Actinomadura sp. NPDC023710; assembly: GCF_040639875.1. Lineage (NCBI taxonomy): Bacteria > Bacillati > Actinomycetota > Actinomycetes > Streptosporangiales > Thermomonosporaceae > Actinomadura > Actinomadura sp. NPDC023710. The sequence goes on from NZ_JBFAGB010000014.1 coordinate 136,367, forward strand.
AGCGTGATCGGCTCCCCGTGCATGTTGAAGCCCTTCGCCACCACCCCGAGGGAGCGGGGCGTGGGGAACGTGAGGCCGGGCAGGGAGAGGCAGCCCTCGTCGTCGGTCTCCTGCTCGTCCGACAGGTCGAGCGTCGGGTTGACCACGTGGCCGAGGCGGTCGTCGACGTAGTAGGTGAAGACGCGCAGCCCGACGCCGAGCTGGGGGGCGGCCAGGCCGGCCCCGGGGGCGTCGATCATCGTGTCGGTGAGGTCCTTGACGAGCTGGCGCAGCTCCTTGTCGAAGTCCTTCACCGGCTCCGCGGGCGTGCGCAGCACGGGGTCGCCGAAGAGGCGGATGGGCTTGACGGCCAAGGGGACTCCGTTTCCTGCGAATGTCGCTGATCACTGCGAGTGCCACCCGGTCATCCCGGGTGCCACCGACTACGGGGACGCGCCCTCAAGTCTACGGAGGCGCGGGCCCGAAACATTCACGCCATGTTCACACACCGCGGTGCGCGCTCTGGCGCGCCGAACGCGCCTTGTAGGCGGCGGTACGGGCGGCCTTGGCCGTCGCCTTGTCGGGGTGGTGGGCGCCCAAGGCCTCCAGGACGTCGGCCACGCCGGGATGATGGGTGCGCCAGAGCTCGTCCACCATGGTCCTCATCTCCGCCCCTGGGGGCGCGTCGGTGAGCGCCGCGTCGACCGCCTCCTCCGGCTCCGCGGTCTCCAGCATCCCGGCGACCGTGTCGACGAACACCCAGAGGTACTCCTCGCGGGCCAGTTCCCGCCCCGCCGGGTCGCCGGCGGCGTTCAGCCACATCGCGGCATAGGGCGCCACGAACGGGTGCTCCTGCGCGGCGCGGACCACGCCGGCGGCCTCGGGGCCGACGCGGTGCAGGACGGCGGCGGCGAGGTTGCGGGCGCCGGGGCCGCCGGTCCGCATGACGTCCAGCAGGTCGGCGGCGGCGTCCTTGGGGTCGTGGGACGCCAGCCAGCCGTCGATCTCCTCGTCGGCGGCGTCCGGCCGGTACCAGGTCAGCCCGTCGACGAGCTCGGACGCGCGGGCGCCGGCCAGTTCGCCGACGACGGGGGCGGTGAACCCGTCCGCGAGGAGCAGCTCCCTGACGGCCCACACCCCGAGCGGCGTCAGCACGCGGCCCGCGCCGGACGCCTCGATGACGCCCCAGTCCCCGAGGGTCGCCAGTTCCAGCGCGAGGGCGTCGGCCACGAGCGCGTACATGGTGTCGGCGTCGGTGAGGTCGTAGGCCTCCTCGATGTGGCCCAGCAGCGCCTCGGCGAGGGTTTCGGGCCCGGCCGGCTCCTCCTGCTCGTACAGGTGGATGAGGACGCCGGTCAGCTCGTTCTGGACGAGCTCGACCGCGTCCAGGCCGTCGGCGTAGTCGTGGCCGGGGACGACGACGGCGTCGAACAGCGGCAGCCAGGCGGTGAGCAGCGCCGCGTCGTCGCCGGACTCCAGGCCCGGCAGCGCGGGGCCGGGGGCGCCGCGGCCGTTCCCGGCGTCGATCACCTTCGCCTCGACGGCGGCCCACCACAGCCGCTCCAGCGCGCCGTCGTCCTCCATCTGCCCGTGGCGCCGCGGTGAGTCGAGGCCGAGGGCGAGCCGGGCGGCCTCGGCGTCGGGTTCGGTGAGCGCGCCGTGCTCGGTCAGCGGCCGCTCGCCCGTCCAGCGGGCCAGGTCCAGGACCGCCCCGGTGAGGCCGGACCGCCGCGCCGCGTCCGCGACCTCGGCCTGCGGCGCCAGCCGGACGGGCGGGACCACCAGCTCCCCGGCCTGCCGCAGGTACTCCTCGGTGCGGGCGAAGCGCTCCTCCTCCGGCTGCGCCTCGAAGTCGCGCACCCACGCGTCGACGGCGTCCTGGTCGTCCAGGTCGATCCCGTCGACCTGCATCAGCCCGGCGACGACCTCGGCGGCCGCCTGCCGCTCCTCGCTGTCGACGGCGGCGACGACCTCGGCGAACTCGGTGCCGGTCCGGTCGATCTCCGCCTCCAGCCCGCCGGCGGCCGCGGCGGGGACGGCGCCGGTGTCGCGCAGGTAGGCGACGACCCGGCGGAGGGCGCCCAGGATGGTCGGGACGTCGTCGCGCCCGGCGACCACGGACTCGGGGAAGACCTCCAGGAGCAGCTCGCGGACGTGCCGCGGCTCCAGCGCCTCCGGGCCCGCGAGGCCCATCTCCTCCCGCGCCAGATCGAGCAGGATGCGGACGCCCTGCTCGTCCAGCGCCTCGCCGCGTTCCTCCGACCAGCGCCGCAGGTCGCCCGCGGTGGTCTCCACCCAGTTGTCGGCCACCCCAGAACCCTATTGGTCAGTGGAGTTCCCCGGGGTCGGTTGAGTTCCACAGCCTCGGCCGAGTTCCCCACGGTCGGTCGAGTTCCACGCGGTCGGCCGAGTTCCCCACGGTCAGATCAGTTCGGCACGGTCAGATCAGTTCCAGGGGGTCGATCTGGACGCGTACGGTCTCGGTCGCCTTGCGGGCGCTGCGTACGCCCTGGGCCTCCTTCAGCGCGCGCGCCAGGGCGTTGCCTGCGGCGCGCGGTACTCGTATCAGTGCGCGTTCCTTGTCCTGGGCATCCGCGCCCGCCTGCGGGACGGGAACGGGCCCGAGGACCTCCGCGCCATCGGGCAACCGGGTGTCGGACAGCAGCTCCCGTATGGCGGCCGGGGACGCGGTCAGCGACGCCATGCGCGCGGCGGGCGGGAAGCCCACCTCCCTGCGCTCGGCCAGTTCCCGCTCCGCGTAGGTGACCGGATCCCAGCGGACGAGGGCCTGGACCTCCGGCAGCGCCCCCTCGGCCGCGACGATCACCGGGCCCTGCGGGCGGACGAGCGACGCCGCGTTCATCCAGCGCCTCAGCGTCTCCTCACCGGCGCGCAGGTCCGGCCGTCCGAGGAGGACCCAGCCGTCCAGCAGCAGCGCGGCAAGGTATCCGCTCTCCGCCGGAGGCTCGGCCCCGGGCGTCGCCACCACGAGTGCCCTTTCCGGGCCGACCCGGTCGAGGACGGCCTCGCGGCCGGAGGTGCGGACGGGCACACCGGGGAACGCCCGGCCGAGCTCCTCCGCCGTGCGCTTGGCGCCCACCACGACGGCGCGCACCTGGAAGAAGCCGCATTCGGAGCAGTGCCAGTCGCCCGCGATGCGGCCGCACCAGCCGCAGTACGGGGCCGCGTGCGACGAGGCGAGCGCCAGCGGCCCCTGGCAGGTCTGGCAGCGCGCCGGCGTGCGGCATCTCCCGCAGGCGATGCCGGGGACGTAACCGCGCCTCGGCACCTGGACGAGAACGGGCCCGCTCTCCAGCGCCTGCCGGGCGGCCTCGAACGCGACGTTCGGCAGGCGCGCGGTGCGGGCGGCGCCGTCCCGGGCGAGCTGGGCGTCCTCCCCCACGTAGCGGACGCGGGGCATCCTCGCCCGGACGCGGTTCCTGTCGGCGGCGAGCGCATGGGCCCAGCCGGTCTCCACGAGCTGCGTCGCGTCGGTCGTCCGGGTGAACCCGCCGATCAGGGCGCCGGCCCCCGACCGGTGGGCGCGCAGGGCCAGCACGTCACGGGGATGCGGATACGGCGCGTGCGGCTCGGCGTGGACGTCGTCGCCGTCGTCCCACAGCACGACCAGCCCCAGGTCTGCGACGGGGGCGAACATGGCGGCGCGGGTGCCGACGACCACCCGCGCCTTGCCGCGCAGGACGGCGAGCCATCTCCGGTAGCGCTCCGCCGGGCCCAGCTCCGCCGTCAGGGCGACGTGCAGCCCCTCTCCCAGCTCCGCCTCCAGCGCCGCGTCGACCCGCGCCACGTCGCGTCCGTCGGCGACCACGATCAGCGCACCGCGCCCGCCGCTCAGCGTGGCGGTGACCGCGCGCGCGATGGCCGCCGTCCGGTCGGGGCCGGGCAGCGCCGTCCACACGGCCCGCGGCGCCCTCCCTGCGGCCAGCGCGCTCAGGAACGACTCCCCCGCCGGGTACTCCCGCCACACGCCGGCTTCGGGCGCCTCGGGCAGGACGGGGGCGGTCTCCTCCACGGGCTCGGCTTCGACGCGGGCGTGCCGGGGCGGGACGGCGAGCCGCAGGACGTCCGCGAACGTGCCCGCGTAGCGGTCGGCCACCTCCCGCACCAGCGCGACGATCTCCGGGGCCAGGACGGGTTCGGGCGAGGTCACCCTCTCCAGGAACAGCAGCTTGCCGCCGTGGCCGCTCTCGGCGACCCGCTCCAGGAGGAAGCCGTCGACGAGCTGGCCCGCGAAGCGCACCCGCACGCGGCAGCCGGGGACCGCCCTGGCGTCCAGCTCGGCGGGGACGAGGTAGTCGAAGGGGCGGTCCAGGTGCGGGAGCGACATGTCGACCGCGATCCGCGCGACGGGCAGCTCCGCGGCCGGGCGGCGCGCCCCCTTCTTCCCCGATTTTGCGGGTCCTCCGGGCTTGTTCGGCTTGGCGGCGGCCGCGCCCGGAAGGGCGTCCAGCCCCGGGATCAGGTCCGTTCCCCCGCCGTCCTTCGTCACGTCCCCGTCCTACCAGATCGATCCGACAGCCGAACTCGCGCGCTAGGGTTGGTCCGTTTGAACGGGTGCGCGTCCTCCGGCCCATTGCCCGACGCCGTCCGCACCCTCGCCGTCCGACGAGCCCTGCAGGCGATGTGACCACAGCTCATGCCCATGAGCGGACGGACTCCCCGGACAGCAACGGGGCGTCACGCCGTTCCCCAGGCCCCTCAACCGCCTCCCGGTGGAAGAAGTGGGCACGCCACCCCGTGGTCGCCGCCACGCTGGCCGCCGCCGTCCTGCACCTGGTGTGGGGCCTGTTCCTCGCGACCGAGGGCGGCGACCTCGCGGCGCAGGCCGCGTGGACGGACTTCGCCTGGAAGCACCCGGGCGCGGCCTACAGCTTCGCCTGGTACGGCGGGATGCACCCCGCCTCCTACAGCCTCATGTCGCCGTACCTCATGGCGCTGTTCGGCATCCGCACGGTCGCGGTGATCACGGGCACGTTCTGCGCCACGCTCACCGCGTACCTGCTCAAGCAGTTCAGGGCCCCGGTCGCGCTGCCCGCCTCGCTCTGGGCCGCCTTCGCGCTGTCCTGCAACGCCGCCTCCGGCCGCGTCACGTTCGGCCTGGGGCTGATGTTCGCGCTGATGGCGGCCATCGTGGCGTTCACCCCGCGCGGGACGCCCGCCCTGCGCGCCGCCGCGATGGTCGTGCTGAGCGTGCTGGCCTCGCTCGCGAGCCCCGTCGCGGGCCTGTTCCTGCTGGTGCTTGCCGCCGCGCTCTTCCTCACCGGACGCCGCCGCGCCGGAGTCTGCGTCGCCGTGGGCCTCCCCGTCGTGGTCGGCACGACCAGCCTGCTCTTCCCGTTCAGCGGCGTCCAGCCGATCTCCCTGAACGCGATCGTGCTGCCCGCCGTCACCAGCGTCGCCGCGATCCTGTTCTGCGCGCCGAAGGGCTGGAGATTCGTCCGGACCGGCGCCGCCGTCTACCTGGCCGGGATCGTGCTGACCTGGCTGATCCCCTCCCCCATCGGCAGCAACGTCGAACGCCTCTCGCTGCTGTTCGGCGGCATGTTCCTGCTGTCGGCCGTCGCACGCGCGCACGGGCGGGTCCGGATCGCCGTGCTGTCGCTGGCGTTCATCGTGACGGCGTCCTGGCAGGTCGTGAAGCCCGTCGACGACCTCATCCACACCGAGCCCGCGGCCACCGCCGCCGACCACGCCCGCGGCCTCGTCGCCCAGATGGGCGCCGTCGGCGCGGGCGACGCGCGCATCGAGGTCGTCCCGCTGCGCTCCCACTGGGAGTCCTCCGGCCTCAGCCGCCACTTCGCGCTCGCCCGCGGCTGGAACCGCCAGGTCGACGCCGAACGCCACGGGCTGTTCTACGAGAAGGGCGCGCTGACGCCCGCCTCGTACCGCGACTGGCTGCACAAGTGGGCCGTCCAGTACGTCGTCCTGCCCGAGCAGGAGGTCGACTGGTCGGCGCAGGAGGAGGCCGCCCTCGTCGAAGGCGGCCAGCCGTACCTGACGGAGATCTGGCGGGACGAGCACTGGCGGCTGTACCGCGTGGCGGGCCCCACGCCGCTCGTCGACAGGCCCGCGTTCGTCAGCACCCTCGACTCCGGCAAGCTCGTCGTCGACATGCCCTCGCCCGGGTCCGTCCTGGTGCGCGTCTCCTGGTCCCCCTGGCTGAGCGCGACGGGCGGGGACGCCTGCCTGAGGCGCGCGGGCGAGTTCGTCCGGCTGGAGGCGCACACCCCCGGCCGCTACACCATCGCCGCCCGCTACGGCCTGCACCGCGGCAACCACTGCGCCCGCTGACCCCCTCCGCCCGTCCGCACAAGCAGCGGCCTTGCGTGGTCCGCACGACGCCCACCGCACGTACAGGGAGGGGTTCACGGGACAGCCCACCGCGCCGGGCGCAGGACAGGCACAGACGCGCGAAGAAGGGCCCCGGGACACCCCGGGGCCCTTCTTCGCGGAAGACCGGTTACAGGCCGGCGGCGGAGGCCAGGTCCTTGGCGCGGTCGGTCGACTCCCAGGAGAAGTCGGGCTCCTCGCGGCCGAAGTGGCCGTAGGCGGCCGTCTGCTGGTAGATCGGGCGGAGCAGGTCCAGGTCGCGGACGATCGCGGCCGGGCGCAGGTCGAAGACGTCCCCGATCGCCTTCTCGATCTTCTCGGGGGCGACCTTCTCGGTGCCGAACGTCTCCACGAACACCCCGACCGGGTGGGCCTTGCCGATCGCGTAGGCGACCTGCACCTCGGCGCGGTCGGCGAGCTGCGCGGCGACGATGTTCTTGGCGACCCAGCGCATCGCGTACGCGGCGGAGCGGTCGACCTTGGACGGGTCCTTGCCGGAGAACGCGCCACCGCCGTGCCGGGCCATGCCGCCGTAGGTGTCCACGATGATCTTGCGGCCGGTGAGGCCGGCGTCGCCCATCGGGCCGCCGATCTCGAAGCGGCCGGTGGGGTTCACCAGCAGCCGGTAGTTCTCGGTGTCGAGCTCGAACTCGGCGAGCACCGGGTCGACGACGTGCTCCTTGACGTCCGGGCCCAGCAGCTCCTTCAGGTCGATGTCGGGAGCGTGCTGGCTGGACACCACGACGGTGTCGAGGCGGACGCCGCGGTCGCCGTCGTACTCGATGGTGACCTGGGTCTTGCCGTCGGGGCGCAGGTACGGCACGTCGCCGCTCTTGCGGACCGCCGACAGCCGCCGGGCGAGCCGGTGCGCCAGCGTGATCGGCAGCGGCATCAGCTCGGGCGTCTCGTTGGTGGCGTACCCGAACATCAGGCCCTGGTCGCCGGCGCCCTGCCGGTCCAGGTCGTCGACGCCCTCGCCCTCGCGGGTCTCGTAGGCGTCGTCGACGCCCTGCGCGATGTCGGGCGACTGCGCGCCGATGGACACCGAAACGCCGCAGGAGTGGCCGTCGAAGCCCTTCTTGGACGAGTCGTAGCCGATCTCCAGGATCTTCTCCCGGATCACGCCCGGGATGTCCACATAGGTCTCGGTGGTGACCTCACCGGCCACATGCACCTGACCCGTCGTGATCATCGTCTCGACGGCGACCCGGCTCTTCGGGTCGTCCTTGAGCATCGAGTCGAGGATCGCGTCGCTGATCTGGTCCGCGATCTTGTCCGGGTGACCTTCGGTCACCGACTCGGAGGTGAACAGGCGGCGAGACACGTACGTGAACTCCTTGCAGCGGCTGCTGACTGACGTCGCAGAACGGATTCTTTGTCGAGTTCGGCGAGGGAGGCCGCCCCCCGCCATGGGTTCCCCACGATGTTAGGGGCAGAAGTCTAGCGGGCACGATGCCCTTCACCCTGACGTACGCCTGACGACGTGCGCTCCAGCCGCGCGGCGACGAGGTCCCACACGACTTCGGCGAGCGCCTCCTTGGCCCCGCGCGGCACCTCGGTGCGCGACCCGTCGGCGCCGAGGATGACCGCGGCGTTGTCGGGGCGGCCGAAGGTCAGGTTCTCGCCGACCTGGTTGACGACGAGAAGGTCGCTGCCCTTGCGGGCGAGCTTGGCCTGCCCGTTGGCGAGGACGTCGTCGGTCTCGGCCGCGAATCCCACGACGACCTGGCCCGGCCTCCGGATCCTGCCCAGCTCGGCCAGGATGTCGGGGTTCTTGACGAGCCGGATCGGCTCGGGCTCCGCCCCCTCGGTCTTCTTGATCTTGGAGCCGCGGTAGCCGGCCGGGCGGAAGTCGGCGACGGCGGCGGCCATGACGACCGCGTCGGCCGATCCGGCGGCCTCCACGACGGCCTTGCGCATCTCCTCGGCCGATCCGACGGCGACGACCTCGGCGCCCGCCGGGTCGGGCAGGGCGACGTTCGCCGAGACGAGCGTCACGCGGGCGCCGCGGGCCGCGGCCGTCCTGGCGAGGGCGTGGCCCTGCAGGCCGGACGAGCGGTTCCCGATGAAGCGGACGGGGTCGATGGCCTCCCGGGTGCCCCCGGCGGAGACGACCACGTGCCGGCCGGCGAGGTCGCGTCCGGCGGCGCCGCGGGCCAGCACGTGCCGGGCGACCTCGAACAGCTCGGCGGGGTCGGGCAGCCGGCCGGGCCCGGTGTCCTTGCCCGTGAGGCGCCCGGACGCGGGCTCGACGACGACGGCGCCGCGCTCCCGCAGGGTCGCCACGTTGGCCTGCGTGGCCGGATGCTGCCACATCTCGGTGTGCATCGCGGGCGCGAACACGACGGGGCAGCGGGCGGTGAGCAGGGTGTTGGTCAGCAGGTCGTCGGCGAGGCCGTGGGCCGCCTTGGCGAGCAGGTCGGCGGTGGCCGGGGCGACGAACACCAGGTCGGCCTGCTGACCGAGCCGGACGTGCGGGACCTCGGCGACGCCGTCCCAGACCCGCGGGGACACCGGCTTGCCGGACAGGGCGGCCCAGGTGGGCTCTCCGACGAAGCGGAGCGCGTCCGCGGTCGGCACGACGGTGACGTCGTGGCCCGACTCGGTGAGCCGCCGGAGCAGCTCGCACGCCTTGTACGCGGCGATGCCGGCGCTCACTCCGAGCACGACGCGCGGCTTGGGGGAGGTCATAGGGCCCACGATCCCATCAGACGCCGCCCGCTCTCCCCCCGGGGTGCGCGTATCCGCTCCGGGGCCTGAGGACGGCCCCCGGAGAACGCCGCGGACGCGGCCATCGGCGGAGGCGGCGGGCCGGCGAGCGGCGCCGGCCGCCCCGGAAGCCTCAGCCCTCGATGGGCTCGGCGTTCAGCAGGCCCTCGCGCGTCTCGCGGAGCGCGATCGACAGCGGCTTCTCCTGGACCTGCGTCTCGACGAGCGGGCCGACGTACTCCAGCAGGCCCTCGCCCAGCTGGGCGTAGTAGGCGTTGATCTGCCGGGCGCGCTTGGCCGCGATGCTCACGAGGCCGTACTTGGTGTCGACGACCTCGAGGAGCTCGTCGATCGAAGGGTTGGTGATGCCCTCGTTGCTGGCTGCCACTCGGTGGCCTTCCGTAGATTGAACAGGCTACTGGTCAGCCATCAAGGCTAGCAGCTCGTCGCACACGTCCTGCACGGACGTGTTGACGAGCGTGACGTCGAACTCCTTCTCGGCCGCGAGTTCGACGCGCGCCGCGTCGAGGCGGCGCTCGATGACCTCGGGGGGCTCGGTGCCGCGTCCGGTGAGGCGGCGGACGAGCTCCTCCCAGCTGGGGGGAGCGAGGAACACCAGGCGCGCCTCGGACATGGACCGGCGGACCTGCCGGGCGCCCTGGAGGTCGATCTCCAGGAGCACCGGCTCGCCGCGGGCGAGGCGTTCCTCGACGGGCCGGCGGGGGGTGCCGTAGCGGTTGCCCGCGAACTCGGCCCATTCGAGGAGCTGCCCTTCGGCGACGAGCCGGTCGAAACCGGCGTCGTCGACGAAGAAGTACTGCACACCGTCGGTCTCACCCGGGCGGGGGGCCCGGGTGGTCACCGAGACCGACAGCCACACCCGGGGGTGTGAGCGCCGGATCTCGGCGACGACCGTGCTCTTGCCGACGCCCGACGGCCCGGACAGGACCGTCAGCCGCCGCGCGAGCGGGCCATGCGGCCTGGAGTCCTCCGGCGCAGCGATGGGTGCGCCGGAGCCGGGCGGGATGGTGCCGTCTACGGGTCGCCCCGAGCCGGCCGCGGCGGCCTGACCGCCGCGCCCGCCCGTGAGTCGCGCGTCAGCGGTTCGCACTTCCGCCGAACTCACGCTCCAGGGATGCGCGCTGGTTGGCGCCGAGGCCCCGCACACGGCGGGACTCGGCGATGCCCAGGCGCTCCATGATCTGCTTCGCACGGACCTTGCCCACACCGGGCAGCGATTCCAGAAGGGCCGACACCTTCATCTTTCCGATGACGTCGTCGGACTGACCCTCTTTGAGAACCTCGGCGAGCGAGGTTCCCCCGTGCTTCAGCTTGTTCTTAACCTCGGCCCGCTCCTTGCGAGCCTTGGCAGCCTTCTCAAGGGCTGCGGCGCGCTGTTCGGGGGTTAGGGGCGGAAGAGCCACGCCGGGTCACCTCAGGTTTCCACTCGACGGAGTCGGACGGGTTGGGAAACTAGCGAGTTCACCACCCATAAGGCAACGTGAAGTGCCGTTTAGCCCGCCACAAATTCACGAAAATCACTCCTCGGAGTGTCCTGAATACAGAGTGTACCCAACTCGGCCCCCTCGGGGCCGCATCCCCTTGCCTTGCTGGGACTTTCGCATGATCGTGAAAATCCGCCCATTCTGACCGCAAATGTGGCACCCGGTACCGCCTTGCCGCTGCACTTCACGCCCCCGGACGGCCGGGCCGCCACGGTCCCGCCACCGCCCCCCGGGGCCCCGCCGGAGGGCGGTGGCGGGGCCTCCCACAAATGATCCCGACCGAGTGACACTCGTCACGCCACGCCGTTCCGCACGTCGCCCCGGCACCGTTACTGTCATCCTCGACAACACCCGCCAAGATCGTCCGCTCGGCCCGGAGGACACCCGCACCGCACCAGCTCCCCCCAGCCCGCCGCCAGGGCACCCCATGGACGCGGAGACGCCGGCCGTCCCGTCCGGAGACTCCCCCCGGTCCGGAATCGCCCCTCCGCGTGAACGAGTTCGCCGTTCGGCACGTATCGCAATGCGACGACTCCGTCCCGGCATTCGCATGCGACTAAAACCACAATCGCGATCGCCCGCGCCACAAAACTCACACGCACAAAGCGGTTCTGTGCGCCCGCGCACCAATGGCGCGCCGAGCATGTCCCCGCGCGGGCGGCCGTGCCCACTCGGGGCGTGCTCGGGCCGCGTTCAGGCCGTGCCGGCGGACGTGCGGCGCAGCGCGGCGGCGATGGCGGCCGCGGCGGCGCCGGGATCGGGGGCGGCGGTGATGGGGCGGCCGATGACCAGCAGGTCGGCGCCGGCGGCCAGGGCGTCCTCGGGAGTGGCGACACGGGCCTGGTCCTGGTTGCCGGAGCCGGCGGGGCGGACGCCGGGCGTGATGAGCGTGATGTCCGGGCCGACCTCCGCGCGGACGGCGGCGGCCTCCTGCGGGGAGCACACGAGGGCCTGAGCGCCCGCCTCGACGGCGAGGACGGCGAGGCGGCGGACGGCGTCCGGGGCGGGCCCCGCGAGGCCGAGGGCGGCGAGATCGGCGTCCCCGAGGGACGTCAGGACCGTCACCGCGGCGATCTTGGTGGCGGGGACGGCCTGCACCGCCTCGCGGATCATCGCGGGCCCTCCGGCGGCGTGCACGGTCAGGTAGGCCGGCTTGAGGCGGGCCACGGCGCGGGCGGCGCCGCGGACGGTGGCGGGGATGTCGTGCAGCTTGAGGTCGAGGAACACCTGGACGCGGCTGGCGCCCCGCACGCTGGCGACGACGTCCGGCCCGTACCGCAGGTACAGCTCCAGGCCCACCTTGACGGTGGAGACGTGCGGCGTGACCAGGGTGGCCCAGCGCGCGGCCGTCTCCAGGTCGGGCGCGTCCAGCGCGACGGCGATGGGGGCGGCGGTCACAGCTTCTCCTTCTCGGGTTCTTGCCGGCGCACCTGGGGCGGGACGTACCCGGCGGGCTTGTGCGCGAGGCCGACGGCGTCGGCGAGGCGGCCGATGCGGCGGGCCGCGAGCGCCTCCTCCAGTTCGCGCAGGACGCGCGGGCCGGCCGCGGGGTCGTGGAACAGGGCGGTGCCGACGGCGACGGCGGAGGCCCCGGCGAGGATGAACTCCAGGGCGTCCAGGCCGGTGGCGATGCCGCCGACGCCGATGATGGGGGTGGTGGGCAGCGCGGCGTGCACCTGGTAGACGCAGCGGACCGCGACCGGCCGCACGGCGGGCCCGGACAGGCCGCCGGACACGCCCGTGAGGGCCGGACGCAGCGTCTGCGGGTCGATCGCCATGGCGTCCATGGTGTTGATCAGGGTGAGGCCGTCGGCGCCCGCGTCGACGCACGCGAGCGCGATGGTGACGATGTCGGTCACGTCGGGGGCGAGCTTGGCGAAGACCGGGACGCCGGGCCGGGCGTGCGCGCGCACGGCCCGCACCACGGACGCGGCGGCGGCCGGGTGCCAGCCGAACATGCGGCCGCGGTCCTCGACGTTGGGGCAGGCTACGTTGACCTCGATCGCGGCGACGCCCGGGACGTTGCGGAGGCGGCGCGCGAGGTCGCCGTACTCCTCGACGCTGCTGCCCGCGACGGACACGATCGTCCGGACCTCCTGCTCGATGAGCCAGGGCAGGTCACGTTCCAGAAAGGTCTCCACGCCGGGGCCGGGCAGGCCCATGGCGGTCAGGAGGCCGCTCGGGGTCTCGGTCACACGCGGTGTGGGACGTCCCGCGCGCGCTTGCGCCATCACCGACGTCGTGACGAACGCGCCGAGGCGGGTGAGGTCGAAGAACTGGGCGAGCTCCCGTCCCGTCCCGCCGCACCCTGAGGCCGTCAGGACGGGATTGGGCAGCTCCAGCGGCCCGAGCGTGGTCGTGACCCGGTCGCTCACTGCGAGCCCCCTTCAGAGACGCTCAGGACGCGCGGCGCGCCGAGCGCGTCGAACGGGATGGTGCCGAGGTCGCCCCAGCGGACGCGGTCGCCGCGCAGGACGGGCCCGTCCGCGCAGGCGCGGACCATGCGGGTCACGCCGTCCTCGCCGTGGACGGGCAGCATGCACGTCATGCACACGCCGATGCCGCACGCGCCCGTCTGCTGGAGGAACTCCTCGACCGACACCTGCGAGGGCAGGCCGAAGTCGCCGGCGATCTGGGTGACCGAGCGCAGCAGGGACGTGGGTCCGCAGCCGTAGACGACGTCCGCGCCCGTCTCCTCGATCACGCGGGGCAGCACGTCGCGGACGGTGCCCCGCTCCCCCATCGACCCGTCCTCGGTGACGACGGTCGAACTGTCGCCGATGCGCTGCGCCATGCGGGACCCGAACACCTGCCGGGTCGAGGCGCCGGCGAGCACGAAGTGCACCCGGCAGCCGCGCCGCAACAGCGAGTCGGCCAGCGCGAACACGGCCGCGCCGCCGGGCCCGCCGCCGACGAGCAGGCAGGTCACGGGGTCGCGGGGCAGCCGGAAAGGGCGGCCGAGCGGCCCGAGGAGGTCGATCTGGTCGCGGGAGCGACGGCCGGCGAGCCAGGCGGTGCCGGGCTCGGTGTCGGCGAACACCAGCTCGACGGTGCCGCCGTAGTCGGACTTGACCTCGTGGACCCCGATGCACCGGCGCACCAGGCGGGAGGTGTGCTCGCCGCCCACGGCGAGCGCCACGAACTGGCCGGGCCTGAACCGTTCGGCGATGGCCGGGGCCACCAGCGTCATCGCACGGTAGTCCTGCACCTGGCGGACCGTCAGAACCGTCGCCGAGGTCTGCACCGGCGTGTCGGACACCCGTCTCCCTCTCCTCATCGCGTGCGCCGGGCCGGCCGGGCGGCGTCCTCCCCGCCCGGCCCGCCCGGTCCTGTCAGCCGGGCGACACGGCGCCGTCCCCGTCCGGGGCCGCCGCGCCGTCCGCGCCGTCCTGGCCGGAAGCGCCGGCCCGGCCGTGCGCGCCGCTGAGCCGCTCGGCGTGCTCCTGGAGGGAGCGGACGCCGACCTGGCCGCCGGCGACGGCCTCGATGCCCTGCACGGCCGCCCCGAGCCCCTGGACGGTCGTCACGCACGGTACGCCCCGCAGCACGGCCGCGGTACGGATCTCGTAGCCGTCGAGCCGCGGCCCGGACTGGCCGGGGCTGCCGAAGGGAGTGTTGACGATGAGGTCGACCTCGCCGTCCAGGACACGCCGCACGATCGTGGGCTCACCGGACGGGCCCGGACCCTCGCTGTGCTTGCGCACGATCTTGGCACGCACGCCGTTGCGGCGCAGGACCTCCGCGGTCCCTTCCGTGGCAAGAATCTCAAAGCCCAGGTCAGCCAGGCGCTTCACGGGGAACACCATGTGCCGTTTGTCGCGGTTCGCCACGGACACGAACGCGCGTCCCTTGGTCGGCAGCGACCCGTAGGCGGCCTGCTGCGACTTGGCGAACGCGGTGCCGAACACCTCGTCGATGCCCATGACCTCGCCGGTGGAGCGCATCTCGGGGCCGAGGACGATGTCGACGCCCTGCCCGTGCTCGTTGCGGAACCGGTCGAACGGCAGGACGGCCTCCTTCACCGCGATCGGCGCGTCCAGCGGCAGGGTCCCGCCGTCGCCGGCCTCGGGCAGCAGGCCCTCGGCGCGCAGCTCGGCGATGGTCGTGCCCATCATCACGCGGGCCGCCGCCTTGGCGAGCGGCACGGCGGTCGCCTTGGAGACGAACGGCACCGTGCGGGAGGCCCGCGGGTTCGCCTCCAGCACGTACAGGACGCCCGCGGACAGCGCGTACTGGACGTTCATCAGCCCGCGCACGCCGACGCCGCGCGCGAGCGCCTCCGTCGACTCGCGGATGCGGCGGATGTCGTCGTGTCCCAGCGTGATGGGCGGGAGGGCGCACGCCGAGTCGCCGGAGTGGATGCCGGCCTCCTCGATGTGCTCCATCACGCCGCCGAGGTACAGCTCCTCGCCGTCGAACAGGGCGTCCACGTCGATCTCGATGGCCTCGTCCAGGAAACGGTCGACCAGGACGGGGTGCTCGGGGCTCGCCTCGGTGGCGCGGGCCATGTACGACTCCAGCGTGGCGTCGTCGTACACGATCTCCATGCCGCGCCCGCCCAGCACGTAGGACGGGCGGACGAGGACGGGGTAGCCGATCTCGGCGGCGATCTCCCGGGCCTCCTCGTAGGACGTGGCCGTGCCGTGCTTGGGGGCGAGCAGGCCCGCCCTGTGCAGGACGCGTCCGAACGCCCCGCGCTCCTCGGCGAGGTGGATGCTCTCCGGCGAGGTGCCCACGATCGGGACGCCGGCGTCCTTCAGCTTCTGGGCGAGCCCGAGGGGCGTCTGGCCCCCGAGCTGGACGATGACGCCCGCGACCTCGCCGGACTGCTGCTCCGCGTAGACGGCCTCCAGGACGTCCTCCAGCGTGAGGGGCTCGAAGTAGAGCCGGTCGGAGGTGTCGTAGTCGGTGGAGACCGTCTCGGGGTTGCAGTTGACCATCACGGTCTCGTAGCCCGCCTCGGCCAGCGTGAACGACGCGTGGACGCAGGAGTAGTCGAACTCGACGCCCTGGCCGATGCGGTTGGGGCCGCTGCCCAGGATGATGACCTTCGGCTTGGTCCCCGGCGGTACCTCGGTCTCCTCGTCGTAGGCGGAGTAGAGGTAGGGGGTCTGCGCCGCGAACTCGGCGGCGCAGGTGTCCACGGTCAGGTAAACCGGGCGGATGCCGAGGGCGTGCCGGAGCTCGCGCACGACCTCTTCGGAGAGGTTGCGCAGCTCGCCGATCTGGGCGTCGGAGAACCCGTGCCGCTTGGCGCGCAGCAGCTTGTCCTTGGTGAGCGCGTCGTCGGCGGTGCGGATCTCGTCCGCGACCTCGTTGATGGCGGCGATCTGGTCCAGGAACCAGGGGTCGATGCCGGTCGCCTCGTACAGCTCCTCGACGGTGGCCCCCGCCCAGAGCGCGCGCTGGACGTCCTTGAGCCGCCCGTCGTGGGGGCGCCGGGCCGACTCGACGAGCTCGGCGGCGTCGGCGCCGCCCGCCCAGCTGAACGAGGTGCCCTTCTGTTCGAGGGACCGCAGGGCCTTCTGCAGGGCCTCGGTGAAGCACCGCCCGATGGCCATGGCCTCGCCCACGGACTTCATGTGCGTGGTGAGCGTGCCGTCGGCGCCGGGGAACTTCTCGAACGCGAACCGGGGCACCTTCACCACGACGTAGTCGAGCGTCGGCTCGAACGAGGCCGGCGTCTCGCGGGTGATGTCGTTCGGGATCTCGTCCAGCGTGTACCCGACGGCCAGCTTTGCCGCGATCTTGGCGATGGGGAACCCGGTGGCCTTGGAGGCCAGCGCCGAGGACCGCGACACCCGCGGGTTCATCTCGATGACGATCATCCGGCCGGTGCCGGGGTGCACGGCGAACTGGATGTTGCAGCCGCCGGTGTCGACGCCGACCTCGCGGATCACCGCGATCGCGACGTCCCGCATGTTCTGGTACTCGCGGTCGGTCAGCGTCAGCGCGGGCGCGACCGTGATCGAGTCGCCGGTGTGCACGCCCATCGGGTCGAGGTTCTCGATCGAGCACACGATCACCACGTTGTCGTGGCGGTCGCGCATGACCTCCAGCTCGTACTCCTTCCAGCCGAGGATCGACTCCTCCAAGAGCACCTCGCCGGTGGGGGACGCGTCGAGCCCGGCCCCGGCGATGCGGCGCAGGTCGTCCTCGTCGTGGGCGAAGCCGGAGCCGCGCCCGCCCATCGTGAAGGACGGCCGGACGACGAGCGGGTAGCCGAGCTCGCCCGCCGCCGCCAGGCAGTCCGGCATCGAGTGGCAGATGACCGATCGGGCGGACTCGGCGTTCAGGCCCTGCTCGCGGGCCACCTTGGCGACGACGTCCTTGAACCGCTCCCGGTTCTCCCCGGCCTGGATCGCGTCCACGTCGGCGCCGATCAGCTCGACCCCGTACTTGGCCAGGACGCCGCTCTCGTAGAGCGCGATGGCGGTGTTGAGGGCCGTCTGGCCGCCGAGGGTGGGCAGCAGCGCGTCCGGCCGCTCCTTGGCGATGATCTTCTCGACGACCTCCGGGGTGATCGGCTCGACATAGGTGGCGTCGGCGAACTCGGGGTCGGTCATGATCGTGGCCGGGTTGCTGTTCACCAGCGTGACCCGCAGGCCCTCGGCCCTGAGCACCCGGCACGCCTGGGTCCCGGAGTAGTCGAACTCGCACGCCTGCCCGATGACGATCGGCCCGGAGCCGATCACCAGGACGGAGTTCAGGTCTTCGCGGCGCGGCATTACCTCGACGCCTCCATCAGGTCGCAGAAACGGTCGAAGAGCCCGGAGGCGTCGTGCGGGCCGGCCGCGGCCTCCGGGTGGTACTGGACGCTGAACGCCGGGCGGTCCAGCAGCCTCAGCCCCTCGACGCACCCGTCGTTCAGGTTGACGTGGCTGACCTCGCCGGGCCCGTAGGGGGTGTCGAACGGCCCGTCGACGGGCGCGTCCACGGCGAATCCGTGGTTGTGCGCCGACACGTCGACCTTGCCGGTCGTCCGGTCCTGGACGGGCTGGTTGATCCCCCGGTGGCCGAACCTCAGCTTGTAGGTGCCGAGGCCGAGCGCGCGGCCGAAGATCTGGTTGCCGAAGCAGATCCCGAAGAACGGCGTCCCGGTGTCGAGGACGCCCTTCAGCACGTCCACGGCGTAGTCCGCGGCGGCCGGGTCGCCGGGGCCGTTGGAGAGGAACACGCCGTCGGGGGCGAGGGCGAGGAGGTCCTCGGCCGTGCTGGTCGCCGGCAGGACGTGCACCTCGCAGCCCCGCTGGGACATCCGGAACGGCGTCATCGCCTTGATGCCGAGGTCCAGGGCCGCGACCTTGTAGCGCCTCATGCCCCACGGCGGGACGACGTAGGGCTCCCGGGTGGAGACGTCCCGCGCCAGGTCCGCGCCCTCCATGGAGGGGCTCTGCCGGACGCGCTCGACGAGGGCGTCCTCCCCCGCCAGGGCGGCGTCCGCGCCGCTGAAGATGCCGGCGCGCATCGCGCCCCGGTCGCGCAGGTGCCGCGTCAGGGCCCGGGTGCCGGGGATGGCGATGCCCACGACCCCCTGCTCGCGCAGCTCGGAGCCGAGCGAGCCCGTGGCGCGCCAGTTGGACGCCACCCGGGCGGGCTCGCGCACCACGTAGCCGGCCACCTGGATGCGGGGCGACTCGGGGTCCTCGGCGTT
This sequence comes from Actinomadura sp. NPDC023710, assembly GCF_040639875.1. Lineage (NCBI taxonomy): Bacteria > Bacillati > Actinomycetota > Actinomycetes > Streptosporangiales > Thermomonosporaceae > Actinomadura > Actinomadura sp. NPDC023710. The sequence continues at coordinate 154,565 of NZ_JBFAGB010000014.1, forward strand.
GACGCCGGTGTTGCCGATGTGCGGGGACGTCATCGCCACGATCTGGCGCGCGTACGAGGGGTCGGTCAGGGTCTCCTGGTAGCCGGTCATGCCGGTGTTGAAGACCATCTCGCCGAAGGCCTCCCCCTCGGCCCCGTACGCGACTCCGCGGAACACCCTGCCGTCTTCCAGAACGAGCAGAGCAGGGTTCATTGGAGCTTCCCTTCGAGGACGGTCGGCTTGCCGCGCAGGAACGTCGCGACGACCCGGCCGGGCAGCTCCAGCCCCGCGAACGGGGTGTTGCGGCTCTTGGAGGTCAGCGCGGACGGGTCCACGGCGCGACGCGGCGACGGGTCGTACAGCGTGATGTTGGCGGGCGAACCCGCCTCCAGCGGACGGCCCTGTCCGGAAAGGCGGCCGATGCGGGCGGGGCGGACCGACATGCGGTCGGCGACCCCGGCCCAGTCGAGCAGGCCGGTCTCGACCATGGCCTCCTGGACGACCGGCAGCGCCGTCTCCAGGCCGATCATGCCCATGGCGGCCACGGCCCACTCGGTCTCCTTGGCCTCGACCGGGTGCGGGGCGTGGTCGGTGGCGACGCAGTCGATCGTCCCGTCGGCGAGGGCGTGCCGCAGCGCAGTGACGTCGTCGGCGGTGCGCAGCGGCGGGTTGACCTTGAAGATCGGGTCGTAGGACTCGGCCCTGGCGTCGTTCAGCAGCAGGTGGTGGGGGGTGACCTCGGCGGTCACCGGGCAGCCCTTGCTCTTCGCCCACCGGATGATCTCCACCGATCCGGCCGTGGAGACGTGGCACACGTGCAGCCGCGACCCGACGTGCTGGGCCAGCAGCACGTCCCGGGCGATGATCGCCTCCTCGGCGACGGCGGGCCAGCCGGCCAGGCCGAGCGCCGCGGACATCTCGCCCTCGTTCATCTGGGCGCCCTCGGTGAGGCGCGGCTCCTGGGCGTGCTGGGCGACGACGCCGTCGAAGGCCTTCACGTACTCCAGGGCCCGGCGCATGATGACCGCGTCCGACACGCAGTGCCCGTCGTCGGAGAAGACCCGCACCTCGGCGGCGGAGTCGGCCATCGCGCCCAGCTCGGCGAGCTGCTCGCCGGCGATGCCGCGCGTGACGGCCCCGACCGGCTGGACGTCGCAGTACCCGGCCTCGCGCCCGAGGCGCCACACCTGCTCCACCACGCCGGCCGTGTCGGCGACGGGGTCGGTGTTGGCCATCGCGTGGACGGCCGTGTACCCGCCCATCGCGGCGGCCCGCGTGCCGGACTCGACGGTCTCGGCGTCCTCGCGGCCCGGCTCGCGCAGATGGGTGTGCAGGTCGACGAGACCGGGCAGGGCAACCAGCCGGCCGGCGTCGACGACCTCGGCACCGGCCTCGTCCAGGCCGGTCCCGACCGCGGCGATGGCGCCGTCGCGCACGAGGATGTCGGCGGCCTCGCCGCCGAGGATCCGCGCGCCCTTGATGATGAGGGTGCTCACTGGGGGACCTCCTGGCCGATGGCGGGCTCGGAGCCTCCGAGCAGCAGGTAGAGGACGGCCATGCGCGCGCTGACGCCGTTGGCGACCTGCTCGACGATCGTGGAGCGGACCGAGTCGGCGACCTCGGCGGCGATCTCGACGCCGCGGTTCATCGGCCCGGGGTGCATGACGATGGCGTGGTCGGGCAGCTCGGCCATGCGCTCGGCGTCCAGCCCGTAGCGGCGGCTGTACTCGCGCACCGTCGGGAAGTAGGCGGCGTTCATGCGCTCCTGCTGGACGCGCAGCATCATGATCACGTCGCTCTTCGGGATGACGGCGTCCAGGTCGTAGGACACCGAGCAGGGCCAGGTGTCGATCGCGACCGGCAGCAGCGTCGGCGGCGCGACCACGGTGACGTCGGCGCCGAGCGTGTCCAGCAGCAGGACGTTGGATCGTGCCACGCGGCTGTGCAGCACGTCGCCGACGATCGTGACCTTGCGGCCCTCCAGGTCGCCCAGGCGCTTGCGCATCGTGAACGCGTCCAGGAGCGCCTGCGTGGGGTGCTCGTGGGTGCCGTCGCCGGCGTTGACCACGCTGCCCTGCACCCAGCCGGCCAGCCGGTGCGGCGCCCCGGAGGCGTTGTGCCGGATGACGACGCCGTCCGCGCCCATCGCCTCCAGCGTGAGCGCCGTGTCCTTCAGGCTCTCGCCCTTGGACACGCTGGAGCCCTTCGCGGAGAAGTTGATCACATCGGCCGACAGCCGCTTGGCCGCGGCCTCGAACGAGATCCGGGTGCGGGTGGAGTCCTCGAAGAACAGGTTGACGACCGTCCGGCCGCGCAGCGTCGGCAGCTTCTTGATGGAGCGGCCCGCGATCTGCGCGAGCTCCTCGGCCGTGTCGAGGACGAGCAGCGCGTCGTCGCGGCTGAGGTCGGCGGCGGAGATCAGATGGCGGTTCATTCGGCACCCCCCGTCGGGCCGAGCAGCACCGCGTCGCGCCCGTCGTTCTCGTCCAGCAGGACCTTCACGGTCTCGCGCATGGAGGTGGGCAGGTTCTTGCCCACGTAGTCGGCGCGGATCGGCAGCTGCCGGTGCCCGCGGTCCACCAGCACCGCCAGCTGGACGGCGCGGGGCCGGCCGAGGTCGTTCAGCGAGTCCAGCGCCGCGCGCACCGTCCGGCCGGAGAACAGCACGTCGTCGACGAGCACGACGACCCTGTCGTCGATCCCCTCGGCGGGCAGCTCCGTGCGGCCGAGGGCGCGGGCTGGCCGCATCCGCAGGTCGTCCCGGTACATGGTCACATCGAGCGAGCCCCAGGGCACCGGGCGGCCCTCGACCTCGCGCAGCGCCCCGGCGAGCCGCTCGGCCAGCGTCACGCCGCGGGTCTGGATGCCGAGCAGCAGGACGTCGTGGCCGCCCTTGGTCCGCTCGAGGATCTCGTGTGCGATGCGGGTCAGCGCGCGCCGGATGTCGGGACCCTCCAGAACGGCCTTGGGCCGGGGGTCACCGTCCGCCACGCGATGCTCCTGCCTGAAGGCAGCGTTCACCGCCGAAACCTCCTTCCCCGCCTCACGGGACGGGCCTTAAAGGACGTCGTGTCCCCCACACGTTAGCAGCCGGTCCCGCCTGCCCGACACCCGGCACCGTCCACGTCTTCGCAGGTGAGAGGGGTCACATTCGGGGGCGCTCGGGAGAGCCCCGGCCGCCCGTCCGGCCCGCCGCGCCCCCGTCCGCACGGGCCGGACGCGATCCGGACGGCCCGGATCGAGTCCTGCGGATTCGACCGCTTTTTTCCAATCAGCTTGACCTGGGGCCCTACCCGTTTTACCGTCACTGTCCGTAACCATCCCTGGAGACAGAGTCCTGAGGCCCCCTGGCTTCGCGAATCTGTCTCCCCCCGGTGACAAGCCGGGGTCCGACGACGACGAAAGTGAGCCTGGGGGGCCGCAGAATGCCGTCTGAATATGCAAAGGCTCTCGGCGCGCGACTGCGCGCCATCCGCACCCAGCAGGGCCTGTCCCTGCACGGTGTGGAGGAGAAGTCACGCGGCCGCTGGAAGGCCGTCGTCGTGGGTTCGTACGAGCGGGGCGACCGCGCCGTCACCGTTCAGAAGCTGGCCGAGCTCGCCGATTTCTACGGCGTGCCGGTTTCCGAGTTGCTGCCCGGCGGAGCCGCGCCGAGCCCGCTCGGGCCTACACCCAAGCTCGTTATCGATCTTGAGCGGTTGCAGCAGCTTCCGAAAGACAAGGCCGGTCCTCTCGCCCGCTACGCCGCGACGATCCAGAGCCAGCGGGGCGACTACAACGGAAAGGTCCTGTCCATCCGTCAGGAGGACTTGCGTTCACTCGCGGTCATCTATGACAAGTCCCCGACCGAGCTCACCGAAGAGCTGATCGGCTGGGGCGTCCTCGACCCGGAGGCGCGCCGCGCCGTCGAGTCGTTCTGATTCACCGCCTCTCACCGCACCACCCGATTCACCGCACGACCGTGACGGGGTCCGGCACCGCGCCGGGCCCCGTTCCGTGTTCGCGCCTGCGCCCCGGGCGCGGGACGAGCAGGGCCAGCGGGAGGACGGCCGCCGTGACCGCGGCGCTCACCGCGAACCCGGCGGAGAACCCGCCCTCACCGGGGACCGCGACGACGATGACCGCGCTGACCTGCGTCCCGAGGGACGCGCCGACGGTGCGGAGCAGCGTGTTGATGCCGGTGGCCACGCCGGTCTCCTCCGGCGGCACGGCGGCGACCACCAGGGTCGCCACGGCGGCGTAGGCGAAGCCCAGGCCGATGCCCCGCGCCAGGCCGCCGACGTAGAGGTGCCACATGGCGCCGTGCTCGAACGCCACGAACGCGTAGCCGAGGCCGGTCATCACCGCGCCGCCGAGCAGCACCGTGCGGGAGCCGACGCGCCGGTCGAGCAGGCCCGCCGTCATGCCCGCGACGGTCATCCCGACGCTGGCGGGGAGCTGGAGCAGCGCCGCCTGCGTGGCCGTCCCGCCGAAGCCGTACCCGGTGTCCTCCGGGAGCTGGACGAGCAGAGGGAACAGCAGGCCGCCCGCCATCAGCGCATAGCCCGACAGAAGCGAGGCGGCGTTCGCCGTCCATACCCCGCGCACCCGCATGAGGCGCAGGTCGATCAGGGGCTCGGAGACGCGGCCCTCCACCCACAGCCAGGCGCCGGCCCCCGCGAGCGCGAGCGCGAGCAGCCCGAGGACGCCGGGGGACGTCCAGCCCCAGTCCATCCCCTCGGTGAGGGCGGTCAGCGCGGCCACGAGCCAGGCGGCGAAGAGGACGGCGCCCCACCAGTCGACGCGCGCCGCCGCGCGGGACGACCCGTCGCGGCGTCCGGCCGGAACGATCCACCAGGCGAGGACGACGCCGGGCACCAGGCCGATGACGGGCAGCCACAGCAGCCACCGCCAGCCGAGGAGGTCGATGATCGGACCGGCCAGGCACCACGACACGGCGCCGCCGAGGCCCAGCATGGACGACATGAGGCCGACGGCGGGGGCCCGCCGGGCGGGCGGCAGGACGTCCCGGATGATCGTGTACGCCAGCGGGAAGACGCCGCCGCCGACGCCGCCGAGGACGCGCCCCGCGAGCATGACCGGCACCGTTGCGGCCAGCGCCGCGACGACCGTCCCGGCGGTGGCGACGGCGAGCACGCAGAGCAGCACGCGGCGCGCCCCGTACAGGTCGCCGAGCCGTCCGACCACCGGCGTGGCGACGGCCGCGGACAGCGTCATCGCCGTGAGCGCCCACGCCGCTCCCGCCGGGGTCGTGTGCAGGCCGTGCTGGATCTGCGGCAGCGCGGGCGTCACCACGGCCATCGAGAGCGAGTACGCCATCACGCCGAGGAAGGCCAGCAGCGGCACCAGCCCCCGCCCGCCCCGCCCCGCCACCGTGCCCTCCTGAAGTTCGCTCCCCTAACAATCTCATACCGGGACGAACCACCCTCCTCCCCCCTGTGGGGGACCCGGTTCGGCCTCCGGCGGGAGGACCGGCCGCGCCCCGGGCGGACATGCTCGTCCGCATGACCGTGCTCTCCCGTCCCGCCCGCGCCGCGCGACCGGCGGTGCGGCCCGCCCCCCGATGGGCGCACCTGGCCGCGCACACGATCACCCTGCTCGCGCTGCCGTCCGGCATCTGGCGGCTCGGCCTCGCCCTGGGCCTCCACCTCGGATACACCGAGGAGGGCTACCGGACGGTCTGCCCGCCCGGCTTCTGGGGACCCGGCTACCTGGTCCTGCTCGCCGTCCTCAGCGAGGGCGCCGCCCTGTCGGCCCTCGGACTCGTGCAGCGCTGGGGCGAGGTGGTCCCCCGCTGGATCCCGGTCATCGGCGGCCGGACCATCGCGCCCTCGGCGGTCCTGATCCCCGCGTGGGCCGGTGTAGCCGTCCTCGCCGTGCTGTGGACGCCCTTGGCGGCCTGGTGGAGCATGCCGGGCGACGACATGACCCCGGCCGGCCACACCGTGGTCGGGTTCCTCTACCTCCCCCTCGTGGCCTGGGCCCCGCTCCTCGCCGCCCTGGCCGTCGCCTATCGGCGCCGCCGCCGACGCGAGCCCGCGCGCGTCACCAGCCCATGATCGTCCCATTGCCCCGCAGGGCCTCGACGCGCTCGGCGGACAGGGCCAGGACGTCCCGGAGCACCTCGTCCGTGTGCTCGCCGAGGGTCGGGGCCGGGACCGGGGGCGGGGACGTCTCACCGAGCCGCACGGGCGAGCCCGGGGCCAGGTGCGGGCCCACGCCCGGCTGGTCGAGCGGTGCCATGAGCGGCTCGTCCCGCAGCCCGGCGGCCACCTCCGCGAAGTCGCGGTAGCGCGACCACAGGACGGACGTCCGCCGCAGGCCGTCCGCGACCTGCTCGCAGGTGCGGCGGGCGAACCAGGACGCGAGCACGCCGCCGAGCGCCCCGCGGTGGGCGTGGCGGTCGCCGGCGCGGCGGAAGTCGGCGCCCAGGGCGCGTTCGAGGGCCTCGACCACCTCGCCGAGACCGGTCGCCTCCACCAGGTCGCGCCAGTGCCGGGCGGTGAGGATCGCGACCATGACCCGTCCGTCGGACGTGGCGAAGTCGCGACCGAAGTCGCCGAAGAGGTGATTGCCCAGGCGCGCTCTGGGCTCGCCGAGCTGAGCCTCTGCGAGGTAGCCGAGGTTCCCCGCGGTGGCCAGGGCGACGTCCTGGAGCGCGACCTGGATCCGCCGGCCCTCTCCGGTGCGCGACCGGTGCCGTTCCGCCGCCAGCAGCCCGACGGCCATGTAGAGGCCGCACGCCACGTCCCACGCGGGCAGCGCGTGGTTGACGGGCGCCTCCAGGTCCGCGGGCCCCGTGATCGACGGGAAGCCCATGGCGGCGTTCACCGTGTAGTCGACGGCGTTGCCGCCTTCCCGCGTCCCCTGGAGCCGGACGTGGATCAGGTCGGGCCGCGCGGCCTTCAGCTCCTCGTAGGACAACCCTGGCCGCGGCGGCGCGTTGGTCAGGACGACACCGCCCTCCGCGACGAGCGCGGCGACCAGTTCGCGGCCTTCGGGCGAGCGCAGGTCGAGGGCGACCGATCGCTTGCCCTTGTTCAGCCCGGCCCAGTACAGGCTCCGGCCGGACGGCGCGAGCGGCCACCGGTCGATGTCGGGCCCGCCGCCGATCTGGTCCACGCGGATGACGTCCGCGCCGAGCTGCGCCAGGGTCATCCCGCCCAGCGGCGTCGCGACGAAGCTGGACAACTCGACGACGCGCATCCCGTCCAGCGGCAGTAGGTCGGTCATCCGGCCATGTCTACCAACCGGCCCTCGCCCGCGCGGGGACCGGGGTGAGACCGCGCCGGAGGGGCCGGCTCGGGGGGTCGCGGCCCCGCCGGCGCGATCGGTCCGGCCGCCGGAGGGGGACGCCGCTCCCATGGCGGGGCGGCGTCCCGGCCTCCGGCGGGGGCCGGCCCGGGGAGGGGGACGGCCTCCGGGGTGGCTCAGCCGGCTTCGGGGACGGGGAGCGTAGGCTGCCCGTCGACTCCGAGGGTGTCCTCGACGAGGGTGACGAAGACCTCGGCGTCGTGCAGGAGCTCCTCCGCGTCCCGCGGGGTGACGGCGCGCGGCAGGCCCGCCTCGGCGGCGGCGCGCTTGTCGGCGCCGGCGGCGAAGAAGGCGGCCCACTCGCGCAGCGCGGGCTCGGCCTCGGGCAGCAGCACCCAGACGCTGCGCGGACGGCCGCGGCGGTGGGTCTCCAAAGGCTCCTTGGACGCCAGGACCGCGGCGGCCGCGCGCAGCGCCGCCAGGTGGGCGCACACGTAGCGGACGGCGGGCGAGGTGGCCTCGGCCGCCTCGGCGAGGCCCATGCGGGCGGCGTGCAACTGCCCGACGGCCGTGTGCGCCGGACGCGGCGCGGGCATCGGCCGGTGGCGTGGGCGAGGACTGGGGGACGGGACGGACTGGGCTGCGGAGTGGACTCCGCGTGCGGTCATCGTTCCGGACATGTCTGCCTCCTTCCGGGGCTCGGGCCGGCCGGGCGGAGAGCTTCCCCTCACTCCGCCCGGCCGTCCGTCCCGCCGAAACACCGCGATCGGCGGGGACGTCGCCCTGGCGCGGGCCGCGAGTCCCGCACCACATCGAACATAAGTTCGACGCGCTTCACAGTAAACCGCCCTGACGGCGATTCGTCAACGTGTTCGAACGCGTGTCGTATCCCGCAGGTCAGCGGGGTTGACAGCGGCCCGGACGCGGCTCCCGCGCGGAGGCTAGCGAGGCCGCCTGACATGCACGGGGACGCCCGTGCCGACCTCGTCCGGGAAGTACCGGGCGATGTGCATCGGCATGCGGACGCAGCCGTGCGAGGCGGGGTGCATGGGCACGTCCAGGGCGCCGTGGAACGCGATGCCGCCGTTGAAGTAGATGGGGTTGTAGAGCTGCCCCAGCGGCGAGGTCTCCCAGCCGGAGGCGCGGCGTCCCGTCCGGAAGTCGCCCGTGCCGGTCGTGGCGTAGCGGCAGCGCGCGACGGTCGCGCCCCGGTCCTTGGCGCAGTAGTACTCCCCCGAACCCGACGACACGTGCGTGATGAGCCGCGGGCTGCCGCTCTTGTAGAGGACGAGGTACTGGCGCTTCAGATCCACGTCGACGCGGTTCTTCTCGCGCTTCTTGGCCACCGGCCGCGGCTCCTTGGGAGCGTCCAGGGCCTTCCAGAACGAGGCGGAGAGGGTGCTCTTCTGCTTGAGGCGGTTCACCGCCTGGAACGCCCACACGGCCGTCTGCGTGGACGGCCCGTACTTCCCGTCCGCTTTTCCGGGGTCGTAGTGCAATGCCTTGAGGCGCCGCTGGAGCGCCTGGACGTCGGGCCCCTTGGCGCCCGGTTTCAGTTTGCGGTGCCCGGGGCTCGGTGTGGGCGTCGCCGGCGCCTTGGACGGCGTCCCCTTCGGCGCCTCCTCCGACGGGGCGGACCCCGCCGCGTCGATGTCGTTGCAGCCCGTCAGGACGACGGCCCCGATCAGCAGAACCGCGCTCTTCCGCACGTCGATCGCTCTCCCTCGCATGCACTGACCTTAAAGTTCTACCCATGCATCCGAATGCCGAAATCGTCGCGAAGGCTCTGCTCGACCTGGGCGCGACGGGAGCGATCGTCGAGCTGCCCGACTCCGCGAGGACGGCGCAGGCCGCGGCCGAGCAGCTCGGCTGCGAGGTCGGCGCGATCGCCAACAGCCTGGTGTTCGACGCCGACGGGTCGCCGCTGCTGGTGATGACCAGCGGCGCGCACCGCGTCGACACGGTGAAGGTCGCGGCGCTGGTGGGCGCGGCGAAGGTGCGGCGGGCGTCGCCGGAGTTCGTCCGGGAGGCGACCGGCCAGCCGATCGGGGGCGTCGCGCCGGTCGGCCATCCGGAGCCGATCCGCACGCTGGTGGACATCTGGCTGGAAAGGTACGACGAGGTGTGGGCGGCGGGCGGGCACCCGCACACCGTCTTCCCCACGTCGTACGGCGAACTGCTGAGGATCACCGGGGGAGCCCCGGCGGAGGTGGAGTGATGGAACTCTGGCACAACCCGCGCTGCTCGAAGAGCCGCGCCGCCAAGGCCGCGCTGGACGAGGCCGGCGTGCGGTACACCGAGCGCCGCTACCTGGACGAGCCGCCCACGGCGCAGGAGCTGGACGAGGTCCTCACCCGGATCGGCGCCGAGCCGTGGGACGTGGCGCGGCTGAACGAGCCGGTCGCCAAGGAGCTCGGGCTCAGGGACCTCGAACGCGACCGGGCCCGCTGGATCGAGGTCATGGTGGCGAACCCGGTGCTGATCCAGCGTCCGATCGTCGTGGCGGACGAGACCGCCGTCGTGGCGCGCGATGCCGAATCGGTGGGCAGGGCACTCGACAGCCAGTGACACCAGTGTGATTCTGGGGAGTCGGGAAACGGCGAAGGACGAGCACCGGAGGGGTGATGGCGACGCAGATGCGGACGGGTCCGGCGGCGCGCGACCCGGAGTTCCGGGGGATCGACCCGCCCGCGCTCAACCAGGTCATCAGGCAGCTCCAGGACGCGCAGAACGCGATCCAGGGGTGGCTGAACGGCCATCGCCCGCCGCCCGGCGTCTCCACGGCCGGGTACAGGCAGGCCGACGAGGTGGCGCGGTGGGCCGCCGAGCAGCTCGGGATGCTGACGCGCCGGTACAACTTCGCGGTCACGCATCCCTCCCCTGGCGGTGGCATCGACATGCCGCCGGCGCCCACCCCGGCTCCGGTGCCGCGCAAGACCGGCGGCGGCCCGGTGGGGACGCCGCGCCCGGTGAAGGCGCCGCCGCACCGGACCTCGCCCCCGAAGGCGGCGCCGCGGCCGACCCCGCACGGCGCCGGCGATCTCGGCAGCTTCCCCGACCGGCCGGCCGCCGCCCGGGCCGCCAAGGCCGACGCACTGGCCGCGGCGGCGTCCGTCCAGCACGGCCGCCCCGTCCCGGACCCGGTGTGGAGACACCTGGAGGCCAACGCCGGCGACCCCGACTACACCGAGAAGCTGTACGAGCGTCTCGGCCCGGCGGGCGCCGCCGGTCTGCTGAAGGCCGCCCAGGGGGACAAGGCGAGGCTGGAGGCCGTGCAGCAGTCCCTCGGCACGTCCAGCCACCATCTGACGATGGACGTGAGATGGCTGCGCGCCTTCCTGGCCGGGGCCGACCACGCCGGGGTCCGTCCCGTCGCCGTCCAGGTGCTCCTGGGGGCCGACATGAGCGGCCGCACGCGCGAGGCCATCGCCAGGCTCGACCTGCACCCGTCCACCGCCACCGCCTGAGAGGTCGCCATGGCCGCTCCACCGCCTCCCGGCAGCCTGCCCCCGCCGATCACGGGCGCCGCTTCGGCGCGGCTGTCGCCCGCCGAGCAGCCGAATCCGGAGTACCAGCAGCTCTACCAGGCGTACGCGGACGCCTACGGCAGCATCGACCGGCTCCGCCAGGCACTGGACGGGCCCGTGAAGTCGCTCGGCGGGACGGACGCGTGGCTCGGCCCGGAGGCGCGCGAGTGGGGCGGGCAGCTGGACGCCAACCGCGGAACGCTGCGGAAGGCCGCCGACCGGATCCTCTGGGACCTCTACGATCGGCTTTCCGTCACCCAGCGGACCGTCACGCGGGTCTAGTCTCTGTCGGGTGAGGGACCCGAAGCTGCGCGAGATCGACGAACGTGCCTTCCTACGCAGGCTGAGCCCCATGCTGGACGTGTACGCGGCCGCGATGGAGCCGCCGAACGAGCAGCTCCCGGGCCGGCACACCATCATGGAGCGGCATGCCTCGTATCCGGGGTTCCGCGCGTGCGTGGTCGAGCGGCGCGGAGCGCTGCCCGTCATGCCGGCGCCCGTCCAGGGGTTCGCCTACGGATTCCACGGGGCGCGCGGCCAGTGGTGGCACGACGTCGTCCACCAGGCGCTGTCCGACCGGGAGGGGCCCGAGCACGCCGACTCGTGGCTGGAGAACGCCTTCGAGGTCGCCGAACTGCACGTCCATCCGCAGGCGCAGGGCAAGGGCCTCGGCCGGGCCCTGCTCACCGCGCTCTGCAACGGGCGGCCGGAGCGGACGGTCGTGCTGTCGACGCTCGACAGGAGGCCGGACACCCCGGCGCGCACCCTCTACCGTTCGGTCGGCATGGTCGACCTGCTGACCGACTTCGAGTTCCCGGGCGGCGGACCCCGCTACGCGGTGATGGGCGGGACGCTGCCCCTGGCGCCGTACCCGGCGCCGTCCAGCAGCGAGTAGACCTCGCGCGTCGCCGTGGACTGGTTGAACGTGATGAAGTGGATGCCCGGCGCGCCCTGGTCGAGCAGTTCGCAGCACAGCTCGGCCGCGTGCTCGATGCCGAGCCGGCGGACGGCCTCCGGGTCGTCGGCGACGGCCTCGAAGCGTGCCCTGACCTCGGGCGGGAACGGCGCGCCCGACAGCTGCTCGGACCGCTCGATCGTGCTGAGCCGGGTGACCGGCATGATGCCGGGCAGGATCGGCACGTCGCAGCCGGCGGCGTCGACGCGGTCGCGCAGCCGGAAGTAGTCCTCGGCGCGGAAGAACATCTGGGTGATCGCGTAGTCGGCGCCGGCCCGGCACTTGGCCACGAAGTGGCGGGTGTCGCTCTCGATGTCGCGCGAGCGCGGGTGCTTGTAGGGGAACGCGGCGACGCCGACGCTGAAGTCGCCGTAGGAGCGGATCATCCGGACCAGCTCGGCGGCGTACTCCACGCCGTCCGGGTGCTTGACCCACTCCCCCATCGGGTCGCCGGGCGGGTCGCCGCGCAGCGCCAGGACGTTGCGGACGCCGACGGCGGCGAACCGGCCGATCAGGTTGCGGAGCTCGGCCTGCGAGTGGTTCACGGCGGTGAAGTGCGCGACCGGCGTGAGGGTGGTGTCGGTGGCGATGCGCTCGACGATGTCGACGGTCGTGTCGCGGGTGCCGCCGCCCGCGCCGTAGGTGACGGACACGAACGTCGGGTGCAGGGACTCCAGCTCGCGGATCGTACGCCACAGGTTCCGCGCGCCCTTGTCGGTCTTGGGCGGGAAGAACTCGAACGAGAACGAGCGCTCGCCCGAAGCGAGCAGTTCTCGGACGGTGGGGGGCCTGTCGGGGCGTACGCGTCGCATTCCCCAAGCCTACAGAAGCGCCGCCCGGGCGGACCGGAACAGAGGGCAGCGGAGGGCGGCGGAGGGCACCGCCCGGGGCCGCCGATCCGCGTGATGCTCGCCACACCCAACATGCGTTATGTCCATATTTCTGAAGATCTAGTGACATCACACGCTCGTGATGGAGGGTGGAAAGCACCCAGGTGGATACGATCTCGGCATGTCGACCACCCGGATCCGCAAGGAGGTCGACGAGGCGCTGCTGGCCTTCGTCGACCTCCGGCGCCCCGCGCTGCGCGCCATCAGCGAGGACCTCGCACCGCTGCTGTCGGCCCTGGACGCCCTGCTCGGCGGCGGGAAGCGGCTGCGGCCGGCGTTCTGCTACTGGGGGTGGCGCGCGGCGGGCGGCGAGGACGGGCCCGGCATCGTGGCCGCCGCCGCGTCCCTGGAGCTGCTCCAGGCGAGCGCGCTGATCCACGACGACGTGATGGACTCCAGCGACACCCGGCGCGGCCAGCCGTCCGCCCACCGGCGCTTCGAGGCGCTGCACCGCGCGCAGGCGTGGCCGGGCGACGCCGAGTCCTTCGGCGGGGGCGCCGCCATCCTGCTCGGCGACCTGTGCCTGGCCTGGTCGGGCGAGATGTTCGAGACCTCCGGGCTGGACGGCGCGAGCAGGCTGCGCGGCCGGGCGGTCTACGACCTCATGCGCACCGAGGTCATGTGCGGCCAGTACCTCGACATGCTGGAGGGGGCGCGCCGCCAGGCGAACGTCGCGACGGCGCTGCGCGTGGTGGAGTACAAGAGCGCCAAGTACACGATCGAGCGCCCGCTGCACCTCGGCGCGGCCCTGGCCGGGGCCCGTCCCGACGTGGCGGCCGCGCTCACCGGCTACGGTCTGCCGCTCGGCATCGCCTTCCAGCTCCGCGACGACGTGCTCGGCGTGTTCGGCGACCCGGCCGAGACCGGCAAGCCCGCCGGCGACGACCTGCGCGAGGGCAAGCGGACCGTCCTGGTCGCCCTCACCTTGGAACGTGCCTCCGCGGCCCAGGCCGCGGCGCTGGAGCGCCGCCTCGGCGACCCGGCGCTGGACCGCCCCGGCGTGGACGAGCTGCGCGCCATCATCGAGGAGACCGGGGGCCTCGCCGCGTGCGAGGCCATGATCGAGCGCTACCTGCGCGAGGCGGAGAAGGCCCTGCGGGCGGCCCCCGTCACCGCCGGCGCCCGGGAGGCGCTGGCGGAGCTCGCGGTGGCGGCCACCACGCGCAACACGTGAGGCCGCCGTCGCACGCGCCTCCCGTGACACGATTCGGCCAACTTTCCCCGGCGCACTAGAACTTTCCCACTGATTGGTGGCAGAAATGTCGCCATGTGCGCCGACACCTCAGGAGACCGCGTCCCGCGCTTCGACCCGCTCCCCGAGGAGGAGTGGGACGACGTGGTCAGGGCCGTGACCGAGACGATCGGGCCCCTCAACGTCATCACCACGCTCGCCCGGCACCCGGAGCTGTTCCGGTCGTGGATCGGGTTCGGCTCGATGCTGCTGATGAACGGGACGCTGGGCGCCCGCGACCGCGAGCTGGCGATCCTGCGCACGGCGCACCACCGGTCCTGCGCGTACGAGTGGGACCACCACCGCCGGGTCGCGCTGGACGCGGGGCTCACCGAGGACGAGATCGCCGCGCTCCGCGAGGATCCGAACGGGCACGGCTGGAGCGACGACGACCGCATGGTGCTGGCGGCCGCGGACGAGCTGCACGAGCGCGGCACGGTCAGCGACGCGACGTGGACGGAGCTGGCCACGCGCTTCGGGGAGCACGAGCTGATCGAGCTGGTGATGCTGATCGGCCACTACCACATGGTCGCCTTCACGCTGAACGCCCTGCGCGTCCAGAACGAGGATGACGGCCGGCACGAGGATCAGGTTCCGCGCGAGGAGGGGGCGGGCGGATGAGGCCGGGACGCGGGCTGCCGGCGGCGCTCGCGGTCGCCTCCGCGCTGGCCCTGACGGCGGTGGTGACCGCGGCGTCCGCGCCCGGCGAGGCGCGGGCGGCGGCCGGGCGCTGCGGCGACCCGGCCCGGCGGCCGTGGTGCGACGCCGCGCTGGCGCCCGACCGGCGGGCGGCGCTGCTGCTGCCGCGGATGACCGACGACGAGAAGATCTCGATGCTCGCGTCGGACGATCCGCTCGGCGGGCCGCTCGGCGGTTTCTCCGAGAACGCGCACGCCGACACCGCCGACGGGATCGACCGGCTCGGCATCCCGCCGGTCCGCATGGCCGACGGCCCGGCCGGCGTCCGGCAGGGCACGGCGACGGCGCTGCCCGCGCCGATCGCGCTCGCGGCGGCCTTCGACCCGGAGGCGGCCCGGCTGTACGGCGGGACGGTCGCGTGGGAGGCCAGGCACCGGGGCAACGACCTGGTCTTCGGCCCGACCGTGGACGTCCTGCGCACGCCCCGCAACGGCCGGACGTTCGAGGGGTTCGGCGAGGACCCCTACCTGTCGGCGACCCTCGGCGTGCCGTGGATCCGGGGCGCGCAGGCGCAGGGCGTGATGACCTCGGTCAAGCACATGGCCGTCTACACGCAGGAGACCGACCGGCTGTCGCTCGGCATGAACGTCGACCCGCGCACGCTCCGCGAGATCTACCTGCCGCCGTTCGAGGCCGCGGTGAAGGACGCGGGCACCGCGACGGTGATGTGCGGGTTCGGCAAGCTGAACGGCCGGTGGGCCTGCCAGGACGACGCCGTCCTCAACGGGATCCTCCGGTCGGAGTGGGGGTTCACGGGGTTCGTCCCGTCCGACCACACCGCCGTGCAGGACGCCGCCGGCGCCGCCAACGGCGGGCTGGACATGGAACTGCCCTTCGGCATGAAGTACAACGCGTTCCTGCTGAAGCTGGCCGTCGCGCAGAAGAAGGTCACGCAGGCCGCCATCGACGCACACGTGCGCGCCGTCCTGCGGACGATGTTCAGGTTCGGGGTGTTCGACCGGCAGGCGTATCCCAACGACCTCGGCCGCGCCGACCGGACGGCGAGCCGGAACGCCGCCCGGGTCGTCGAGGAGGGCGGGATCACGCTGCTGAAGAACGACGGCGTCCTCCCGCTCCGGGCCCCGGGGTCGATCGCGCTGATCGGGCGGGCCGCGCGGCAGAGCCCGAGCGGCTTCGGCTCGGCGAAGGTCGTCCCGTTCGCGACCGTGAGCGCGCAGGACGGCCTCTCCCGCCGCGCGGGCTCCGGAACCAGGGTGACCTACCACGACGGCGACGACCGCGGGGGCGCCGCCGACACTGCCCGCGCCGCCGACCTCGCCATCGTGTTCGCGACCGACAGCCAGGGCGAGTTCTTCGACAAGTCGTGCCTGACGCTGCGATGCGGTGAGCCGCTCAGGGGCGACCAGGACGGGCTGATCTCCGAGGTCGCCAAGGCCAATCCCAACACGGTCGTCGTGCTGAACACGGGCGGGCCCGTGCTGACGCCCTGGGCGGGACAGGTGAGGGGCATCGTCGAGGCCTGGTATCCGGGTCAGGAAGCGGGGGACGCCTTGGCCCGCGTCCTGTACGGGGACGTGGACCCCGGCGGACGGCTTCCCGTGACGTTCCCCGCCAACGAGAACGACGCGCCCGTGTCCGGGAATCCGGCGCAGTACCCCGGTCTCGACAAGAACACCACGTTCTCCGAGGGGGTCATGGTCGGCTACCGGCACTACGACGCGAAGGGCATCGCGCCCCGGTTCCCGTTCGGGCACGGCCTGTCCTACACCACGTTCGCCTACAGCGGGCTGGTCGCGACCTCCAAGTCCGTGCAGCTGACCGTCACCAACACCGGTCGACGAGCCGGGGTCGCCGTGCCGCAGCTGTACATCGGCATGCCCTCGCCGGGCGCGGAGGTCCCGCAACCGCCCAAGCAGCTCAAGGGATACGCCAAGGTCGCCCTTGCGCCCGGGCGGAGCGCGAAGGTGACGTTCCCGCTGTCGTCGCGCTCGTTCGCCTACTGGAACGAGGAGGCGAAGGCGTGGAAGGTCGCCGCCGGCTGCTACAAGATCATGGTGGGCGAGTCGTCCCGGCGGATCGTCGGCTCCGCGGCACTCGGGGCGTGCCGCTGACGGAGAAGATCCCGGTTCCCCTGCCCCACGTTCCGATTACGCGGTACAAATGGGGAGATCTTCGTCCGCCCCCGCCGAGTCGGAGTCCCCAGTGCCGCACGACACCTCCCGCGGGAGGACGGACCCCCATCCCCCGCGATCCTCTTCTCCCCGCCCCGGCCGCGCCGCCCGCGCCGGCCAGCCCCACGGCGCGCACGCCGGCCGCCCGGCCAAGGCGCACCCGGGGCCGGGCCGCGTCCCGGCCCGGCCCGCGCACGGCCGCGACCACCGGGCCGGCGCCCCGCTCGGCCCCGACGACCCGTGCGGCCTCGGCGCCTACACGCTGCTCGGGCGGCTCGGCGAGGGCGGCCAGGGCGTCGTCTACCTCGGCCGGGACGGCGACGGCGATCTCGTCACCGTCAAGCTGCTGCGCGGCGGCGTGGCGGCCGGCCAGCGGGCGCGCAGCCGCTTCGCCAAGGAGGCGGACGCGGCCCTGCGGGTGTCCGGGCGGCACACCGCGCGCGTCCTGGACGCCGACATGACCGGCGACCGCCCCTACATCGTCAGCGAGTTCGTCGAGGGGCCCTCGCTCCAGCACGTCGTCGCCGACCACGGCCCGCTCGCCCCGCCGCGGCTCCGCAAGCTCGCGCTGCGGACCGCCGCCGCGCTGGCGGCGATCCACCGCGCCGGGATCGTGCACCGCGACTTCAAGCCCGGCAACGTGCTGCTCGGCCCGGACGGCGCCAAGGTCATCGACTTCGGCATCGCCCGCACCGCCGACGCGACCCCGCTGACCACCGGCCCGGTCGGGACGCCCGCCTACATGGCGCCCGAGCAGATCGAGGACGAGCCGGTCGGGCCGCCCGCCGACGTGTTCGCGTGGGGCGCCGCGATGGTGTTCGCCGCGACCGGGCGCCCGCCGTTCGGCACCGGGCCGAGCGCGGCCGTCATGCGGCGCGTGACGTCCCGCAAGCCCGACCTCGGCGACATGCAGGGCCCGCTGCGCGAACTCGCGGCCCGCTGCCTGGACAAGAACCCCGCCGCGCGCCCGACCGCGTCGCAGATCGTCCGGGCGCTGCGCGAGGGTCAGGCCCCGGCGCCGAAGCCGCGCCCGACGCGGATCCCGCGCTACCGGTGGCGGATGATGGTCGCGCTCGGCGCCGTCGTGGCGGCCGGGTTCCTCCTCGGCGTCCTGACCTGACCCGGGCGGCCGCTCACCAGTGCGGCGGCCGGTCCTCCAGCAGGCGCGCGTCGTCGTCGCCGGTACGCCACTCGCCCCAGCCGGCGTCGGTGTCGTCGGACGTCTGGTCCGGCAGGACGTCCAGGTCGTCGTCCAGGTCGACCGTGCGGTCGTCGTCAGGTCCCACGCTCATGATCCCCATTGTCGGCGACGGGGCCGCGGCCCGCACCGTGATCCGCGTCAAACCGTGCGGTCAGCCGGTGCCGAGCGGCCGGGCGGCCAGCCGGCGCGCGAACCGCGCCGCGGCGGCGCCCGGATCGTCGGCCTCGGTGATCGCCCGGACCACCACGACGCGCTCCGCGCCCGCGGCGAGGACCTCGTCCAGGTTGCCGAGGTCGATGCCGCCGATCGCGAACCAGGGCCGCGCGACGCGCTGCGCCGCGACGTACTCCAGCAGCTTCGGGCCGGGGGCGGGGCGGCCGGGCTTGGTCGGCGTGGGCCACACCGGGCCCGCGCAGAAGTAGTCGGCGCCGGGCTCGGCGGCCGCCGCCGACGCCTGCTCGCCGGAGTGCGTCGACCGGCCGATCAGCATGTCGCCGCCGACGATCTCGCGGGCGGCGGGCACCGGCAGGTCGTCCTGGCCGAGGTGCAGCACGTCGGCGCCGACCGCGTGCGCGATGTCGGCCCGGTCGTTGACGGCCAGCAGCGCCCCGTGCCGCTCGCACGCCGCCCGGAACACCTCCAGGTAGGCCGTCTCCTGCCGGGCCTCCAGGCCCTTCTGGCGGAGCTGGACGAGGTCGACGCCGCCCGCGAGCACGGCGTCGAGGAAGGCCGGCAGGTCACCCTGGCGCTCGCGCGCGTCCGTGCAGAGGTAGAGGCGGGCTCGGCTCAGCCGGGCGCGCAGCGCGACGGCGCGCTCGGTGGGGAGGTGCCTGGACACGGCCGGGGACGTCCTTTCCACAGGTGATCACGGAGTCGCGCGCGCGGTGACCCGCCGCGCGCGACCCCGCGATCGTGTCACGTGCGTCGTGCGCCGCCGGCGGCGGCCTAGAAGGCGAGCGCCTGGGCGCGGCGGCGGACCTCGGTCCCCCGGTTCTCGGTGAGCGCGTCCACCGGCGTCCCCGGCAGCGTGTCGTCGGCCGTGAACAGCCACCGGATCGTCTCGGCGTCGTCGAAGCCGGCGTCCGACAGGAGGGTCAGGGTACCGGGAAGACCCTTGATGACCTGGCCGTCCTTGATGAAGGCCGCGGGCACCATCGGCTCCCCGCCGCGGCGCACCGCGAGGATGCGGTGCTCGTGGATGAGCTGCTTGATCCGGTTGGGCCTGATCCCGAGTCTCTCGGCGGTCTCCCCGAGGGTGAGCCACTCGCCGGCCAGGGCGTCGGTGCGGGGGTCCAGTGCGCTGTCAACGGTTGCGTGCATCTGCGTCACGCCCCCTTGCTACCACGCCTTCGGAAGACTCAAACCCGCTGCGCAGCCGTTACGTCCCCGCCGATCGCTCTGCGCGAACAGCCTGCCGGACGGGGACGTCCGGGTCGGCGATCGCCTCCGGATCCACCGGCGTCCCGGCGGCGATCACACGCCTCGCCTGCACCAGGTCGCGGGGCCGGCCGACGGTGAGGATCGCGTCGAGGCGGTCGCCGGTCAGCCACGCCACCGCCCACCTGGGGTCGGACGGGTCGCCCCTGCGCACGAGCCGCTCGGACGCCGAGTGGTCGCCCGCGTACTGGACCATGCGCCCGAACTGCTCCGACCAGAAGTACGGGGCGGCGTCGTACACGGCGTCCCGGCCGAGGAGGGCCGCGGCGGCGACCTCGGGGGCGTTCAGCGCGGTGTCCCAGTGCTCGACGAGGAGCCGCCGCCCGTAGCGGTGCGACCACCAGGCGGCGCAGTCGCCGACCGCCACGACGTCCGGGCGCGGCGCCCCGGTGTCCTCCTCGCCCATGTAGGTCCGGAACGAGCCGTCGGTGACGACGCCGCGCTCCAGCAGCAGCCCGGAGCCCTCCAGCCACGACAGGACGGGCCGCACCCCGACGCCGACGACCACCTCGTCGGCGTCGACGCGGCCGCCGCCGGCGAGGGCGAGGCCCCCGTCGCGCACCTCCGCGACCTTGACCCCGGTCCGCAGTTCGACGCCGGCCTCGGCATACCAGGGGGCGGTGAGCGCGCCGACCTCGGGCCCGATCGCGCCCGCCAGCGGGGTGTCGGCCGCCTCCACGACGGTGACCGCGCAGCCCCGGCGGGCCGCGGTGGTCGCGACCTCGGCGCCGATCCAGCCCGCCCCGACGATCACGATGCGGGCGCCCGCGGTGAGCCGGGCGCGCAGGTCGCGCGCCTCGTCGATCGTGCGCAGCACGTGCTGGCGTCCCTCCCCCGGCAGCGTGATCGGGGCGGCGCCGGTCGCGATCACGAGCCCGTCGAAGCGCAGGTCGCCCGCCGTGGACTCCACCGTTCCGCCCCGTCCGGGCTCGTCCAGCCGCAGGCCGGTGGCGCGCTCGCCGAGCAGCAGCTCGCAGCGCAGCGCGTCCCAGTCGGCGTCGACGGTCGTGTCGTCGGACTCGCCCGCGAGGACGGCCTTCGACAGCGGCGGCCGGTCGTAGGGCCGGTGCCGCTCCGCCGACACGAGGGTCAGCGCGCCCTCGTACCCCTTGCTCCGCAGGGCTTCCACGGCGCGCACGCCGGCCAGCCCGCCACCCACGACGATGACCCTCTCCATGAAGGTCACCCTAACGGGCGGCGATCCGGGGATGGACAGGTGTCCAGGCAGTTGCCCGGTTCGCCGAGGTCGTAAGGTGGGGGCAGCAGAACAGCACAGAGCGCGGGAGTCCGGTGCGACCGGGCTGAGAGGGCGGCTGAACGGGCCGCCGACCGCCACGACCTGATCCGGATCATGCCGGCGAAGGGAGCGCGCATGCAGATCGTCATCATCGGCGCCGGGGTGATCGGCCTGGCCACCGCCTGGCGCACCGCCGCCGGCGGCGCCGCCGTGACGCTCGTCGATCCCGCGCCCGCGTCCGGGGCGTCCTCCGTGGCGGCGGGCATGCTCACCCCGGTCAGCGAGCTGACCTACGGCGAGGAGCCGCTGCTGCGGCTCGGCCTCGCCTCCCGCGACCGGTACGGCGCCTTCGTCGCCGAACTGGAGGAGCTGACCGGCCTGGAGACCGGCTACCGCACCGACGGGATCCTCGAGGTCGCCTTCGACTCCGACGACCTGCGGCACCTGGACGACCTGCGCCGCTTCCAGGAGGACCTGGGCATCCCCGCCGAGGCGCTCACCGGCCGCGAGTGCCGGCGGCTGGAGCCGATGCTCGCGCCCGGCGTGCGCGGCGGCCTGCTCGCCCCCGAGGACGGCTCGGTCGACCCCCGCCGGCTCGCCCCGGCGCTGCTGGCGGCGTGCGAGCGGCTGGGGGTCCGGCTCGTCCGGCGGCGGGCCGAGCGCGTCGTCGTCGAGAACGGCGCCGCCGCCGGCGTGGGCCTGGACGACGGCACCGTGATCCGCGCGGACCGGGTGCTGCTGGCCGCGGGGCCGTGGTCGGGCGACCTCGGCGGCCTGCCTCCCGGGACCGTTCCACCCGTCCGCCCGGTCAAGGGCCAGGTGATCCGGCTGCGCACCCGCGCGCCGTTCCTGCGGCGGGCGACCCGCGGCCTCGTCCGGGGGTCGTCGGTCTACCTGGTGCCGCGTGCGGACGGGGAGATCGTCCTCGGCGCCACGCAGGAGGAGCTGGGCTTCGACACGCGCGTCACCGCCGGCGGGCTGTGGGAGCTGCTGCGCGACGCCCGCGAGCTGCTGCCCGGCATCACCGAGCTGGAGTTCGCGGAGGTCTGCGCCGGGCTGCGGCCCGGCTCCCCCGACAACGCGCCCGTGATGGGCCCGACCGCGCTGCCCGGGCTGCTCGTGGGCACCGGGCACTTCCGCAACGGCATCCTGCTCACGCCGGTGAGCGCCGACATCCTGTCCGCGATGCTGCTGGACGGGCCCGTCCCCGAGGTCGCCGGGCCGTTCGCCCCCGACCGCTTCTCCCCCGAGGTGAGCGCATGAAAGTGATCGTCAACGGTGAGGCGCGCGAGCTGCCCGACGGCGTGAGCGTGGCCGAGGTCGTCGCGTCCGTCACGGCCGTCGCGACGGGCGTGGCGGCGGCGCTGAACGACGAGGTCGTCCGGCGCGCGGAGTGGGAGGCCACGCCCCTGCGGGACGCCGACCGCATCGAAGTGCTGACCGCGGTCCAGGGAGGTTGAGGATGGACACCGGAAAAGCGGGCCCCGGAGAAGCGGGCACCGACGGGCTGGTCATCGCGGGCGAGGAGCTGGGCTCGCGGCTGATCATGGGAACGGGCGGGGCGCCGAGCATGGCGGTGCTGCGCGAGGCGCTGACCGCGTCCGGGACGGCGCTCACCACGGTCGCGATGCGCAGGGTGGACCCGTCCGCCCGCGGCTCGGTGCTGGACGTGCTGACCGAGTGCGGCATCCGGGTGCTGCCGAACACCGCCGGCTGCTTCACCGCGGGCGAGGCCGTCCTGACCGCCAAGCTCGCCCGGGAGGCGCTCGGGACGAACTGGGTCAAGCTAGAGGTGATCGCCGACGAGCGCACGCTGCTGCCCGACCCGATCGAGCTGGTCGAGGCCGCCGAGCAGCTCGTCGACGACGGCTTCGTCGTCCTGCCCTACACCAGTGACGACCCGGTCCTGGCGCACCGGCTGGAGCAGATCGGCTGCGCGGCCGTGATGCCGCTCGGCTCCCCGATCGGGTCGGGCCTCGGCATCCGCAACCCGCACAACATCGAGCTGATCGTCGAGCGCGCGACCGTCCCGGTGATCCTGGACGCGGGGCTCGGCACGGCGTCCGACGCGGCCCTGGCCATGGAGCTCGGCTGCGACGCCGTGCTCCTCGCGACCGCCGTCACCCGCGCGCAGTCCCCGGCGCGGATGGCCGCCGCGATGCGGCACGCGGTCGAGGGCGGGCGGCTCGCGCGGCTCGCCGGGCGCATCCCCAAGCGCCGCTACGCCCAGGCGTCCTCCCCGTTCGACGGACTCGCGACCTCGTAGCGATGCTAAAGATCCACCTGTAGAAGATTTCGCTGGACCTGAAAAGTCACGCGCCATCAGACTGGGCATACCGGGGCGCAACCCCACAGAACGCTTCGGTGTTGATGGAAACGTCCTCTCCCTAAGGTGCGTGACATGCAGCAGGACAGCGGCGCGCGCGCCGGCAAGCTCGCGGTGGCGGCGGCGACGGTCACGGTGGTGTTCTGGGCCTCGGCCTTCGTCGCCATCCGCAGTGCGGGCGCCGAGTACAGTCCCGGCGCCCTCGCCCTCGGCCGCCTCCTTTCCGGGACGGTCGTGCTGGGGACGATCTGGCTCGTCCGGGGCGGGGGCCTGCCGCCCAAGGCCGCCTGGCCCGGCATCGTCACCGCCGGCGTCCTGTGGTTCGGCGCCTACATGGTCGTGCTGAACTGGGGCGAGCAGCTGGTGGACGCGGGCACCGCCGCCCTCGTCGTCAACATCGGGCCGATCCTCATCGCGCTCCTCGGCGGCTGGCTGCTGAAGGAGGGCCTGTCGTCCCGGCTGATGCTCGGCATGGCCGTGTCGTTCGCCGGCGCCGCCGTCGTCGGACTGTCGATGTCGGGCGACGGACGCTCGTCCGTCGGCGGGGTGCTGCTCTGCCTGGCCGCCGCCGTCACCTACGCGGCGGGCGTCGTCGCCCAGAAGCCGGCCTTGAGGCACGCGTCGGCGCTGCAGTTCACCACGTTCTCCTGCGCGATCGGCGCGGTCGCCTGCCTGCCGTTCTCCGGGCAGCTCGTCTCGCAGGCCGCGGACGCCTCCGCGGGCGCCACCCTCAACATGGTCTATCTGGGCGTCTTCCCGACCGCGGTCGCCTTCACGACCTGGGGATACGCCCTGGCCCGCACGACCGCCGGGAAGATGGGCGCCACCACCTACGCCGCGCCCGCCCTCGTGGTGGGGATGTCGTGGCTGTTCCTCGACGAGGTCCCCGGGCTGGTCACCCTCGGCGGCGGGCTGCTGTGCCTCGCCGGCGTGGCCGTCTCCCGCAGCACGCGGACGCTGCGCCGCCGCGTCCCGCCCGTCACGCCCGAACCGGGCGCCCCGGAGGTGTCACCCTCCGGGCTCATCGATGCTCATACTCGCGACTGATGAGATCCATGCGGATTCGCCCGTAAACTCGCACCGATGGACACGACGGTTGCAGATCCTCTCGTCGGGCGGGTGCTCGACGGGCGCTACCGCATTGAGTCCCGCATCGCGCGCGGGGGCATGGCCACGGTCTACCTCGCGCGCGACCTCAGGCTCGACCGCATCATCGCGATCAAGGTGATGCACGCCGGACTCGCCTCCGACGAGGACTTCGTCGCCCGCTTCATCGGCGAGGCCAAGGCCGCCGCGGCGCTGTCCCACCCCAACGTCGTCGCCGTCTACGACCAGCGCACCGACGGCGAGCACGTCTTCCTGGTGATGGAGTACGTCGCCGGCCGCACCCTGCGCGACGCGCTGAACTCGCTCGGGCGCCTCGGCCCCCGCGCCGCGCTGGAGATCATGCAGCCGGTGCTGGCCGCGCTCGGCGCCGCGCACCGGGCCGGGCTCGTGCACCGCGACGTCAAGCCCGAGAACGTGCTGATCACCGAGGACGGCCAGGTCAAGGTCGCCGACTTCGGCCTCGCGCGGGCCGAGACAGCCAGCAAGATGACCAAGACCGGCATGATCATCGGGACGGTCGGCTACCTGGCGCCCGAACAGGTGCTGTCCGGCAACGCCGACGTCCGCTCCGACGTCTACGCCGCCGGGATCATGCTGTTCGAACTGATCACCGGGCGGCTGCCGCACCAGGGCGACACCCCCCTGGCGGTCGCCTACAAGCACGTGAACGAGACGGTGCCGCCGCCGTCCGGCGTCGTCCCCGGCATCCCCCCGCAGGTGGACGCCCTGGTCACCGACGCCACGAGCCACGACCCGGTGCGCCGCCCGCAGGACGCGAACCAGTACCTGGCCGAGGTCACCGAGGTGTTCGGCGGCCTGCCCCGCGACTTCGACCGCCGCGTCGAGGAGGCGTCCCGCAACGCGACGAGCGTCCTGGAGGCCCCGCCCGCCCACGGCCGCACCGCCGTCATGGACGCCGAGACCCTGGCGCCCGAGTACGCCGCCCGCCCCACCAGGGCCGACCGCGCCATCGGGGCCCTGACCGGCCGCTACGTCCTGATCGCCATCGGCCTGATCGCGGCGGTCATCCTCGGCTGGGCCGTCTGGTACCAGACGTCCGGCCAGTACGAGCACGTCCCGTCCTCGATCATCGGGATGAAGGTCGCCGACGCCCGCGACCAGCTGGAGTCCGACGGCCTGGACGTGCGCACCGCCAAGGCGGTCTACAGCGACCGCGTCCACAAGGGCGGCGTCGCCAAGTCCGACCCGCCCGCAGGGGCCCGCCTCGCCAAGGGCCAGACGGTCACGCTCACGCCCTCCCGGGGCATCACGCCCCGCGAGGTGCCCGACGTCGGGGGCAAGTCCCTCGCCGACGCCAAGAAGGCCCTGGAGGACAAGGGCTTCACCGTCGGCCGGACGAGCACCACCCCCTCGCAGACCGTCTCCAAGGGCGACGTCATCAGCACCGACCCGGACGCCGGCGAGAAGCAGTCCCCCGACGAGCGCGTCTCCATCGTCGTCTCCACGGGGATGTCGATGCCCGGCCTCGTCGGCCAGAACGGCGACACCGCAGCCAACCAGCTGCGCTCCATGGGCCTGGACGTCACCGTCAAGAAGAAGCAGGCGGACGGCAAGGACCCCGACACGGTGATCGAGCAGGACCCGTCCGAGGGCACCGGCGTCTCCCGCGGGGACAAGGTCACCATCGTCGTCAACAAGCGCGACTGCATCGTCGACGCGGGCCCCTTCCAGTTCGGCTGCGACGACGGCGACGGCAACCAGAACGTCCCCGTCCCGGACCTCACCGGCCGCCGCGTCAACGACGCCAGGAGCGCGCTGGAGGACTCCGGCTTCCGCGTGAACGTGACGGGCTTCGGCGGCAACGTCGTCCGCTTCCAGTCGCCCAACAGCGGCGAGGCCCCGCGCGGCTCCACCATCACGATCGTCCGGGGCCCCTGACCGGCTAGTCTGAACGCGCCATGACCTCACCCACCAGCCCCGTCGGGGCGCACGTCCCCGTGGCCGGCGGCCTCGCCACCGGCGGCCTGAAGTACGCCGCCGAGATCGGCGCCGAGGCGGTCCAGGTCTTCGTCTCCAACCCCCGCGGCTGGGCCCTGCCCGAGGGGAAGCCGGCCGAGGACGCCAAGCTCCGGGACGAGGGCATCCCCGTCTACGTCCACGCCCCGTACCTGGTCAACCTCGGCTCCCCCGCCCCGGAGACGCTCGACAGGTCGCTCGCGGCCGTCCGCCACTCCCTGACCCGGGGCCGCGCCATCGGCGCCCGCGGCGTCGTCGTCCACACCGGCTCCGCCGTCACCCGGACCTACGACGAGGCCATGGCCCAGGTCCGCGAGCACGTTCTGCCGCTCCTCGACGAGATCCCCGAGGACGGCCCCGACCTGCTCCTGGAGCCCATGGCCGGCCAGAACAACATGCTCTGCGCCAAGGTCCAGGACCTGGCCCCGTTCTTCGAGCGCCTCGACCACCACCCGAAGCTCGGCGTCTGCTTCGACACCTGCCACGCCTTCGCCGCCGGCCACGACCTGGCGGCCCCGGGCGGCGCCAAGGACACCCTCGACGCCCTGGTCGCCGCCGTGGGCGAGGGCCGCCTGAAACTCGTCCACGCCAACGACTCCAAGGACGCCTGCGCCTCCGCCAAGGACCGCCACGAGAACATCGGCGCCGGCCAGATAGGCGAATCCCCCTTCGCCGACCTCTTCCGCCACCCCGCCACGACCGGCGTCCCCTTCATCATCGAAACCCCGGGCCGAGCCCCCGCCCCCCACGCAGAAGACATAAAAACCCTAAAACGCCTACGCGGCTGAGCCTATTGCTTTTTCTCCTCCTTCGGGCCTGGCGGCCCTGCTGTGCTTATTGCAGTGCCCTCCTCCTTCGGGCCTGGCGGCCCTCCATCGTCGGGCACCGCGGGCGATCGCTGGCATCGCTCCGACTCGCCCAGCGGCTCGCTGCGCGATCAGTTTCTCGCAAGCTCGAAACTGCCTTCGGACGCGATCGCAGCCGTGAGGTCGTTGTGTGGTTGCGGTGCGGCCTGGGATTTTCGCAGTAGTGGGTGCAGGTTGGCGCGTAGCGCTCGCCTGACGGCTGGATGCGCGGGCATCTTGCAAGCCCGAAACTGCTGTCGGATGCGATCGCAACAGGTGAGGTCGTTGGGGGGAGCGCCGACCCGCACCGACTACTGCAACCGCCGCAGCCGGTGCAGCAACCCCGCGACGACACGGGGGCCGCGATCGCGTCCGAAGGCAGATTCGAGCGAAGCAAGAATCTGATCGCGAAGCGAGCCGCCAGGCGAGACGAAGCGATGCCAGCGATCGCCCGCTTTATCGACGATGGAGGGCCGCCAGGCCCGAAGGAGGAGAAAAAAGCAATAAGAAAGACTCGAGCGCCGCTGAACAACCCCCCGACTGTTCAGCGACGCCCGAGCCACAGGTCGCGGGATCCCACCCCCCCGGTACGGGATCCTGCGACTCACGATCCGGCGTGTGTCGCCGGATCTCCGGATTTGCTCTTGTGGGAGGGTTCGCGGCCGGGGACCGCCCGCCCCTCCTCGGGCGGTGTGACGTGTGGTGCCACTGAGAACATTAGAGGGGTTCGCCACCCCTGGACACGGGGACGACGCGGCGTTCGATGAACGGTGTGTAGTCAGAGATATACGGAGCGTAGTCGTCGGATGAGCGGTCTCTGCGGCGGGACGAGCGGTCCGAGGGCGGGGCGCGGTGAGCGGAGCGCCGTCGCGAACGGTTCATAACGGGACTCAGCGGGCGAACACGTCCTCGGGAAGGTGCAGTTTCGTCAGGGCGCGGTCGGCGCGGCGGGGGACGCGGCGGCGGGTCAGGAGCGAGACCGCGACCATGACGGCGAACGCCGCGGGGGCGATCAGGGCGGCGGGTTCGGCCACGGCGGCGGCGGGCCAGCCCGTCAGGGGGACCTCGTACAGGTGCAGGACCCCGGACGCGACGGCGAGACCGGTACCGAGGAGCAGGCCGGCGCCGGCGCCGGCGGCGGTCAGGCCGCGCCACCAGATGGCGAGCAGGAGGAGCGGGCACAGGGAGCACGCCGACACGCAGAGGGCCAGGGCGACGAGGCCGGCGGCGCTCTGCGTCCCGATCCTCGGGAGCAGGGCGAGGGGGACGACGAGCGCGAACAAGGTGGCGATGCGGAAGGACGCGACGCCGCTGCGGCGGGCGCACTGCGTGACCGTGCCGGCGATGGTGACGACGAGGCCGCAGGAGGTGGAGATGAACGCGGCGAAGGCGCCGAGGGTGATGAGCCCGGTGAGCAGCGCGCCGGCCGGTCCCGGGATGCGCTGGGGCAGCAGCAGGACGGTCGCGTCGGTGTCGCCGGTCATCAGCAGTTCGGGCGCGTAGAGGCGTCCCATGGACGCGTAGACGGTGGGGAAGACGTAGAAGAGCGCGAGGAGGACCGGCACGAGGGCGGCCGTGCGGCGGGCGGTGCTTCCGCTCGGGTTGGTGTAGAAGCGGATGAGGATGTGGGGCAGCCCCATGGTGCCGAGCAGGATGCCGAGGAGCGCCGAGTACGTGCGGTAGAAGCCGTGTTCCTCGCCGCGGCCGAAGGGGGTGGCCCAGGTCTCGCCGCTCTGGACGGGCAGGCGTTCGGCATGGGGCACCGGAGCGCCGGCCGGGAAGACCACTTCGGCGCCGGGCCCGATGGTGTGCCGGCCCGCGGCGAGGGTCATCGCCCCGCCGCCGTGGCGGACGCCGTCCACCCGTCCCCGGGCGGTGACGAGGACGTCGGCGGGAGCGGTGACCGCCACCTCGGTGCCCACGTGGACCCGGGTGGTGTGCACGAAGCGCGCGGGCCCGTCGCCGACGGGGTCGGGGCGGCCGTCCATCTGCCACACGACCAGCAGTGCCAGGGCGGGCACGGCGAAGGCGACCAGCTTCACCCAGAACTGGATGCTCTGGACGGCGGTGATGCTGCACATCCCGCCGGAGGCGACGAGGAGCAGCGTGACCGCGACGACGACGGCCCAGCCCGCCCACACCGGGGCGCCCGTCATCACGCGCAGGGTCACGCCGGCGCCCTGGAACTGCGGCAGCAGGTAGAACCAGCCGATGAAGCAGACGCAGCAGGTGACGATGCGCCGCACGGCCGGGGAGCCGAGCCTCCACTCGGCGAAGTCGGAGACGGTGTAGGCGCCGGACCGGCGAAGCGGCGCGGTGACGAACGCCAGGAGCAGGACGTGTCCGGCGGTCGCCGCGACCGGCAGCCACAGCATGTCGGCGCCGTAGGCGAGCACCAGTCCGGCGGTGCCGAGGAACGCGGCGGCGGAGAGGTACTCGCCGCTGATCGCCGAGGCGTTCCGCCAGGGGGTGACGCCCCGGGAGGCGACCATGAGGTCGGAGGCGGTGCAGGCGGAGCGGCGGTCGCAGGTGCCGAACGCGACGGTCGCCACCAGCAGCGCCAGGAGCGCCGCCGCCACCGCCACGGCGGTCATCGGCGCCCCGCCGGTCGCGTGAGGTCGTGTTCGGCGCGTTCGGCGCGGCCGAGCTGGCGGAACGACGCCGCGACCCAGACCGGCTGGATGCCGAACGCGAGGACGAGCCAGGGCAGCGGGACGCCGTGCACGCGCGCCCGCGCCACCGCCGGGACGATCACCATCAGCGCCGGGAGCGCCGTCACCACGGTCATGACGAACGCGCCGGTGCCGAGGGCGGTGCGCAACTGGGCGCGGATGAGGAGGCGGGTCTCGGCGGCGCCGATCGGCAGACCGGAAGGGAGCGGGTCGGTATCGGGCGGATCGGGGTCCGCCGGGCCGGCCGCGGGCGCCGCGGTCTCGGTGGCCTGCGCCGTGCCCGACGCCGCGCCCTCCGGCGGCGCGCCGGGGCGGGCGGCCGCCGTCCCCGCCATCGTGTCGCGGCGTTCATCGGTCATCGCGGCCCTCCCCCGGGTCCCCGGCGTCCTCGTCCGGTTGGTGGAACTTGCGGACGAGCAGGTCCCGGACCTCGCGGGTGTGGCGGCGGCTGACCTGCAGCAGCTCGTCCCCGATCTGGACGGCGGCACGGCCGCCGTCGAAGCGCAGCTCGGTGATGTGCGCGGCCGCGACGAGGGTGCTGCGGTGGATCCGGATGAACCCCGCGCCCTCCCACCGCTTGGAGAGCGCGGACAGCGGCATGCGGACCAGGAAGCCGCCGTCGGCGGTGTGCAGCCGCACGTAGTCGCCCTGCGCCTCGACATGGGTCACGGCGCGGCGGGAC
Source organism: Actinomadura sp. NPDC023710 (assembly GCF_040639875.1). Taxonomy (NCBI): domain Bacteria; kingdom Bacillati; phylum Actinomycetota; class Actinomycetes; order Streptosporangiales; family Thermomonosporaceae; genus Actinomadura; species Actinomadura sp. NPDC023710. The sequence continues at coordinate 184,716 of NZ_JBFAGB010000014.1, forward strand.
ACCAGCCGCGTCCGCCCGCCGAGCTCGACGGGGATCATCTCGTCGTCGGGGTCGGCGGAGGCCTCCCCGGCGGGCGGGGACTGCCGGCGCACGGCCGCCGCCACGCGCCGGACGGACTCGGCAAGCCGCTCCGGGCGGACGGGCTTCAGCAGGTAGTCGAGCGCGCCGAGCTCGTAGGCGGTGACGGCGCAGTCGTCGTGCGCGGTCACGAACACCACGTGCGGCGGCGCGGCGAACGCGGTCAGCAGCCGGGTGAAGTCGAGCCCGTCGAGGCCCGGCATGCGGATGTCGAGGAACACGGCGTCGAGGCGCTCGCCCTCGACGAGCATCCGGCTCAGGTCGCGGAGCGCGGCCGAGGCGTCTCCGGCGCCGGTGACCCGCCCGATCCGCGGGTCCTTGCTGAGCAGGTAGGTCAGCTCCTCCAGGGCCGGGCGTTCATCGTCGACGGCGAGGACGTGAAGCATGAGGGCGACTTTGCCGCGATTACCGTCTGTCCGCAATCGGTTCCGAAAAGTGAGTGGCGTGTCGCCCGGATCGCGCCTCAGTCGGGAAAGACCCCCGGACGATACTTCGGGACGCGCAATTTGACCTTGGTTCCGGCGCCGAGCGCTGTCTCGACGGTGAGGCCGTACTCGTCCCCGTAGACCTGGCGCATGCGCGCGTCGACGTTCGCGAGGCCGATGCCGGGGCCGCCCCCCGGCCGGTCGTGGGTGGCGACGCTCCCCCAGCCGGTGGGCCCGGGACGTCCGAGGGGCGCCGACAGGATCTCTTCGAGCCGCTCGGGATCCATGCCGATCCCGTCGTCCTCCACGCTGATGGCGGCCTCGGCGCCCGAGTCGCGGGCCACGATCGAGATGTGGAACGCCCGGCGGCCCCCGGCCATGCCGTGCCGGACGGCGTTCTCGACGAGCGGCTGGAGCGCGAGGAACGGGACGGCGACCGGCAGCACCTCGGGCGCGACCTCGACGTTGCACTGCAGCCGCTCGCCGAATCTGGCGCGCTCCAGAAGCAGGTAGCGGTCGATCGAGCGCAGCTCGTCGGCGAGCGTGGTGAAGTCGCGCGGGTTGCGGAACGAGTAGCGGGCGAAGTCGGCGAAGTCCAGCAGCAGGCCGCGGGCCCGCTCGGGGTCGGTGCGGACGAACGAGGCGATCGTGGTCAGCGAGTTGTAGACGAAGTGCGGCGAGATCTGCGCGCGCAGGGCGCGCATCTCGGCCTCGGCGAGGCGTCCGCGGACCGAGTCCAGCCCGGCCAGTTCGAGCTGCCCGGTGACGAGCCGGGCCGCCTCCCCGACCGCGCGGACCCGCGCGGTGGACGGGCTCGGCCAGTACGCGGTCAGCGTGCCCGCGACGCGGCCCTCGACGGTGAGGGGGGCGATCATCGCCGCCCGGACGCCGCAGTGCGGGTCGCCGCAGGCGAGCGGCTCCGGCGTGACGACCCGGGGTCTGCCGGAGGTCAGGACGGGCAGCGCGTGCGCGACGGCCTCGCCCGCGTGGGCGCCGCGGCCGGCGCCGTCCCAGGCCAGGAGCCGCGGCACGTCCCTCGTGTCGCCGCCCGGCTCGTCAGGTCCATCGGGGTCGTCCGGATCGTCGGGCGGGCGCACCCCCACGATCGCGACCGCCTCGGCGCCGAGGAGCGAGCGCAGCAGCCGGGTCGCCCTGCGCGCCGCGTCGCCGGTGAGGCCGGCCCGCAGCGGGGGCGCGGCGTGCGCGATCAGGTGCAGGGCGGCCAGGGCGGCCGCCTCCGCCGGATCGGCGGGACCGCGCCGCGGCAGGAGGCACCACCGGCGCGGCGCCCAGACCCCGCTGGCCCCGGCTGCCGCGGCGCACACCACGACATCTGTGACGGACGGTAGGTCCATGGAAACTTACGGTAATGGCTATCATCGCCGCGGGTGCGCCTGTTGCCGATTTACCGAGGTCTCGAATGGGACACGCTCGGCCCGCCGGAAGGCGCGTACCAGCGGACCATTCGCGCCGGACCGATCACAGCGGGGGCGACTCGCCCTCGTCCTCCTGGTATGAGTAGCGCTGCTCCCGCCACGGGTCGGCGACGTTGTGATAGCCGCGCTCCTCCCAGAAGCCCCGGCGGTCCTTCACCAGGTACTCCACGCCCCGGACCCATTTCACGCTCTTCCACGCGTACAGGTGCGGAATGACGATGCGGACGGGGAAGCCGTGGTCGGGGGTCAGGCGCTCGCCGTCGCGGTGCGTGGCGAACATCGTCCCGTCGGTGAGGAAGTCGCTCATCCGGATGTTGGCGCTGTAGCCGTACTCGGCCCAGACCATGACGTGCGTGACCTCCGGCGCGGGCGGCGCCAGCTCGATGATCACCGCGCCGGGGACGCCCTGCCACTCGTTGTCCGGGATGGTGAACTTGGTGACGCAGTGAAAGTCGGCGACCGAGGTGGCCTTCGGCAGCGCCTCGAACTCGTCCCAGGTCCAGCGGTGCTGCTCCCCCGACTCGGTGGCGCCGAAGACCCGGAAGTCCCAGTCCTTGGGACGGAACTTCGGCACGGGACCGTAGTGCAGGACGGGCCAGCCCCGGGGGACGTACTGCCCGGGCGGCAGTTCGCCCGGCTGCGGCGCGGACTGTTCGGGGTGGGTCATGACGCGGCCATCCTGCCATCCGGAGTGAGCTGAGCCATATCCGGGGTGCGTGCGGGCCCGCGCACCTGGACATCGGCTACGCTTGCCCCATGCGCAGCGTCGTGTATTTCTTTTGGCCCGACCAGCCCGGACGGCTGGTCTGCCAGACGCTGCGCTGACAGACCACGAAGGCGAAAGCCCCGGGCCGGCCGGCCCGGGGCTTTCGTCGTTCCGGGGACCGGCCGGCCTCCCGGGGCCTGAAGGAGAGGCAGCAACCCATGGTCGTCGTCATGGCCCCGGAGGCCAGCGAAGCGGATGTCAGAGCCGTCGTCTCACTGGTCGAGACGGCGGGAGGCGACGCCTTCGTCAGCCGCGGAGTGGAGCGCACCATCGTCGGGCTGGTGGGCGACGTCCAGCAGTTCGGCTCGCTGAACCTGCGCGGGATGCGCGGCGTCAGCGACGTCATCCGCATCTCGGCGCCCTACAAGCTGGTGAGCCGCGAGAACCACGCCGAGCGGTCGGTCGTCCGGGTCGGCGGGGTGCCGATCGGCCCCGGCACCATGACGCTGATCGCCGGCCCGTGCGCGGTGGAGACTCCCGAGCAGACCCTCGGCGCGGCGCAGATGGCGCAGGCCGCCGGCGCGACCCTGCTGCGCGGCGGCGCGTTCAAGCCGCGCACGTCGCCGTACGCGTTCCAGGGCCTCGGGGAGGCCGGGCTGCGCATCCTCGCGGACGTCCGCGAGGAGACCGGCATGCCGATCGTCACCGAGGTCGTGGACGCCGCCGACGTCGAGCTCGTCGCCTCCTACGCCGACATGCTGCAGATCGGCACCCGCAACGCGCAGAACTTCGCCCTCCTGCAGGCCGCCGGCGAGTCCGGCAGGCCGGTCATGCTGAAGCGCGGCATGAACGGGACGATCGAGGAGTGGCTGATGGCCGCCGAGTACGTCGCGCAGCGCGGCAACCTCGACATCGTGCTGTGCGAGCGGGGCATCCGCACGTTCGAGCGTGCGACCCGCAACACCCTCGACATCTCCGCGGTCCCGGTGGCGCAGCGCCTCTCCCACCTACCGGTCATCGTGGACCCGTCGCACTCGGGGGGCAGCCGCGACCTCGTCCTGCCGCTGACCCGCGCGGCGATCGCGGTCGGCGCCGACGGCGTGATCATCGACGTGCACCCGCACCCGGAGACGGCCCTGTGCGACGGCCCGCAGGCCCTGGTGGACGGCGACCTGCGCGAGCTCGCCAAGCTCGTGCGCGACCTGCCCCCGATCGTCGGCCGCTCCCTCACCCGGAGCGAGGACCCCGACGCCGTGCCCGCCTGACCCGCCGGTCCGCCGAACCCGCCGGCCCCGCCTGACCGGCAGGCGTCCCGCCGGACGGGGAGCGGGTATCGTTCTGAACCATGGCTTACTGGGCACCCGATTGCGGGCCGCCGCGCTCCTGACGGGGCGCGACGACCGCATTCCCTGCTGATCACGGCACGGCCCGGCGCGATCACGCGCCCGGCCGTGCCGTCCTGCGCCCCGGATCCGGATCTCTCCTTCCGATTCGAGCCCAGGAGCCTCTCTCCGTGTCACAGAACACCTCCCTTGGCCGCGCGCCTGAAAAGTCCTCGCGGTCCCGTGCCCGGCGCGGCGGCGCCGACGTCCTGCTGGCGGCGACCCTGTGGGGGACGACCGGCACCGTCCGCACGTTCGCGGACGGCGCGTCCCCGTACTCGGTCGCCGCGATCCGCATCATCATCGGCGGCCTGGTGCTGCTGGCCCTCGCCGCTCTCACGCGCGGCGGCGCGGGGCTGCGCCACCTGGTGGCGGACCGCCGCAACCTGCCGCTCGTCGGCCTCGGGGCGGTCGCCATCACCGTGTACCAGACGGCGTTCTTCGTCGCCGCCGGGCGCACCGGCGTCGCGGTCGGCACCATCGTCACGATCGGCAGCGCGCCCGTGTTCACCGGCGTGATCGGGCTGCTGGCGCGCAGGTCCGCGCCGACCGGGCGGTGGACGCTCGCCACGGCGGGGGCCGTCGCGGGCTGCGCGCTGCTCGTCGGCGGCGGCCGGGACGCGGGCGCGGAGCCGCTCGGCATCGGGCTCGCCCTGCTGTCCGGGCTGGCGTACGCGGCGTACGCGACGGTGGCGTCCGTCCTCATCACCCGGGGCGAGCAGGACCGGGCCGTCGCGGCGGCGCTGTTCGGCACGGCGGCCCTCCCGCTGGTGCCCGTGCTGCTCGCCGGCCCGACGGGCTGGCTTGTCACCGGGAGCGGCGCGCTCATCGCGCTCTACCTCGGGGTGATCACCACGGGCGGCGGCTACCTGCTCTTCGCCCGGGGCCTGCGCACGACGCCCGCGACGACGGCGACGACCCTGACGCTCGCGGAGCCGGCGGTCGCGGCGGTGCTCGGCACGGTCCTGCTGGGCGAGCGGCTGGGCGGCTCGGCGCTGGGCGGCCTCGTGCTGCTGGCGGCGAGCCTGGTGGTCCTCGTGGCGCCCCGGCGGCGCGGCCGCGGAGAAGGCGCACAGGGCCGCGGGGAAGGCGCACAGGGCGGTAACGAAATGGTCTGAACCATTGGCCGGGCGCGGCGCGGCGAGGATGATGACCGGCATGACGACGGGAGATGGTGACGCCGGGGGGCGGCTGTTCCCGGAGGACCTGGACGGCGTCGACCCGGTCGCCGCGGTGCTGCTGGCGGATGCCCGCCGCGCCCTCGCCGCCTACCCGGAACTTGTGGCCCTCGGCGCCGTGTACACCGCCGCCGAGCGGGTTCCGGGCGGCTGGCAGGTCGTGTGCCCGTTCGACCCGCTGCCGCAGGGCGCGCGCGAGATCCTCGCCGACCATCTGGAGGACCGGGCCGCGCCGGGCTCCGGCGCGCGGGCGCGCGACCTGGCGGCCGCGGCCCGGACGCTGCGGCGCGAGCCGGCCGACGAGGTGACCGCCGCCGGGCGACGGTTCCGGATCGTGCGGATCGAGCAACTGGCCCGCACCGGCCCGGACGGGCCCGAGCCGCCCCGCCCGACGGACCTGGACCCGCTGCCGGCGGGCGGCCGCGTCCCGCCCGCCCGGCCGCACGAGCTGCTGCCGGACGACGGCCCGGCGTCCGACCTCGCGACCGCCGAGCTGCTGTGCCAGGTGCTGGACGCCGCGGCGGCCACGGGCAACGAGCCGTCCGGCGCGTTCCTCACCCCGGTCGCGCTGGCGCCCGCGTTCACCGTCGCCGAGCGCGGCGAGCGGCGCTGGCGGCCCGTCGGGCGCCTGTACGACGCGCCGCAGCAGGCCCGCGACTCGCTGGCCACCTACTTCAGGCACGTGGTGCCGGCGGTGGAGAGCCCCGCCGCGACCGACGTCGCCCGGTTCGCCGAGGCGGCGGAGCTGATGGAGGACGACAGCCGCCGCAACGGCATCGCCGTCGCGGGCCGCCGCTTCCGCATCGTCCGCATCGAGCGGATCACCCTGATGGGCCCGGACGGCCCCGAGCCGCCGCGCCCGACGGACTTCGACGCCCGCTAGCTAGCGGCGGGCGCGAGCGGCCGGATCAGGTGGCCGGGTCGCCGTAGGCGGGGCGGTGCTCCTGGACGGACGCGGCGAGCTGGTCGGCGAGCTCGCCGACGTCGAGGCGCTTCTCGATCTGCCGCAGGTCGCCGATCTTGGCCCGGGTCTCGGCGCGGCGGGGCGCGAGCAGGGTGCAGCAGTCCTCGTCGGGCAGCTCGGAGATCGTCAGGGTGCGGATGCGGCGCGCCTGGTCCATGATCTCGACCTTGTCCATGCCGACGAGGGGCCGCAGGATGGGCAGCTCGACGGCGTCGTCCAGCGCGGTGATGTTGGCGAGGGTCTGGCTGGACACCTGGCCGAGCGCGTCGCCGGTGATCAGCGCGGAGCCGCGCAGCCGCCGGGCGAGGACCTCCCCGGTGCGCAGCATCAGCCGCCGCTGCGCGATCACCGCGAGCCGGTCGGCGCCGGAGGACTTGATCTGCTGCTGCGCCTTGCCGAACGGCACGACGAACAGCCGGGACCCGGTCTGGAACTTGTCCAGCTCGCGGACCAGCGCGTACGCCTTGTAGATCGACTCGGGGCCGGTGAACGGCATGCCGGAGAAGTGCAGGTAGTCGACGCGCAGGCCGCGGCGCATCATCCGGTACGCGGCGACGGGCGAGTCGATGCCGCCCGACATCAGCACGAGGCCGCGGCCGCTCATCCCGACGGGCAGGCCGCCCTGTCCGGGCAGGCCGCCGGAGTAGACGAACACCTCGTCGCGGTCGACCTCGATCGACAGGGTGTGCTCGGGGTTCTTCAGCCGGACGGGCTGGCCGTAGCGGGCGGTGACGAGCGTGCCGATGTGCCGGTCGAGCTCGGTGGAGGTCATCGGGAACCGCTTGTCGCGGCGCCGGGACCGGACGGCGAACGTGCCGGTCCGCCCGTCCATGAGCTCCAGCGCGGCGCGCTCGACGCTGGCGAGGTCCTTGCCGACCTGCCAGGCGCGGTGCGCCCACACGATGCCCATGACGTCGGTGATCCGCTGCGCGACCCGCTCCATGGTGGCAAGATCGGCACCGGGTCGGCGGACGATGAACACGCCGTGCCGCCGGACGACGTCCACCCGGGCGATCGGCCGGACGGCGGTGCGCACGTTGTCGGCGAGGCGGCGCTCGAACTGCTCGCGGTTCTTGCCCTTGAGGACGACCTCGCCCAGTTTGAGCAGCACGCACGGCTCGCCGTTGACCGGCGACTGCTCCCGGACGTCCGCCGCCGCGGTGCCGGGCGCGGCGTCGGGCGCGGTGTCGAGCGTGGTCATGCGTGATCCTCCCGGCGGGAACAGGTAAAGAGGGAACCTCCAGTGTGGCCCAGAGAAGCCAACACCGCGACCCGCATTCCCTGTTCCCGCCCGGGGGCGATCAGCCGAAGAAGACCTCGGCCTCGGAGTAGCGCTCCAGCGGGACCGTCTTGAGCTCCTTCGTCGCCTCGTCGAGGCCGACGCGGATGATGTCGGTGCCCTGGAGGGCGACCATCTTGCCGTAGTCGCCGTCCTTGACCGCGTCGATCGCCTGGAGACCGAAGCGGGTGGCGAGGACGCGGTCGAACGCGGTGGGGGTGCCGCCGCGCTGGATGTGCCCGAGCACGGTGGCGCGGGCCTCCTTGCCGGTGCGCTTCTCGATCTCGTCGGCGAGGGCCTGCCCGATGCCGCCGAGCCGGACGTGCCCGAACGCGTCCCGCTCCCCGGTCTGCAGCTGCATCTGCCCGTCGACGGGGTGCGCGCCCTCCGACACCACGATGATCGGGGCGTAGCGCGTCTTGAACCGGCTCTCCACGTACTGGCAGACCTTCTCGATGTCGAAGGGCCGCTCGGGGATGAGGATGACGTTGGCGCCGGCGGCCATGCCGACGTGCAGCGCGATCCAGCCCGCGTGCCGGCCCATGACCTCGCAGATCAGCGCGCGGTGGTGGCTCTCGGCGGTGGTGTGCAGCCGGTCGACGGCCTCCATGCCGATGTTCACCGCGGTGTCGAACCCGAAGGTGTAGTCGGTCGCGTTCAGGTCGTTGTCGATCGTCTTCGGGACGCCGACGACGTTGACGCCGTTGGCGTACAGCTCGCTCGCGACGCCGAGGGTGTCCTCCCCGCCGATGGCGATCAGCGCGTCCACGCCGAGGCCCGCGAGGTTGTCCTTGATCCGCTCGACGCCGCCCTCGACCTTGACCGGGTTGGTCCGCGAGGAGCCGAGGATCGTCCCGCCGCGGGGCAGGATCCCGCGCACGGCCTGGACGTCGAGGGCCACGGTGTCACCTTCGAGGGGCCCGCGCCAGCCGGCCCGGAAGCCGACGAACTCGTAGCCGTAGACCTGGACGCCCTTGCGGACGACCGCGCGGATCACCGCGTTCAGGCCGGGGCAGTCCCCGCCTCCGGTCAGCACTCCGACGCGCATGCCGTCACCTTCTCCCGCCACCGGGCTCCTCCCTCGGTCCACGTTCACAGACTAGATCGTCGCACGCGGCGGCACGGGCCTCCGCCACCTGTCCCCGCGCGCCGCCATTGGTCTAGACCATAGCCCGTGGCGGGGTCCCGCGGCACGTCGTTCGCGGGGACGGCGGCCTCAGCCGGACCTGCCCCGGCCGAAGACGCGGACCCGCCCCCGGAAGACCACCGCCGCTCCCCCCGGCACGCGCCGCGCCGCCGCGCCGCGCGGGCGCGGCGGGTCCTGCCCGTCATACGACCATCGGACTTCGGCCAGGGCTAGTTCCCGCGCCGCGTCGCCGGCGAGCCGGCCCCGATCGGCGCGCGCGAAGTCCCAGCCGTCCCGGAAGGAGCCGCGCGTCGGGCGCTCGGCGGCCCATGCGGCGAAGGCCGCCTTCCAGGACGTACCGTACGAGGCGGCCAGCGCCGGCCAGGCGCGGGCGACCTCGCCCGCCCGCTTGAGCAGGATTCCGTGCGCGGCGGCCCCCACCGCCTCGGCGTCGAATCCCTCCGGCAACGGCCCGCCCGCCGTCATGGCCCGGACGAGCGCCTCCTGCGCCGCCGCGAGCCCGGCGTCGAATTCGCTCATGCCCCGTACCCCCTCATGTGACGGGCGCCAGCCCGGAGGCGGCGGCGATGGCGTCCAGCTCGGCGCGCAGCTCCGCCGCGGGCGGGTAGCGGCCGTCACGCTCCAGCAGGAGGCCGGGCGGGCGGTGCCGCTCGCACAGCTCCGCGACCAGGTCCAGCACCTCGGCGGGAACGGCGGCGGCGTGCGTGTCGTGGTAGCGCCCGCCCTCCTGCGAGCCGCCCGCGACGTGGCAGTAGGCGATGCGGTCCAGGGGCAGGCGTTCGAGGAGGTCCGCGGGGTCTTCGCCGCGGTTGCGCGCGTTGGCGTACACGTTGGCGACGTCCAGCAGCAGGAGGGCGCCGGTGCGCTCCAGCAGCTCGGTCAGGAAGTCGGCCTCGGCGTACTCGGCGTCAGGCCAGTCGAAGAGCGCGGCGATGGGCTCGACGGCCAGCGGGACGGGCAGCTCCGCCTGCGTCCGGCGGATGTTGGCGGTCAGCGCGTCCAGCGCGGCCCGGGTGCGCGGCACCGGCAGCAGGTGCCCCGCCTCGACGCCGCCCGCGCGGACGAACGCGACGTGCTCGCTCGCCAGGGGCGCGCCGAGCGCCTCGGCGCAGGCGGCCAGGTGCGCGACGCGCCCGGCGTCCACGGGCTCGGCGCCGCCGAGCGACAGCCGCACCCCGTGCGGGACGATCGCCGCGCCGCGGTCGCGCAGCGCGAGCAGCTCGGGGGCGGGGCCCGCCGGGTGCACCGACTCGGCGATCACCTCGGTGAAGCGCAGCCCCGGCAGCGCGCCGACGAACCCGGCGATCTCGGGGCGCCAGCCGATCCCCACGCCCAGCCGCATCTCAGCTCCCTCCTCCGCCGCCGCAGCCGCCGCCACCACCGCCTCCTCCTCCACACCCGCTCCCCCCGCCGCAGCCGCTCCCCCCGCCGCACGAGCCACCGCCCCCACCACCGCAGGAGGAGGACGAGCACACCGCGGCGGTCGTCGAGCACACGAAGGAGGTCGACGAGCCGGATGCCCCCGAGGAGCCGCCGGAGGCGGCCACGACCCTGGCCATCTCCAGGTACCGGCCGAGTCCGACGGTCTGGACGAACACCGGGTCGAGCGCCATGAGCGCGGCCGCGCCGAACAGCGCCACTCCCATCAGCGCGGCGGGGGCCGGCAGCCCGGTGTAGGAGGGCCCGTTCGCCGGGTCGAGGGCGGACCGGGACTCCCTGAGCCGCTCGACGGCCCGCTCGCCCTCCCGCGTCCGCTCGGCGCCCTGACCGAGGGCGAGGGCTCCGAAGCCGAGGCCGAGCAGCGCGGCCAGCGGAACGAGCTTGGCCGGGAACCCGTCGAACGCGTCGCTCAGGACGAAGGCGGCGAAGCCGAGCAGGATCCACCCGTACATGACCAGCTGGAGGTTGCGCAGCCGGCGGCGCCCGGCCTGCCCGAGCACCATGCCCTGCGCGGCGAGCCCGTCGCGGAGCCGCCGGAGCGCCGCGCGCACGTCCGGGTCGGCGGTGATCTGGGCGAGCGTCTCGGCCCGCAGGCGCTCGATCGCCCAGTGGACCGCCGTGTCCAGGGGCGTTCCGGCCGCGCGCGGGCCGTCCGCGGACGGTTCGCGTGCCAGCAGCCGGCCGTCGGCGTAGGCGTCGGCCGCGCCGTCCAGCCGCAGCGCCGTGACCGAGGCGGCGATCGCGTGGCGGCCGCCGCCGTTCAGGTAGGCGACCTCGTACGGGTGCAACTCGCGCGCGGGAGGCCTTCCCCGCAGCACCGCGGCCCGCATTCTCCGGAGGATCACCAGCAGTACGAGCCCGACCAGGACGTGGGCCGCGAGGAACCCCAGAGCGGGACCCAGGATCTCGTCCGCCATGACGCGCTCCCGTCGCTATGCGCCTTTGGCGATGAGACGCAGGCGCCGCCGCGGCGGTTCGCCCCGCGCTACTGCTCCTCGTCGAGGCCCTTCTCGATGGCGTAGCGGACGAGTTCGACGCGGTTGTGGAGCTGGAGCTTGCCGAGGGTGTTCTGCACGTGGTTCTGCACCGTCCGATGGGACAGGACGAGGCGCTGCGCGATCTGCTTGTACGTCAGCCCCTTCGCGACGAGGCGCAGCACCTCGGTCTCGCGCTCGGTCAGCCGCGGCGCGTCGTCGTCCTCGCGGGCGGGGGCGGCGGCGAGGCGGCGGTACTCGCCGAGGACGAGACCGGCGAGCCCGGGGGTGAAGACGGCGTCGCCCTCGCCGGTCCGCCGGACGGCGTCGAGGAACTCCTCGCGGGCGGCGGACTTGAGCAGGTAGCCGGTCGCGCCCGCCTTCACCGCCTCCAGGACGTCCTGCTGCTCGCCGCTCGCCGACAGCACCAGCACGCGGACGGGCGGGTCGGCCGCGGCGAGGCGCCGGGTCACCTCCACCCCGCTGAGGTCGGGCAGCTGAAGGTCGACCACGGCGACCTGCGGGCGCGCGGCGGCGGCGATGCGGACGGCGGCGTGGCCCTCCCCCGCGGTCGCGACCACGTCGTGGCCGGCCTCGGCCAGGTCGCGGGCCACCGCCTCGCGCCACATCGGATGGTCGTCCACGACCATGATCCGGAGGGGTCGGAGGGGAACGTCGCTCACGGTCACACCCTAGCCCGCGGCACGGTCATCTCGACCTCGGTCCCGTCGCCCTCCGCGGAGACGATCGACACGGTGCCGCCGAGGTCGGCGATGCGGCCGCGGATGGACTGGGCGACGCCGAGCCGCCCGTCCGCCGCCGCCCGGTCCAGCCGCCCGGGGGGCATGCCCGGGCCGTCGTCGCGGACGCTGACGGTGACCCCGCCCTCACCGTCCTCCAGCAGGACCCACGCGCGGGCCTCGTCGCCGCAGTGCCGCCGGACGTTGTCCAGGGCCGCCGCCACCGCCGCCTCGACCTCCCCGGCGGCGTGCGCCGGCAGCCGCACCTCCGTGGCGGGCGTCGAGACCGTCACGGAGGTGGAGGCGTGCCCGGTCAGCAGCGCGCGAAGGTCCGTCCCGGCGCCGGGGGCGGCCGCGGGCGGCGCCGCCGGGCCCGCGCCGACGAGGGAGCGCAGCGCCGCCTCCTGCTCGCCCGCGAGGCGGCCCAGCTCGGCCGCCTCGCCGCCGAGCTCGCCGCCGCGCCGCTGCACCATCGCCAGGACCTGCAGCACCGAGTCGTGGATGCGGCGCGCCAGCCGCTCCCGCTCACGGGTCGCCGCCTCCAGCTCGACGGCCCGCGCCAGCCGCGCCTCCGCCTCCCGCGCCAGCCGCACGACGTGCCCGACGACGAGGCCGGCGAGGAACAGCAGCACGATGCCGTTGAACGTCGTGCCGCCGATGCCGCCGCTCTCCCCGGCGAGCGCGTGCACCAGCAGGTTCGCGGCGGCCAGGACGGCCGCGGCGGCGATGCCGGCCCGCCGACCGCCCACGACCGCCCACGCCAGCACCGCGGCCGCCACCCACGACACCGGCAGCGTCGGGCGCCCGGCGGCGATGTTCGCGGGCGTCTCCACCCACGCCGTCGCCAGTACGCACCCCGCCGCGACGGCGAGGTCGGCCGCGGCCAGCGCCCGGCCGCGGCGTCCCGGGCCGCCCGGGGCGAACGCGGCGGGCCCGAAGGCGAACGACGCGTAGCCGGTCCATCCGGCCATGACGGCGAGGACGGCCCATCCGCCGAGCGGGTGGGCGTAGCCGCCGGAGTTCATGGCGATCACGACCGCCGCGTAGCACAGGGCGAGCCCGCGGTAGACGGCCACGGCCCGCCACAGCGCCGTCTCCAGGCCCGTCCCGCGCGGCTCAGCCGCCGTCACTCAGCCCTCCGTCGTCCTCGACCGGACGGACCTCCTTGCCGGCCATCTCGGCCTTCACCTCGGCGGCGTACCGGTCGACGTACTCCTGCCCCGACAGCTCCCCGATCGCCATCATGATCTCGTCGGTGATCTCGCGGAGCACCTCGTGGTCGTCCTCGCGGCCGTAGTGGCGGGAGAAGTCCAGGGGCTCGCCGAACCGGACGCCCGGCCGGATCCCGAGCCGCGGGTACGGCCTGCCGGGCGGCATCAGCTCGAAGGTGTTGACCATCGCCATCGGGATCACCGGCACCCGCGACTTCAGCGCCAGCCGCGCGACCCCCGTCTTGCCGCGGTACAGCCGGTTGTCGGGGGCCCGGGTGCCCTCGGGGTAGATGCCGAGCAGCTTGCCCTCGCCGAGGATCCGCAGCCCGGTCTGCAGCGCCGCCTCGGCCGCCGAGCCGCCGGTCCGGTCGACCGGGACCACCCCGACGCCGGTGAAGAAGGCCTTGCTCACCAGGCCTTTGATCCCCCTGCCGGTGAAGTACTCCCCCTTGCCAATGAAGTAGATCGGGCGCATCAGGGGCAGCGGGCCGAAGAAGTGGTCGGCGAACGACAGGTGGTTGCTCACCATCAGCGCCGGCCCGCGCTTCGGGACGTTGCCCGCCCCCCGGTTCCGCGGCCACCACAGCAGGTACATGACCGGGGAGAGGACGATCCTCAGCAGGATCCAGAACCAGAGCATCGTATGCGGGTACCTTTCCCTCGGACCGGACGCCCCCGCGCGGGCGTGCCCCGGTCCTGGCCGACGGGATGATGGGACATCCTCCCACTCTCCGTCCCAGCGATCTACCGGCCGGTACCCGTCACCGGAACCCGGCCGCGCTCCGGCGGCGGTCCGGGAATAACCGTAGGCTCGGAGCGGTAAATCTCAATCGGGTGCGCCCGGGGGCTTGTCCCGGGCGGCGCAGCGAATACCGTGGGACACACGTTTCGGGGTGTCCGGGAGTGCCTCCGCACGGGGGGCGACCGGGCACCACATGTCAATGGGGGGAGCGGAGGCCGCCATGCCGGTGCTGTCGGTCACGCCGGAGTCGTCGAAGGAGCCGGCCCCGTGAATCGCCGTGGCAATGGACTGTCAGCGGACACCTACGCCCCACTGGTCGACCTCGCGCCGCATCTCGCGGACGCGATGCTGTCGGCGCTCGGCGAGGCGGGCGTCGCGGCCTACGCGGCGTCCCCGTCCGGACTGCCGGAGATCGCCGAGGCGGCCGCCGAGCCGGTCGCCGGCGACGTCCTCGACCGGCTGTACGTGGACGTCGAGATGAAGCCGGCCGCCGAGGGCATCCTGCGCGTGCACCTCGCCCGGCTGCGCGAGGCCTCCGCCCGCGGCTCCGACGGCGAGCGCGAGGGCGCCGAGCTCGCCGACGCCGACCCGCTCGGCACCGACCCGCTCGGCACCGACCGGCCGGACACCGCCGAGCGCGCCGGGACCGGCCTCGCCGACCCGGGCAAGGGCAAGGCGGGCGGCGACGCCGAGCGCGACGAGGACGCCATCTGGGCCGAGATCGTCGCCGGGTACGACGCCGTCCCCGAGGGCGACGAGGTCCCGTGGCCCGACGAGGAGAACATCCGCGAGCCCGCCGACCCCCCGGGCGAGGGCGAGGACCGCACCGGGCGGCTGCCCCGCGCCCGCGTGATCAAGCCCGTCGAGGAAACGGCGTTCCCGGCCGGTGACGACGATGACGACGAGGGGCACTACGTCCCGCCCCCTCCCCCGCCGCTGCCGAGCGCCGACCCCCTCACCAAGGGCGCCTGGATCGCGCTCATCGGCGGCCCCGTCTACTTGCTGGTCACCGTCATCCTCGACTGGGAGGTCCCCGGCTGGGCCGCATTCCTGGCCGTCGCCGCGTTCATCGGCGGCTTCGTCACCCTCGTCCTGCGCATGGGCGACGAGCCCCGCGACCCCGACGACGGGGCCGTCGTCTAGGGCAGCGCCAGCTCGGCCAGCAGGGGCCGGTGGTCGGTGGCCAGGGGGTGGTTGCCGGCGTCGTCCGGCGGCACCCCGCACGCGCTGATCCGCACGGCCGGGTCGGCGAAGACGCCGTCGATGCGGCGCTTCGGGTCTCGCGCGGTGAAGGTGAGCTCCCCGCCCGCCGGAGCGCCCGCGTAGCCGTCCTGGAAGCGCTCGGCCAGCAGCGACCACGCCGGGCCGCCCGGCTCCTCGTTGACGTCGCCGGCGAGGACCACCGGGGCGCCGTGGCGGTCGCGGGCGCGGTCCAGGTGGGCGAGGATCTCGTGGACGTGCCGCAGTCGCGGGCCGTCCGCCAGGTCCAGGTGGGTGCTCGCGGCGATCAGGCGGGCGCCGCCGGCCTCCAGGACGGCGATCGCGAGGGCGCGGCGGTGCAGGCCCGGGTCCGGGGTGAGCAGGTGGAACTCGCGGGCCACGCGGCGCACGTGCGGCGCGGCGAGGACGGCGAGCCCGCAGGCCCGCCGCCCCGCCGCGATCCGCAGGCCGCAGGCCCGCGCCAGGCGGCGGCGCTGCAGCCGCCACCCCCAGAAGCGCGGGACCTCCTGCACGCACACCACGTCCGGGGCGTTCGCGCGGACGACGCGGGCCACGGCGGCCGGGTCGTCGCGCAGCGACCGGATGTTGTAGGAGAGCAGCCGGACGGCGGCCACGCCTAGACGATCACGTCCCGGAACGGGCGGACGCGGGCCAGGTCGGCGGCGCCGACGATGCCCGCCGCGGAGCCCAGCTCGGCGATCCGGATGTCGGGCAGCGGGCGGTGGCCGCGGCCGGTCAGGGCGTTCTCGAACGCGGCGCGGATCGGGGCGAGCAGCAGGTCGCCGGCGTCCGACAGGCCGCCGCCGATGATGAAGGCGCCCGGGTCGAGGATCGCGCTGAGGTCGGCCAGGCCCTGGCCCGCCCAGTGCGCGATCGTCCGGAAGCACTCCAGCGCCGCCTTGTCGCCCTCCCTGGCCGCCTGCGACACCTCCGGGCCGCTGATGCCCTCGGGCCGCCCGCCGCCGAGCTCCAGCAGGCGCCCCGCCATCGCGGGCGCCACCCGGGCCAGGTCGCGCGCCTCGTGCACGAGGGCGTTGCCGCTGGCGTACTGCTCCCAGCAGCCGCGGTTGCCGCAGCCGCAGCGGCGCCCGTCCGGGACGACCCGGAAGTGCCCCATCTCCGCGCCGATGCCGAACCGGCCCCGGTACAGCTCGCCGTTGATGATGATGCCGCCGCCGATGCCGGTGCCGAGGGCCACCAGGACGAGGAAGTTCTCGCCGCGCCCGGCCCCGAACCGGGCCTCGCCCCACGCGGTGGCGTTGCCGTCGTTCTCCACGACGACCGGCAGCCCGACGAGGCTCTCCACCTTCTCCTTGATCGGCTCGTCGCGCCAGGCGAGGTTCGGCGCGAACAGCACGGTGGAGCGGGTCTCGTCGACGAAGCCCGCGGTGCCGAGCCCGACCGCCGCGACCTCCTCGTACTTGCCCTTGAGCAGGTCGACGACCTCGGCGATGGTCTCTGCGGTCTCCTTGGGGTTGGTCGAGGGAGTCGGCCGGCGGACCTTCTCCAGAATCGTCCCCCGGTCGTCGACGACCCCCGCGGCCACCTTCGTGCCGCCCACATCCACGCCGATGGTCAGGGCCATGTAACCCTTCCTCCTCCTCGCGTCGCCCCTGGCTGGAGCCACTCCCGCTCTACCCGATGTCGATGGGGCCGCCGGTGGCGGCCGACCACGGGTCGCCCGGATCGGGACGTTCCGACCGATCGGACGTACCCGCCCGCGCCCCCTCCGACGCCTCCGGCGGCCCGGTCGGGCCGGACCCGCGCGTCCGGTGGGGCTCCTGCGCCCGGTCGGGCCCGCGGGTCCGGTCGAACGCCGCCACGACGTCCAGGGCGGCGGCGACCAGGGACTGCCCGGCCTCGCGCAGGTGCCGTCCCACCTCGCCGCCGGACTCCCGCTTGACGGCGATGGCCCGGCAGACCGGGCAGTCGCGGCACTCGGGGGCGCCGGTGGCGATGTGCGGCCCGCGGGCGTCCCCGGCCGGCCCGGCGGGCGGCTCGTCGGCGATGGCACGGTCCCACACGTCTCCGGCCGGCTCGTCCCGGCCCGCGCGCCCGCCCCGGCCGCCGCCGCCCACCCGCCTGATCAGCGCGTCGACGAGCTTGGCCGCCTCGTCCAGGACGTCGCCCGACTGGTCGCTCATGTCTCCATCTTCCATCCGTCGTCGGCGTGAACGGTATCGCCTCCGCGCCGTGTTCAGGCCACCACCCGCGGGCGGGCTCAGCCCTCCACGCGACGCTTGAGGCCCTTGAGGGCCGAGTCGATGATCCGCTTCTCGCCCTTGCGCTTCACCATGCCGATCATGGGGATGCGGACGTCCACGGCCAGCTCGTAGGTCACCTCGGTGACGCCGTCCTCCTCGGCCAGGCCGTAGGTGCCGTGCAGCCCGGTGACGACCGTGCCCGGCTCCGTCAACTCCCACGTCACCCGGTCGTCGCCCTCCCACGTGTAGGCGAGCCCGACGGTGTCGCTGAACGGGCCGCCGTCGAACGTGAGCCGGGCGCGGGCGGCCCGGCCGTCCTCTCCCCTCTCCTGCACGGTGAACTCGCGGATGCCGCTCGCCCACTCCGGGTACGCCTCGAGATCGGCGATCACCGCCATGATCTCGGACCTCCCGGCCTTGACCGTGACGGAGGAACTCGTGCGGTCCGCCATCTGCGTCTCCCTCCGGCTCGCCCCGAACCCCTGCGGGCCCGCTGTCCCTAGAGAAGTATGGTTCACACCGTCAGGACGTAGGGCACACCGCGCGCACGGAAGTGCCCGACGTTCACGCATTCGGTGCGGCCGATGCGGATCCGGCTCGCGAGCGGCTGGTGGACGTGCCCGAACAGCACGTACTTCGGCTGCGTGCGGTGGATCGCCTCCAGGACCGCCTCGCTGCCGCGCTCGAACCTGCGCGCCACGGTGTCGTAGAGCAGGTCGGGGACGGCGGGCGGGATGTGGCAGCACAGCACGTCCACCTCGCCGACCGCCTCGACCTTGGCCGCATAGGCGTCCTCGTCCAGCTCGTAGGGGGTGCGGTACTCGGTGCGCAGGCCGCCCCCGACGAACCCGAACCGCAGGCCGCCGATCTCGGTGGTCTGGCCGTCCAGGACGTGGTGGCCGTCGCGCAGGTGCGCGTCCCACAGCCGGGGGACGTCGACGTTGCCGTAGGTCAGGTACGCCGGGGCGGGCATGGCCGCGAACAGCTCGGCGTACTGGCGGTTCACGGCCCGCTCGATGTGCGGCCGGGCGCCCCCCTCCAGCGAGGCCCACAGGCCCTGGGAGAACTCGCGTGCCTCGTCGAAGCGCTTCTCGGTGCGCAGCCCGATGAAGCGGTCGGCGTTGTCCTGGCCGAACAGGTCGGCGAAGATCCCCTGCCCGTGGTCCTGGTAGTCGATGAACAGGATCAGGTCGCCCAGGCAGATGAGCGCGTCCGCACCGTCCGCCGCGCCCGCCAGCGCGTCCGCGCGGCCGTGGACGTCGCTCACCACATGGATCCTCATGAACCGAATGTAATAGCGCTGACCGCCGGAGTGAACGGGCGGGTCGCGGCGGCCGGCGCTCCCGCGGTCCTCCGCGAAGGCACGGCCGCGAGAAGCGGTCAGCCGGCGGCGGCCGCCACCAGGGTGCGCCACTCGCGCACCAGGGCGGGGTCGACCCGCGCGTCCCAGTCGCCGTCCGGACGCACGGCCGTGCCCACGTGGAACGAGGTGATCCCCGCGGCGGCGAGGACGGCGACGTGCTTGCGGCGCAGCCCGCCCCCGGCCATGATCATCTTGGCGGCGGCGGGGTCCTCGACCGCGCGCCGGACGAGGACGTCGACCCCCACGTCCACGCCGCGGGCCGAGCCCGCCGTCAGCACCGTGTCCAGGCGGCCGCCGAACGCGCGGACGGCGCCCCAGGCCTGGGCGGGGTCGGCGGCGTGGTCCAGCGCCCGGTGGAAGGTCCAGGGCAGCGGGTCGGTGTCGGCGGCGAGCTTGCCGGTGGCGCCCGCGTCGACGTGCCCGGAGGAGTCGAGGAAGCCGAGCACGAACCCGTCGGCGCCCGCGTCGGCGAGGCCCGCCGCGGCGCGCCGCAGCCGGTCCAGCTCGGCCCCGGTGGTGCGGAAGCCCGCGTTGGCGCGCAGCATCACCCGCATCGGCACGGACGTGGACTCGCGGATGGCCGCGACCAGGTCGGGGTCGGGGGTGAGCCCGTCCGCGGCCATGTCGGCGACGACCTCGATGCGGTCGGCGCCGCCCTCCTGCGCCGCGCGCGCGTCGGCCACGGTCAGCGCGATCACTTCGAGCAGCGACATGGCGACCCCCGGAACCCGTTTGCGTTGTGCGACCGGCTCAAGGGTAGGCGACCCGGCGGCGCGCGCCGGGGGCCGCCGGGCGGTCTTTGCCGTGCCGTTAACCGCCGTGGTTCGCGGCGCGATTCCTACTCGTGGGTATCATGCGGCAACGGAGGAGTTCGCGCGCCACCGGCCGGACGGCCCGGTGCGCCGCGGGGCTCCCCGCCGTCCTCGAAGACCGACGACAGGAGTGGGCCGTGCGCGAGTCCAGCGTCCCCGCGATGGTGGAGGTACCCGACTCCGCCACTCTGACCGACGCGCCCTTCACCCGGGCCGTCGAAGAGCCCGGCCGGATCGTGCTGCGCCGCAAGAACGGCGACGCGTGGAGCGCCGTCACCGCTGCGGAGTTCGCCGCCGAGACGGCGGGGGTCGCCAAGGGCCTGGCCGCCGCCGGCGTCGAGCCCGGCGACCGGGTGTGCCTGCTGTCGGCGACCCGCTACGAGTGGACGGTCCTCGACTACGCGATCTGGGCGGCGGGCGCGGTCTCCGTCCCGATCTACGAGACGTCCTCCGCCGAGCAGATCGAGTGGATCGTCGGCGACTCCGGGGCCAAGGCCGTGTTCGCCGAGACCGGGGCGCACGTGGCGACCGTCGAGGAGATCCGGGACCGGCTCCCCGGGCTGGCGCACGTGTGGGGCATCGACGCAGGCGGGGTCGCGGAGGTCACCCGGCTCGGCGCCGACGTCGGCGACGGCGTCCTCGAGGAGCGCCGCCGGTCCCGCTGCGCCGCGGACATCGCCACGCTCGTCTACACCTCCGGCACCACCGGGCGTCCCAAGGGATGCGAGATCACCCACGGGAACCTGGTGGCGACCGCCCGCAACGCCGTGCAGGGGGCGATCGCCGAGATCGCCGTCGAGGGCAGTTCCACGCTGCTGTTCCTGCCGCTGGCGCACGTGTTCGCCCGGCTGATCGAGGTCGCCACCATCGAGGGCGGCATCGTGCTCGGGCACAGCGACGTCCCGAACCTGCTGCCGGACCTGGCCTCGTTCCGGCCGACGTTCCTGCTCGCCGTCCCGCGCGTGTTCGAGAAGGTCTACAACGGCGCCGAGCAGAAGGCCGCGGCCGACGGCAAGGGCAAGATCTTCAAGGCGGCGGCCGAGACCGCGGTGGCCTACAGCCGGGCGCTGGACGACGGCGGCCCCGGCCTCGGGCTGAAGGCCCGGCACAAGGTCTTCGACGTGCTCGTGTACCGCAAGCTGCGCGCCGCGGTCGGCGGCAGGGTGCAGTACGCGGTGTCCGGCGGCGCCGCTCTCGGCGAGCGCCTCGGGCACTTCTTCCGCGGCGTCGGGATCACGATCCTGGAGGGCTACGGCCTCACCGAGACGACCGCGCCCGCCGCCGTCAACCGGCCCTCCGCCCTCAAGATCGGCACGGTGGGCCCGCCGATCCCCGGCGTCGACGTGCGCATCGCCGAGGACGGCGAGGTCCTCGTCCGCGGCATCAACGTCCTGCGCGGCTACTGGAACAACGAGGCCGCCACCAAGGAGGCCCTGGAGGACGGCTGGCTCCACACCGGCGACCTCGGCTCCCTCGACGAGGAGGGCTTCCTGAGGATCACCGGCCGGAAGAAGGAGATCCTGGTCACCGCGGCGGGCAAGAACGTGGCGCCGGCCCCGCTGGAGGACCGGCTCCGCGCGCATCCGCTGATCAGCCAGTGCCTGGTCGTCGGCGACGGCCGCAAGTTCATCAGCGCGCTCGTCACCCTGGACGAGGAGGCGCTCGGCCCGTGGAAGGCCCGGCACGGCAAGCCCGAGGCGATGACGGTGGACGAGCTGCGCCGCGACCCCGACCTCGTCGCCGAGATCGAGGCCGCGGTCGCCGAAGCCAACAAGTCGGTCAGCCACGCTGAGGCGATCAAGAAGCACGTTGTCCTCGGCGTCGACTTCACCGAGGAGGCCGGCCACATGACGCCGAGCCTGAAGGTGAAGCGCAACGTGGTGATGAAGGACTTCGCCGACGAGATCGACGCCCTCTACACCGGCTGAGCCGGGGCGTCCCGCGCGGTCAGGCGCCGGGCGCGGGGCGCAGGGCGGCGACGGCGTCCTCGATCCGGGTGGCGCCGTTGAGCAGGTCCAGCGTGTGGCGGCGCACGTCGCCGGCGTCCAGCAGCGCCGCGATGACCGCCGCCACGTCGTCGCGGGTGACCGCGCCGTGCCCGATCGGCGGCTCGGCCAGCGCCACCAGGCCGGTGGGCGGGTCGTCGGTGAGGCGGCCCGGCCGCAGGATCAGCCAGTCCAGCGCGTCGCGGCGCCGCAGATCGTCCTCGGCCTCCCCCTTGGCCCTGATGTAGGCCTCCCAGACCTCGTCGCGCCCGGGCGCGGGCGGCTCGCCGGCGCCCATCGCGGAGATCTGCACGAAGTCGCGGACGCCCGCGCGCTCGGCCGCGTCCGCCGCCAGCACCGCGGCGCCGCGGTCGACGGTGTCCTTGCGCGCCACGCCGCTGCCCGGGCCCGCCCCCGCGGCGAACACGACGGCGTCCGCGCCGGTCAGGTGGTCGGCGACCTCGTCGGCGGTCGCCGACTCCAGGTCGCACACGACCGGCCCGGCTCCGGTGTCCCGGACGTCCGCGGCGTGGCCCGGGTTGCGGATGATGCTCAGCACGGTGTCCCCCCGTGCGGCCAGCAGCCGGGACAGCCGCAGCGCGATCTGCCCGTGCCCGCCCGCGATCACGATGTTCATGCCGCGATCGTAGGACGCGGAGGACCCGGGCGCGCGGACGCGCGCCCGGGTCCCCCGGACCTGTTCCGCTCAGCGGCGGCGCTTGATCCGCGTCCCGGCCTTGGCGCCGTTGATCGCTTTGACCGCCTTGGCCATCAGCTGCTCGTCCATCACGTTGATGAGGTCGCCGTGGTCGGTCACCGGGTCGTGGCCCGACTCGGGGAAGCTGTCCAGCGCGAACGCCAGCGGCTTGGCCGGCAGGTTGTAGGCCAGGGTCATCCGCAGCTGCGGCACGGCCTTGGTGCCCTGCGGGCACTGCCCCGTCCGCGGGTCCGCGAACTGGATGTGGTCGCGGTGGTTGGCGCTGTCGGTGTTCTGGCCGTCCCAGCAGCTCGGGAAGTTGAGCACGCGCTCCACCTTGCTGCCCCGCGGGCACAGCGGGTACTTGTCGGTGAAGGCCCGGTTCTCGAAGCCGCTGCACGTCCAGCTCGCGTGCGCGTTCTTCAGGCCGTTCGTCACGGCCTTGGCGTCACCGGTGGCGACGCGGATGAAACGCGGCAGCGCGGTCACCTTGGCGCGCGGGTTGCCGAGGTACTGGATCTTCACGCTCGACGGGGTGACGATGCTGCCGACGTTGCCGTCCGCCTGGCTCTGCTGCGCCCGGTCCGAGTTGTCCTGACCGTTGCGGAGCCGGATCACCGGCCAGAAGTAGGCCGACTTGTCGCCATTGGTGCAGGTCGTCCCGGCGGCCGCGAAGGTCTCGTCGGTGGAGAACGCGTTCGTGTCGAGGTTGCCGACGTAGTCGTGGATGTGGTGCGCGCCGTTCACGACGCCCGGGGCCGCGAGCACGTTGTCGGGGTTGCTGTGGGCCTGGCCCTTGTTCACACCGCAACTGGACGCGAACACGCCGGTCGAGGCCTGGCGGCCGCGGCGGGGCTGCTGCACGCGCGGCGCCTTGCGGATGTCGACGAACTGGTCCGCGCGCAGGGTCGGATTCGCCGGGGGCTGGTTGCCCTGCCCGTTCCCCTGCCCGCCGTTCTGGCCGCCGTTCTGCTGGCCGCCGTTCTGCTGGCCGCCCTGAGGGTCGGTCGGCGGTGATGTCTGGCCGCCCTGGGGATCGGCCGGCGGAGTCGTCTGGCCGCCGTCGCCTATCGGGCCGCCATCGCCCATCTGACCGCCGTCACCCATCTGACCGCCGTCACCCATCGGGCCGCCGTCACCCATCTGACCGCCCTGGGGGTCGGTGGGCGCGGCGGTGGGCGGGTTCGTCCGGCCGGCGCCCTGGAGTCTCGGAGTGCCGGTGCCGCCGTCGGCGGACCAGGCCGGATAGGCGGCCGCGTTCGCCGTTCTGAGGGTTTCGGAGGCGTTCGCACCGAGGGTCCCCTGGCCCGCCGTGGCGACCAGGGTGAGCGCCGGGATCAACGCGGCGAAGGCTTTCTTCTTTCGTCCCATCGAAAAACTGCTCCCTTTGCGGGGTGTACGTCAGTGCAGAGCGCGCCTGGGAACCAGGCCCGTGCTCTCCAGCAGCGACATGTGCGTGTTGACGAATTTCAGGCACCGTTCGGCGAACGCGCGGATCTCGGTGTTCTCGGTCGCCGCGCGCACCTTGGCGATGACGGTGAAGACCTGCCCGTGGGCGGCACGCAACCGCAGCACGAACGTCTTGTCATAGTCGGCGCCGTATTTTCCCGACATCTCCCTCAGCCAGCTCTTCTGGCTGCCGTTGGGCTCGTTGGGAAGGAGCACGCCCAGTTTCTGCGCCTCGGCGCGGGTGTCGGCGTCCAGCTGCATGTGCTGGCGCATGATGATCTCGCCGACCTCCTTCACCCGGGGGCTGGACGCGCGCTGTGCGGCCTGCTGGCCCGCGGGCATCTCCCAGAGGCCGGCCTGCCGGACCTTGACCAGGAGCTGCCGGTCCAGAGTGCTGAGCCGACCCCAGCGGGTGTTGACGGTGCCACCGAGGTTCGCCGCGCCGCTCGCAGGTGTGCCGACCGGGCTCATGACGACCGCGAAGGCCGCCACGACGGCGGCCACGGCCGCCAGTACCAGCAGCAGGCGTCCTTTACCGAGGCGCGGGAGCGTGCGCTTTCCGGCGTTTCCGTAGGATTTCCTCAAGGGCTCTCGTCCCTCCTTTCAAGGATCTCTCGACGGACCCGGCGCGGGTTCGTCCGGAGATACGCACCGGACCCCTCACCGGGTTCAACGATGTCCACCTGTTGTCATTTTTTTTCTGCGCGGCGAATTCAGCGCCGCGAGGGCGCCCCGGGAACTCCGCCTACGACGCGGAGCGCCAATGCGGGGCACATCGCGACCGCCTTCTGGACGTCCTTCTCCATCCACGAGGGAATGTCGGTGCCCAGCACGACGGGAAAGCCGTAACGGTCGAGCTGGATCAGCTCGGGCACGACATAGGCGCACAGGCCGTGCCCGTCGCACCGGCTCCAGTCGATCGCGACCCGCCCCTCCGTGCCGTCCGGCACCGGCAGCGGCAGGACCCCGTAGGTCGACTGTCCGCACCCGCCGCCCCACCGGTGCGCGTCGATGTCGGCGGTGAAGGCCTCCATCGCCGACAGGACGAACTTGGCCGTCCCGTCGGGGTGGGTGCAGGCGCCGCGGCCCCGGCCGATGCCGGCGGCGCGGCGCACGTCCTCCGCCGTCCCGGCCCCCTCGGTGAGCGCCATCAGGGACCGGACGACGTCGGGCAGCCCGAGCCGGCACGGCCCGCACTGCCCGGCGGACTGCGCCGCGAGGTAGGAGGCGATCCGCGTGACCTCGCCGAGCGGGCAGGTGCCCTGGGTGAGCGGCAGGACGATCCCGGCGCCCACCGTCCCGCCGACGCGCCGCATCCCGGCGCGCGACAGCACCGCCCGCGACGCCGCGGCCGGGTCGAGCCACATCCCGTGGTACCCGCCGACGAGCACCCCCGGCGACGGCGGGACGTCGCAGTGGTCGAGGACGGCCCGCAGCGGCGTGCCGAGCGGGGCCTCCACGACCTGCGTCCCGCCGATCGTCAGCAGCGTGGTGCCCGGCTCGTCGTCCGTCCCGGCCGAGGCGTACAGGTCGGAGCCGAGCGAGACGAGCACCGCGAGCTGCGCGAACGTCTCGGTGTTGGACAGCAGGGTCGGGAAGCCGTCCACCCCCGCGTCGGACGCGCGGACCTTGACGCCCGGCGGGATCGGCGTCTCCCCGTTGATCGCGCGGATCACCGCGCCGCTCTCCCCGGAGATGAACCGCTCGGTCAGCCGCACGACCCGGGCCGGCATCCGCCGCTCGCTGATCGCGGCGCGGACCGACCTGGCGGCCTCGTCGCTCTCGACGGCCAGCACGATCCGCTGGGTGCCGAGCGCGTTCGCCGCGATCTGCGCGCCGTCGAGCACCAGGTGCGGGGCCCGGCCGAGCAGGACCTTGTCCTTGGCGCTGCCGGGCTCGCCCTCGGCGCCGTTCACCACCACCACGACGTCCTCGCTGGACCCGCGCTCGTCGCCCTTCTCGCCGGGCAGCAGCGCGGTCCGGTCGGCGGTCGGGTGGTTGACCCGCGCCGCGACCGCCATCAGCTTGCGGGCGAACGGGAACCCCGCTCCGCCGCGTCCCCTCAGGTCGACCTGCTCGGCCATGCGCACCAGGTCGTCCAGCGCCGGCGCGCGGAGCCTGCCGTGCACCGCCAGGTGCCGGTCGAGGTCCAGCCGGTCGAACCGGTCGAACCCGAGCGTCAGCCGCGGCCCGCCGATGTTGGAGACGGTGACGGTCGAGGTCATCGGATGACCTCGGTGTCGCGGCCCTGCCCGGTCACGGGCATGCCGCGCGGGTCCGCGACGGTCCGCCGGGAGTTCCCGAAGTCGCGCGGGTCGTCGACGTCCCGCCGGTCGGCGAAGTCCCGGCGGCCCCCGAAGTCGCGCGAGTCGTCGAAGTCACGCGGATCGTCGAGGTCGCGGGGGTCGTCGAACCGGTCCTCCCCCGTCCGAGCGCGCGCCCTCGCGGCGGCGCGCCCCTCCTCGTGCTCCCGCGCCGCCATGGCGCGCCGGTCGCGGCGGCGGCCCGCGCCGTCCGGCAGCGAGTACGCCTCGACCTCCTCGCCGGCCAGGTGGACGTCCCGCGGCTTGATCACCACGACCATGCGGGTGACCAGGGCGAGCACGACGAACACCACGCTCATCACGTAGCTGAGCACGACCCACGGCGCCGCGGCGCGCCCGGTGATCAGGCCGTGCACGATCGCGAGCGGCCAGGACACGTAGGCGACGGCGTGCATCGACCGCCACACCCAGGCCTTGCCGCGCAGCGCGAACCGCGCCCGCAGCAGCCCGGTGACCACGATGAGGAGCATCAGGTCGGAGGCGATGGTGCCGAGGCCGATCGCGCCGCCGTCCGGCACGACGATCTGGACGGGCAGCGCGAGGCCGCTCATCACCTTCACCGTGACGTGCGCGACCAGCATCGCCGTCGCGATGACGGCGGAGGCGCGGTGCACCGCCTGGGCGAGCACCCGGTGCCGGATCTTCAGGATGAGGCGCTCGGTGGCCAGCAGCCCGCTCATCACCGCGGTGGTCAGCGCGACCAGCGCGAAGACGCCGGCGTAGAAGCTGAGGAAGTACTGCACGTTCGCGACCGCGACGGCGCCCTGCGGGGTCGCCGCGCCGACCAGCACCAGCACCGCGCCGGCGAGCACCACGCGCAGCGCCCAGGTGGGCACCGCGGGATCATCACTGTGGCGAATTCGCACCGATCGGACTCCTCTTCTAGGTGGCGGCCGGCGCCGGGGCGCCGGCCGGTCCGGCGCCGTCCTTCGGCTTCTTGCCGGGAGACGGCGATGACGACGGAGAGTCGTCCGCGGCGGGGACCGGGCCGAGGTTGGCCAGCAGGCCCCCGGGAAGCACCTGGAGGACGCCGCGTTCGGCGAAGCCGAGGAGCGGCTTGGCGCGCTCGCGGAACGTCCAGCCGCCGATCTCGGCGGCGTCGAGCGGGACCGCACCGCCGCCGCGGCGCAGCCCGAACGCGACCTCGGCGCGGGGCGCGGCCGCCCCGCCGCAGGGCCGGGTGGCGCCGGTGCGGCCGAGCGCGTCGCCCCGCGCGACGACGCTGCCGTCGCGCAGCTCGGTCACGCTCCGCATCCCGTAGTAGGTGGACGCGAGGCCGCTCGGGTGGATCACCATGACCACCGCGCCCGCCTGGCTGGAGCAGAACCGGTAGAGGCGTCCGCCGCCCGCGGCGAGGACGCGGCCGTCGCCGCCGGAGAACGCCAGCGACGCCAGCGGGCGCGAGGACGCGGCGTCGTCGGAGGTCGTCATCGACCACGCCTGGCCGATCTTCCAGGGCAGCATCAGCCGGTCGCCCGCCCGCGTCCCGTTGACGAGCGTGGTGGCCTGCGCGGCGCTCAGCGCGCCGTACTTGCGCAGGAGCCGCGACTCCGACGGCGACATGAGGTTCGCGGGCGCGGCGCCGAGGAGCGCGGCGAACGCCGCCGCGCCCGACAGCCCGACCTGCCACTGCCGGCCCGTCCAGTGGGCGGCGTAGAAGGAGAGCTCGGGGCCGGCCGCGCTGGCCTCGGGAACCGGGATCGCACTGGTGCCGAAGACCCAGGTCCGGTCGGCGCTCTGGCGGGTGGCGCCCACGAACGGCTGCCGGGTCAGCGCCGCCCCGTAGGCCTGCCGCGCCGCGGCGCCCCGCTGCGCCAGCGTCAGCCTGCGGACCTGCGTGGCGAGGACCCCGAGGTCGGGTCCCGCCGGAACGGTGGCCGTGCCGCCGCCGGCTCCCGGCCGCTGCTGGGGCCGCTGGGGTTGCGCGGGCGTACCGGTGCCGGGCTTCGGCGGCTTGATCGCGCGCTGCGAGCCGACCGGCCCCGAGGAGCCGCCGATGGGTCCGCCGTCGAGCAGGGCCCGCTCGGCGATGCCCAGCAGGGCCAGCCCGACCGCGGTGGACAGGACGATCGCGCCGATGCTCAGCCGGTCGGCGGGCCGCCGGCCGCGGCGCGGCGTCGCCTTCGGCCCGGGACGCGGCGGCGACTGGCGGCGCCGCTGCTCCGGCCGGGCGGGCCGCCGCTGGGGGCCGCCCCGCCCCGCGCGGGGCGGCTCCGCACGGCGGGAGCGCCCGCCCCGCGCGGGGAACTCGCGGGACCGATCCCTCCCGGCCCCTTCCGCACGCCCGCCGGGCCCCTCGACCCTGGCATCGAACCTTTCGGTGCGTTCGTCGCGCGGCTTACCGCGGCCACCGGGACGCTCGGTCCGGGCATCCCGCTCGGTGCGGGCGTCGGAGCGCGTCGTCCGGGAGTCCCGCCGCTCGTTGCGCGCACCGAACTGCGCAGTGCGAGCATCCCCCCGCCCACTCCTGGCGTCACGGGACTCGTCCCGGCGCTCCGCCCCCTCGCCCCGGACGTCGGAGCGCGTCGTCCGGGAGTCCCGCCGCTCGTTGCGCGCACCGAACTGCTCAGTGCGAGCATCCCTCCGGCCTTTCCTGGGGTCACGGGATTCGCCCCGGCGCTCCGACCCCTCGCTCGGGGCGTCGGGGCGCTCCGTTCGCGCGTCCCGCCTCGTGCGGGCGGCATAGCCCGCGGGGTCGTAGCTGCCGCGCGCGTCGAAACGCTCGGCCCCCGCGTCGTCACGCCGTTCGGCAGGCTCCGGCCACTGCGCCCGGGGGCGCGACCGCTCGGATGCCTTGCCGGAACGGCGCGCGCGGGCCTTGGCCTCGCGCCGCTTGATCTCGCGCCGCGACGGCTCGCGCCGCGGTGATCTGCGCCCCCGCTCTGACCAGTCCGGCTGCTCCGACCACCAGGACCCTTCGGGCCACTGGGGGTCCTCGGACCAGAGCCCCTGCTTGGGCTCGGGCCTCGAGGACGGGCGCGCGGGCGTCTCAGCCCACGGTGAAGCATGCGTTTGGCTCCGGGACGCATGCCCGTAATCGCGTCGCGCCATGCCCTCTCCTGTGGAGGAGACGGAGAGCACGGCGAACGCCGACAGGTTCCGCGCCGCCGGGCCTGTCGCCCGGTGGCCGTCCCGCTGAGACATGGCGGGACCGCGGTGTAGGAGCCCGCTCGCTCCCACCACGATCCCCGAACGGATTCTCGCGAATCCGCTCGAACACTTCGGGAGCATACGCCCCTGAAGCCACTTGGATGTTCATTGGTGCCAAAAAAGGCCGATGAGCCTTGTCCCGCGGCGCTTGCGCTCCTCACTTGTACGCACGCGGGCCGCCCCGCGTTCACACTTCCGGGCGCACAGCGCCGGCACCCCTCCGACCTGGGCGGATCGGCATTTCGGCCGAGGGTGGCTTAGTGATGGCTGATCCGCTGATTAAGGGCGGGTTAACGGTACCGCCGCGGACGGTCGGCGGCTCTAACTTCGGAAACGTCAGCGACCATGGACGCGGGAAGCGGCAGGAGGTGGCCCCTATGACACGATCACCGCGACACGGGATCGGCCCGGGGGGCGGCCGTGCCCACCGCGCGTCCATGGCCGGGCACCGTCGCGGGGCCGGGCCCCACGGTGCCGGATGCCGGGGCCGTGCCCCGCGCTCCCGTCCACGCGGACCCGATCCGTTCACGCCGGCCGGCCCACGCGGCGCGCCCGTCTCCAGGTCCTCCCCCACGAGGGCGCCGGGCCGGGCGGCGGCGGATCACACCCACCCCACCTCGGCTGGGGCGGCCCGCGTGGAACCGGTCTCCGGGGGCGGGGCATGCGCCCACGGCGCCGTTCCGGGCTCGGGCACCCTCGGGTGCCCGAGCCCGGAACGGCGCGCCCGCGGGTGCGGCGTGTTCGGGCGCCACTGAGCCGCCGCCCCTGGGGCGAGGACCCGCCTACGGCGCGGGGGCGGGTCCTCGCCCTGGGGACGGTGTCGTTCAGGGCACCAGCAGGTTTCCCAGGCGGCTCGCCTGGACGTCCCAGCGCCACTCCCGTTCGATCCAGGCCCGGCCCTTCTCGCCCATGGCGCGGGCCCGGTCCGGGTCCGCGAGAAGGCCCGCCACGGCTTCGCCGACGTCGGGGACGGAGCGGCCCGGCACCACAAGGCCCGTCTCGCCGTCCAGGACGGCGTCGGGGGCACCGCCCGAGTCGCCCGCGACGACCGGGAGGCCGGTCGCGGACGCCTCCAGGTACACGATGCCGAGGCCTTCCACGTCCAAGCCGCGGCGACGGGTGCGGCAGGGCATCGCGAAGACGTCGCCCGCGTCGAAGTGGGCGGGCAGCTCCTCCCAGGGGACGCCGCCGGTGAAGACGACCGAACGGCCGACGCCGAGGGACGCGGCGAGGCGTTCCAGGTCGCCGCGGTAGGGCCCGCCGCCGACGAGGAGCAGCGCGGCGTCCGGAACGGACTTCAGGACGCGGGGCCAGGCGTGGAGCAGGGCGTCCTGCCCCTTGCGCGGGACCAGGCGGGACACGCACACCGCCACCGGACGGCCGCCCAGCCCGTACCGCTCCCGGATCCGCGCCCCGCCCGCGCCCCGGTGGAAGAGCGTCTCGTCGACGCCGGGCGCGAGCCGGGCCATCCGCGCCGCCGCCTCGGGCGACAGGGCTTTCGCCATCCGGGATCGGGTGTACTCGCCGAGGTAGGTGAGGACGTCGACGCCGTCCCCGATGCGGCCCAGCAGGGTCCGCGCCACCGGCAGCGCCGCCCAGCCGGCCTCGTGCCCGTGCGTGATCCCGACGAGCCGCCGGGCACCGCGGCGCCGCAGCGCCGGGGCCAGCAGGCCGAGCGGCGCCGCCGCCCCGAACACGACCGAGTCGCAGCGCTCCGCGCGCAGCACGTCCGCGGCCCGGCGCAGCACGCCCGGCTCCGGCAGCATGAGGGAGCCCGGATGCCGGACGACGGGGAACGACTGCGCCGCGTCGAACTCCGCGGCGCCCTTCCAGGCCGGGGCGTAGACGACGACCGAATCCGGCGGGCGCCGCACGGCGAGGCCGTGCACGAACGCCTGGATGCCGCCCGGCCGCGGCGGGAAGTCGTTGGTGACGAACAGCGTCCTGGTCATCGCGGACGTCCCGGCACGCGCAGGGGCCCGCCACCGGCGATGCGGTGACGGGCCCCCGATGCGCGAACGATCAGTGCCTGACCTCGTGCGACGTGGCGCCGCCCTCGATCTCGGCCTGCTCGCCGTGCGGGTGCTCGTGCTCCTCGACGGGGACGTCGTCGAACGTCCACGCGCGGTTGAGGCGCGAGCGCAGGTGCCCGATCGGGCCCTTGGTGCCGGGCGCCGGGATCCCCTTGGCGTCCCGGGCCGGGGCCTCGGGCCGGGTGTTCTCCTTGGAGAGCAGGACGTGCCGCTCCTCGTCGCGCGGCGCCTCGTGCCGCTCGGAGTACTTCCCGTCCGGCGACATCATGATCACGCCGCTCTCCACGCCGTGCCCGACGACGTCGGCGTCCTTGCGCTGCAGGCCCAGGCAGATCCGCTTGGTGACGATGAACGCCACGATCGGCCCGAGGAAGAACGTGACCCGGAAGAACCACGTCGTGGCGAACAGCGACACGTGGAACTTGTCCGCGATGACGTCGTTGGCGCCGGCGACCCACAGCAGCCCGTAGAACGTGACCGCGGCGATGCCCGTGGCCGTGCGGACCGGGGCGTTGCGCGGCCGCTCGTTCACGTGGTGGTGGCGCTTGTCGCCGGTCACCCACTGCTCGACGAACGGCCAGGCGGCCGCGCCGCCGAACACGATGCCGAGCGGGACCAGCGCCGGGATCAGCACGTTCAGGCTGAGCGTGTGGCCCCAGGCGGTGATCTCCCAGTTCGGCATGATCCGCAGCGCGCCCTCCAGGACGCCCATGTACCAGTCGGGCTGGGAGCCCGAGGAGATCGCGCCGGGGTCGTACGGGCCGAACAGCCAGATCGGGTTGATCTGCGCGAACGCGCCGAGCAGCGCCAGGACGCCGAAGGTGAACAGGAAGTAGGCGCCCGTCTTGGCCATGAAGACCGGGTAGAACGGGTAGCCGTACACCTGCTGCTCGCTCTGGTTCTTGACCGGCATCGCCGTGTGCTTCTGCACCCACATGATCATCATGTGCGCGGTGACCATGCCGAGCAGCAGGCCCGGGATCAGCAGGATGTGCAGCATGTACAGGCGCGGGACGATGTCCTGGCCGGGGAACTCGCCGCCGAACAGGAACATGTAGATGTAGGTGCCGACCACCGGGATCGACTCCGCGACGCCCTGCGTGATGCGCAGGCCGGTGCCGGACAGCAGGTCGTCCGGCAGCGAGTACCCGAACAGGCCCTCCAGCATGCCCAGCGTGAACATGCCGATGCCGATCAGCCAGTTCAGCTCGCGCGGCTTGCGGTAGGCGCCGGTGAAGAACACGCGCAGCATGTGCGCGAGGATCGACGCCATGAACAGGATCGCGGCCCAGTGGTGGATCTGCCGCATGAGCAGGCCGCCGCGGACGTCGAACGTGATGTGCAGCGTCGAGGCGTAGGCCTCGGACATCTTCACGCCCTGCAGCTTCGTGTACGAGCCGTCGTACACGGTCTCCGTCATGCTCGGCTGGAACCAGAGCGTCAGGAACGTCCCGGTCAGCAGCAGGATGATGAAGGAGTACAGGGCGATCTCGCCCAGCATGAAGGACCAGTGGTCCGGAAAGACCTTCTTCATGTTCCGCTTGAAGAAGGTGGTGGAGCCGAGGCGGTCGTCGAGGAACGTCAGCGGCGCCTCGACCGCCTTCGGGGCTGTCGCCTCGCTCATCCGCGCTCCCAGAAGCTCGGTCCGACGGGTTCGTGGTAGTCGCTCGTGGCGATGAGGTACCCGTCCTCCACCGACAGCGGCAGCTGCGGCAGCGACCGCGCCGCCGGCCCGAAGATCACCTTCGCCGCGTCGGTGGCGTCGAAGGTCGACTGGTGGCACGGGCAGAGGATGTGGTGGGTGGTCTGCTCGTACAGGGCCGCGGGGCAGCCGACGTGCGTGCACACCTTGGAGTAGGCGACGATCCCGTTGACGTGCCAGTTCTCGCGGCCCTTGGCGGGCTTGAACTGGTCCGCGGGGACGTTGATGAGGATGGTGACGGCCTTGGCGTTCTGGGTCAGCACCTGGTCCTCGGGGAGCTCCTCCTCGATCCCCTCGGGCAGGACGGTGATCATCGAGCCCGGGGAGGAGAAGTCGCTGACCCGCAGCGGCTTGTTGGTGCCGTCCACGACCAGGCGGGCGCCCTTCTTGCCCTCCGAGTGCGCCTTCTTGACGGCCTCGCCCCAGTAGGTGTGGCGGAGCCGCTTCTCCGGCAGCGGGCCGAGGTCGCGCAGCAGCACCAGCGGGGCCAGGCCGAGCGGGGCGGCGGCCAGCAGCAGCGTGCGGCGCAGCAGGGGCCGCTTGGTGATGCCGCTGTCGTCGGCGCCTTCCAGGAAGTCCTCGGTGAAGGCCGCCCGGGTCTCCTCGCTGGCGGCCATCTCGTGCCGCTCCTGCACGATCGGCTTGCTGGTCATCAGGCGGCGCACCCAGATGGTGACGCCGAAGGCCAGCGCGAGGAACGACAGCGCCATCAGGCCGCCGAGCCACAGGTTGCTCTCGCGCGCCCGGGTGACGCCGTGCATGCCGCCGTCTCGGCCGCTCCAGCCGATGAAGTAGGCGATGAACGCCACGCTGGCGGCGAACGCGACCAGGAAGAGCGTCGCGACGATCCGCTCGGCGCGCTTGGCCGACGCCTCGTCGAGCTGCTCTCCCACGCCCGCGGGCGCCGAGATGTTGTCCTCGGCCAGCAGTGCCTTCTCCCGCGCGGGGGACGGCGTGCCGATCACGCGTTCGCGCGGGCCGGGCCGGCCCGCCGTGTCCTTGTTGTCGTCGCTCATGACTTCTTCAGCTTCTTCGGCTTCTTCGCGGTGATCCACATGGCGGCCAGGACCAGCAGGCCGATGCCGACCAGCCAGCCGGCCAGTCCCTCCGACACCGGGCCGATGCGGCCGAGGCCGTTACCGCCGGGGTTCGGCTCCTCGCGCGTCTGGACGAGGTAGGCGATGATCGCCTGCTTGTCCTTCGGCGTGAGCGTGGTGTCGTTGAACACCGGCATCGCCTGCGGGCCGGTCAGCATGGCCTCGTACATCTGGGTGGGCGTGACCTCGGGGTCCGACAGCGAGGGCGCGTACTTGCCGCCGGTCAGCGCGCCGCCCTGGCCGGTGAAGTTGTGGCACTGCGCGCAGTTGGTGCGGAACAGCTTCCCGCCGAGCGCGACGTTGCCGGTCTTCGGGTCCACCGCCGACGCCGGGGGGACCGCCGGACCGCCGCCGAGCGAGGCGACGTAGGCGCTGAGGTCGGACAGGTTCTTCTCGGCCTGCGCCTTCTGCTTCTCGGCCGCCTCCCGCTTGTCCTTCTCCTCGTAGTCGGTCTTGATCGAGGTGTTGAACTCGGGGATCGGCGTCTTGCGCGGAATCTGCGCGCCGGGGTTCCCCGCCGGCATGCGGCCCGAGCCGACCTGGAAGTCGACGGCCGCGGCGCCGACGCCGATGAGGCTCGGGGCGATCGGGTTGCCCTTGGCGTCCTTGGTGCCCTCGGCGTTCAGCCCGTGGCAGCTCGCGCAGTTCTTGTTGAAGAGCTGCTGGCCGTTCTTCAGGTCCTGCGCCGCCTGGGCGGTGGTCTGCGCCTCTGCGCGGTCAGTCCGCGGCGAGAAGCCGGCGTAGATCGCGCCGATCGCCGCCAGGGCCGCCAGCACGACGGCGTAGCCCGCCCACGGGCGCCGTCGCCATGCGGTGATCCTTTTCACGGAAGTCCCCGTTCGGGTCATGTCGGTCGGGTCGGTCGGGTCGTTCAGAGGTCGAGCAGGTAGACGACCGAGAACAGGCCGATCCACACCACGTCGACGAAGTGCCAGTAATAGGAGACGACGATCGCGCTCGTCGCCTGCTCGTGCGTCCACCGCTTCGCGGCGTAGGTGCGTCCCAGGAGGAACAGGAACGCGACGAGGCCGCCGACGACGTGCAGGCCGTGGAAGCCGGTGGCCAGGTAGAAGACCGAGCCGTAGGCCGAGGACGAGAAGGTGAGGCCGTCCTTGGAGACCAGCTGGGAGTACTCGAAGCCCTGGCCGGCGACGAAGTAGGCGCCCATGAGGAACGAGAGCACGTACCACTCGCGCAGGCCCCAGCGCGCCACGTTGAACACGCTTCCGTCACGTCCGACCTTGCCCGCCTCGGCCTTGAACACGCCCATCTGGCAGGTCACCGAGGACAGCACCAGAACGGTCGTGTTGATCGCCGAGAGCGGCAGGTCCAGGGGGGCGCCCGGCCAGGCGTGGTGGCCGGACTGGCCGATCGTCACAGAGCGGATCGTGAAGAACATCGCGAACAGCGCCGCGAAGAACATCAGCTCGGACGACAGCCAAACGATCGTCCCCACGCTGACCAGATTGGGACGGTTCGCCCGTGCGTGAGGTGTTGTCTCTATCGCGGATGCTGTCACGCCAGCA
Organism: Actinomadura sp. NPDC023710; assembly: GCF_040639875.1. Classification (NCBI taxonomy): domain Bacteria; kingdom Bacillati; phylum Actinomycetota; class Actinomycetes; order Streptosporangiales; family Thermomonosporaceae; genus Actinomadura; species Actinomadura sp. NPDC023710. The sequence goes on from NZ_JBFAGB010000014.1 coordinate 219,981, forward strand.
TTATTGCGCCCCTATCCAGTGAGTGACGCATGACCCCCCTTCTAGAGTTCCCCGAGCGTGTCACCAGTGCCGCGACCCGGTACCCTCACGTCCATGAGCACCGCCCCGGAGAGCCCGATGAAGATCCTCGTCTACAGCGACGACGCGAACACCCGCGCCGAGATCCGGATGGCGATCGGGCGCCGGCCCGCCGCCGACCTCCCGAAGGTCGAGTTCGAGGAGTGCGCCACCCAGCCGGCCGTCGTCACGCGGCTCGACCAGGGCGGCGTCGACGTCCTGATCGTCGACGGCGAGGCGCAGCCCGCGGGCGGTCTCGGCGTGTGCCGGCAGGCCAAGGACGAGGTGTACGACTGCCCGCCCGTCCTCGCGGTCATCGGGCGCCGCGACGACGGCTGGCTCGCCACCTGGTCGGGTGCCGACGCCGTGGTGGGCCTGCCCATCGACCCGATGGGTTTCGCGAACGCCCTCGCCGGCCTCATGCGGCAGCGCCTCCAGAACCGCCTGCCGGCCCTGTAGCCCGCACGACGCAGCCCGCACGACGCACCGAAACCCCTACGACGCACCCACCACGACCCTGTAGGCGACATGGACGCGCGCACCAGCTGGCCCGCACTGCTCAACGCCCTCGTGTCGGGCGACTCGCTGTCCAGCGAGGAGACCTCCTGGGCCATGAACAGCATCATGTCCGGCGAGGCCACCGACGTGCAGATCGCGGGCTTCGCCGTGGCGCTGCGCGCCAAGGGCGAGACGGTCGAGGAGGTCACCGGCCTCGCCAGGGGCATGATGGACAACGCCACGCCCATCGAGGTGCCCGGCCGCATCGCCGACCTCGTCGGCACGGGCGGCGACCGCGGCCACACCGTCAACATCTCCACGATGGCCGCCGTGGTCGCGGCCGCGGCCGGTGTGCGGGTCGTCAAGCACGGCAACCGGGCCGCGTCGTCCTCGTGCGGCGCCGCCGACCTGCTGGAGCACCTCGGCGTGGCGATCGACCTGTCCCCCGAGGCCACCGCGCGGGTCGCCGACGAGATCGGCATCACGTTCTGCTTCGCGCCGCTCTACCACCCGGCGCTGAAGTACGCCTCGCGCACCCGCAGCGAGCTGGGCACGCCCACGGTCTTCAACTTCCTCGGCCCGCTGACGAACCCGGCCCGTCCCCTGGCCCAGGCCGTCGGGGTCTTCCACCCGCGGATGGCGGGGGTGATGGCGGGCGTGTTCGCCGCGCGCGGCTGCTCCTCGCTGGTGTTCCGGGGCGACGACGGGCTGGACGAGCTGACCACCACGGGGACCTCCACGGTGTGGGTCGTGCGCGACGGGACGGCGACGGAGACGACCTTCGACCCCTCCGACCTCGGCATCCCGCCGGCGAAGCCGGAGGACCTGCGCGGCGCCGACGCGGTGTTCAACGGGCGGGTGGCCCGCGAGATCTTCACCGGGCGGCCGGGGCCCGTCCGCGACATGGTCCTGCTGAACGCCGCCGCGCTCATCACCGCCTACGAGGGGGCGCCGCCCGCCGCCGACCTCACCGCGACGCTGGGGGCGGCCTACGAGCACGCCGCCGCAGCGGTCGACTCGGGAGGCGCCGCCGCCCTCCTCGACCGCTGGATCGACACCTCCCGTCGCCTGCGGGGCTGACGCTCACACCCCGCTCACCAGCGCTCCCAGCCCGTTCACGCGACCCCGCGGGCGCCGCTGGACAGCCGCTGCGCGATCCAGATCGGGACGACCGACAGCACGATCAGGGCGGCGGCGAGCACGTTGACGACCGGGGCCTGGTTGGGCCGGAACAGGTTGTTGAAGATCCAGATCGGCAGGGTCTGGGCGCCCGGCCCGGCGGTGAACGTGGTCACGATGATCTCGTCGAAGGACAGCGCGAACGACAGCAGCCCCCCGGCGAGCAGCGCCGAGCGCAGCGCCGGGAACGTGACGTGCCAGAACGTCTGGAACGTGTCCGCGCCGAGATCGGCGGACGCCTCCTCCAGGCTGGTGCCCGTCCGCCGCAGCCGGGCGAGCACGTTGTTGAAGATCGTGACGACGCAGAACGTGGCATGCCCGACGATCACGGTGAACAGGCCGAGCCCGATCCCGAGCGGCTTCAGCACGACCTGGAAGGCGTTGCTGAGCGCGATGCCGGTGACGATGCCGGGCAGCGCGATCGGCAGCACGACGACCAGCGACACCGTCTCGCGTCCGAAGAAGCGGTACCGCGACACCGCGAAGGCGGCCATGGTGCCGAGGACGAGCGCGGCGGCCGTCGCGCCGAGTCCCGCCTTGACACTGGTGAGGACGGCCTGCCGGGCGCCCTCGTTGTGCAGCGCCTGCGACCACCAGCGCCCGGTGAACCCCGAGGGGGGCCAGCCGAACGTGGTGTCGGCGTTGAAGGAGTTGATCAGGACGACCAGCAGCGGCACGTAGATGACGGCGAGGCCGAGGAACATCATGACGCGCAGGGCGATCCGCGCGGCGGGCGAGAGGGTCATCACAGCTCCCTGAGCGCGCCGGTGCGGCGGGCCGCGGCGAGGTAGCCGAGCATCACCACCACCGGGATCGTGGCGACCGCCGCCGCGAACGGCAGGTTGTTGGCGGCGCCGATGTTGTCGTAGACGACGTTGCCGAGCAGCTGGCTCCGGCCGCCGACGATCTTCACGGTGATGTAGTCGCCGAGCGAAAGCGAGAACGTGAAGATCGATCCGGCCACCAGCGAGGGGAACACCAGCGGCAGCACGACGGACCGCAGCGTGCGCAGCGGGCGGGCGCCGAGGTCGCCGGAGGCGTCCAGCAGCGAGTCCGGGAGCCGCTCCAGGCCCGCGTAGACCGGCAGGATCATGTACGGCAGCCACAGGTAGGCCAGCACGAGCACGGTCGCCGTGAGGCCGTAGCCGGGGCTGGAGAGCCCGAACGGCCCCAGCACCTCGTCGACCAGGCCGCCCTCCGCCAGCATCACCCGCCACGCGTACGCCTTGACGAGGTAGGCGGCCCACAGCGGCGCCAGGATCGCGATCACCAGGTAGGGCCGGTGCCGCGGCCTGGCGACCTTGGCCATGTACAGCGCCATCGGGAAGCCGATCGCGGTGTCGATGAGGGTGACGGCCGCTGCGACGCCGAGGCTGCGCAGCGCGACCGTCCGGTAGACCGGCTCGTCGACGAGGGTCTGGAAGTTGGCGAGCGTGAACTGCCGGACGACCTCGCCGGTGAAGACGTCCGTGGTCCAGAACGCGGTCAGGAAGATCGCGGCGAGCGCGCCGAGATAGACGACGACCAGCCAGGCGAGCGGCGCCGACAGCAGCAGCGAAAGGCGCAGCCGCGGCCGGCCTCGTCGAGGGCGTCCGGGGTCCACTCCCAGTCGGAGCGGTAGTGGTGGGCCAGCAGCGCCGTCCGGATCGCCATCGGGTCGGCGCCGGACTC
>NZ_JBFAGB010000015.1:0-197174 GCF_040639875.1 Actinomadura sp. NPDC023710
GGTGATCCCGGAACGACAGGGACATCGTCCCGGAGAAGTCCTCGATCGGACTGATCTCTTCGAAGATCTCCTCCAGCCCCGACTGCGTCGGGACGCTCTTACTTCCGGCCTTCTGGGCCGCCTCGACCCGGGCCTTCCACCTCTCGTTGCCCAGCAGCCAGTCGAACGAGTTGGTCTGCAGAGCAAGGAGGTCCGGGACTTCGAGCGGCTCCTTGATGCGCGCGAAGGAGACGCGGTTCGGACCGGTTGCGGTATTCGAGGCGTTGCGCGAGGCTGCCAAGAGTGGTCCTTCCGAGGGCTCGCGGCGTAAAACAGATGACACGCACGCCAGACGATCCACGTTCGAGACCTGCTCAAAGAGGTCCAAAGCGGACCTTCACAGGGGTGCTCTCACACGTGGATAGTCAGAGGGCAGCGCAAAGGGGCAGTGTAGCCGAACCGGTACACCGCTCGCAACTCTAGCGCCGCAGTATGCATCACGTTGCCATGGAGCATCGCCCCTCAGCGCCTCTCAGTCAAGAGCGGACTTGGACTTTTCAGGCCCTGACCTGCAGTGAGGAAGGCCATAGTTTAGGGATCGGGGTTGACAGCCCGCGAATCGCCGCAGGCGGCGGGTCGCGCGCCCGCGGGCCGCGCTGCCCGCGACCTCGGCTAGGTGCGGCCCGCGGGGGTTAACGGTTGCTCGTCCAGGGGCCGTGCCGGGCGTCTGGAACACCCCGGGAGAGACGGGCGCCCAGGACCTGCAGGGGCAGGTCCTGGGCCCGGAGCGACACGTCCAGGCCCGGGAGGGACAAGTCCTGACCCCGGCGGGGCAGGGCCTGACCCCGAAACGACAGATCCAGACCTCGGAGGGGCAGGCCCGGGGAGGGACAGGTGTCTAGGAGAGGACGGTGAGCTCGGAGGCGAGCCACTTGCCGTCCTCCTTGACCATCGTCAGCTTGATGCGCAGCGGCTCGGGGAGGCGCTGCTGCTTGTCGCCCTTGGTCGCCGACGACCGGTTGGCGTAGACGAGCGCCACGACCTTGTCGGGGGTCGCGCTGACGACGCCGACCTTCATCACGGTCGTGTTGGAGACGGCCTGCTGCTGGACGGCGACGGTCTTGAGCTGCTGGGCGAGCTTGTCGTACTGGGTGTGCAGCTTGCCCGTCGTGGTCGCGGACGCGGCCTTCAGGTCGGTGTCCAGCGTCTGGTAGTCGTACGAGGACAGCTTCTGGGCCGCGCGGGACGCCGCGAAGGACGCCTCCTTGGACGCCTGCTCGGTCGCGTTCTGCTCGCGGACCTTCAACGCCAGCGCCGTGGTGCCGGCCGCGAGCGCGATCGCCAGGACGACCAGGACGGCGATGACGGTCGACCTGCCGCCCAGCCGGGACCGGCCTGCCGGCTCGTCGTCGTCCTCGTCCTCGTCGGCCTCGGAGTCCTCGCCGCCCTCGGTGTCCTCGTCGGTCGCCTTGGGGGGCTTCTTGAGGTTCAGACGCCTGGTCCTGGTGGCCTTGGCAGGCTTCGTGGCCTCGGCGTCTTCCTCGACCTCGGCGCCTTCTTCAGCCTCGGCGTCTTCCTCCGCCTCGGCGGCCTTGGTGCTCGCGGCACTCTTGCCCGCCTTGGTCGTCTTTCCGGCCTTGGTGGTCTTGGCGGGCGCGGCGGCCTTGGTGGTCTTGGTCGTCTCGACGGCCTTCGCGTCGGCGTCGGACGTGGTCTCGTCCGCTTCGACGTTCACATCGTCGTCGACGACGGCCTCGGCGTCCGCATCGGCTGCTGAGTCCACCTCTGCGGCGTCGACGTCATCGGGTGTGACTTCGGGCGCCTTCCGACCACGACGGGGCTTCTTAGGGGATTTGAGGGCCTTCGGAGTCTCCTCCGGGACGCTCTCCTCCGGCTCCTCGTCCGCCTCGGCGGCGGCCGCCTCGTCCGCGGCGATCTGGGCGAGCCGCGCGGCCTCCCGGGCCTTCGCGGCGGCCTCCTCCGCCAGGCGCGCCGCCTCGGCGGCCTCCTCGGCCCTGGCCGCTCGATCCGCCTTGATCGTCACGGGACAACCTCCAGTCCGGACACGAGCCAGCGCCCGTCGAGCCGCGTGAGGTCCATCTGGTACCGGTAGCCCTGCGGCGTGCCGTTCTGCACCTTGTCGTTGGTGACGGTCCCGGTGAGGGAGACCATCACCTCGGCGGAGTCGCCGTCGATGGAGACCAGCGCGGCGTCGACCTCACTGACCGTCGACTTGGCCTTGGCCTTGGTGATCTGCTGCATGAAGGCGTTCGACTGGCTGCCCAGCTTGTTCCTGAGGTCGCCGGTGGTGCCGCCCACGATGCGGTCCAGGTCGCGCTGGGCGGTGGCGGCGTCGAGCGACATCAGGTTGACGCCCATCTGGCGCGCCGACTGGATCGCCTTCGCCTTCTGGTCGGCCTCGTCCTTGTTCCTGAGGGAGACCACGCCGAGCCAGCCGGACGCGATGGCGAGCCCCACCACGACGACGCCCAGCGCGATCGCGGTGATCAGGGGTAGACGGCGCCTCATCGTGCCCGCCTCACTGGCTCAGCGGTCCGAGCAGGAGCCACTTCCACGAGGATTCCTCTCCCAACTGGCGTGTACCGGCGCTGCGCGGCATGACGTATCGCTTGCCATCGGGGCCGTAGACCGCACCCGTCGTTGGATCGTATCCAGCGAATTCGACTGAACCGGCCGGATACGACAGGTACAGGTTTCCGTTCGCGAGCTGGCCCGTCGGGGCGGCCGCGGCCTTCGCCTTGGTCTTGCCGGAGCCCTTGGCGTCCGTCTTGCCGCCGTCGCCGTCACCGCCGTCCCCGTCGCCGTCGTCGCGGGTGCCGTACGCGCCGCCCTCGGGGAACCCCGCGCCGGTGGTGGCGCCCGGGGGGACCTGCGGGAAGGGCGCGATGGCGTCGCGCGGGAAGTTGCGGGAACCGCGGACGGACGTGGGCGCGTCGTGGGGCGCCTTGCAGCCGACGTCCAGGCGCGGCTTCTTCTTCGAGGTGTCCTGCGGCCAGCGGTGCTTGACCTTCTCGTAGCCCTCGGTGCAGGCGGGCGGCGCGTCGATGTTGAGGTCGAGGCCCAGGTGCTGGGTCCCGTCGCCGGGCGTGACGGTGAACGCGCCCGCGACCGTCACCGGGTAGAGGATGAACAGCGACCGCAGGCCGGCCTTGCGGGACGCGATGACCTGGCCGGTGGTGGTGAGGTTGGCCAGCAGGACGGGCAGCGTCGGCGCGAGCTGGTTGATGGCCTGGTGGGTCTCGTTCACCGCGCCCGGCGCGTTCTCGATGGTCTTGCGCAGCGCCGGGTCGTCGTTGCGGAGCGAGGTGGTCAGCGCGTTCAGGTTGCGGGCGAATCCCTGGATGTTGGCGGCCTGGCCGCGCTGGGTGTCCAGGACGGTCACGCCGTTGTTCAGCAGCCGCTCGGTGTCGGGATAGGCCTCGTTGGCGGTCTTCAGCAGCCGGTCGGTGTCGTCCAGGATCGACTGCAGGTCCGAGGCGGAGCCGGAGAACGCCTTGTCCAGCTCGTCCACGATGACGCCGAGGTCCTTGGTGTTCACCGAGCCGACGAGGGAGTCGACGTTGCGCAGCAGCTCGGCGGTGGACACCGGCAGCGTGGTGCGGCTCCGCGGGATGGTGTACGGGTCGCCCTGGTCCAGGAAGGGCCCGGACTTCGTGGTGGGCTCCAGGTCGACGTACTGCTCGCCGACCGCCGAGCGGTTCGCCACGACGGCCTTGGTGCCCTCGCGCGGGATCCGCTTGCCGCGCTCCAGCAGCAGCTTGACGCGGATGCCGTCCTTGGTCAGCTCGATGGGGCCGGCGCGCCCGACCGGGACGCCCCGGTAGGTGACCTCGGCGTTGGTGAACACGCCGCCGGAGTCGGTGAGGTCGACATAGGCGATGTACTGCTTGCCGAGCAGGTCGCGGCCGATGCCGATGTAGTTGACCGAGACGATCGCCACGCCGACGACGGTGATGACCGCGAAGGCGATGAGCTGGACGATGACGCCGCGCTTGAGGATCACGAGAGGCCCCCCGTCATCAGGGTCCGCAGACCGCCGTCACCGGGGTCGGGGGCGAGCGCGCCCGGCCGTCCCTGGTCGTTCGTGCCGGCCGGCTTCCCCGGGGTCTGTGTGGTGCCGCCGGGAAGGCCGGGCAGCCCGCCCTGCCCCGTGCCGCCCTGGCCGCCGCCCGGGGTCTGCGGCAGGACGCCCAGCGGGGAGTCCGGCAGCGTCACGTTCGGGACCTGGAGCATGCCGCGCATCTGCTTGCCGCTGCCGAGCAGCCCTTCCAGGTCGGTGCCGCCGAGCAGGTTCTGCGCGATGGACTCGAAGTCCAGGTCGACGGTCAGCCTCACGTTGCCGTAGTCGCCCGCGATGACGTTCTCGAACGTGGAGGGGAACGGGAAGGTGATCAGCGTCTCCAGCGACTTCGGCAGGTCGGAGCCGGCCTTGTTGAGGTTGCGCAGGATCGTGTCGAGGTCCCGCAGGTTGGCCAGCATGTCGGCCTTGGACTGGTTGATCACGTACGTGGTGGTGCGGCTGAGCTTGTTCAGCGCGACCAGCATCTTGGTGAGGTCGGCGCGGTTCCGGTTGAGGACGGCGATCGCGGGCCCGGTCTCGTCGATGGTGTCCTGGATCGTCTTGCGCTCGTCGGACAGCTTGCCGGTCAGCCGGTCGATGCTGTCCAGCGCCCGGGTGATCGCGGCGCGGTTCTGGTCCAGCGTCCCGGCGAAGGTGTTCACCCGCTGCAGCACCGACTTGATCGTGGACTCCCGGCCGCCCATCGTGGCCTGCAGCTCGTGGCTGATCGTGGAGACCTGCTCCAGGCCGCCGCCGTTCAGCAGCAGCGACATCGCCGACAGCACCTCTTCGATCTCGGTGCCGCGGGACGTGCGGTTCAGCGGGATCAGGTCGTCGTCGGCGAGCTCCCCGACCGGCGCCTCGTTCTTCGGCGGTTCGAGCTGGACGAACTTCTCGCCGAGCAGGCTGGTCTGGCTGACGGTCGCGATCGCGTTGTCGGGGAGCTTGACGTCCCCGCGGAACTTGACCGTGACGACGGCGTGCCAGCCGCCCCCCTGCCCCTGCCCGCCCGGCTCGCCGGCCAGCTCGATCTTCTCGACCTTGCCCACCGACACGTCGTTGACCTTGACCGCCGACTTCGGGACGAGGTCCAGCACGTTCGCGAACTCGATCTTCACGGTGCGCGGGTGCGGGCCGAGATCGGGCCCGCCGGGCAGCGGCAGCGACTCCACGCCGTTGAACGAGCAGCCCGACAGGGCCGTCACGCCCGCGAGCGCGGCGGCGCCGAGCAGCCGCACCCTGCCCCGCGACCGTGCGCCCGTCGACCGTGTGCTGATCGACCGCCTGCTCATCGGCCACCTCCAGGCAGCAGTGCCGTGATGTCCGTGGGCTTCTTCTGGGTCCCGGTCGCCGCGGTCTTGTTCGTGGTGCTCGTCTTGCCGGACCCGCCGGACCTGCCCCGCGGTCCGTAGGCGTCCGGTGGGACGGGGACCGGGTCGTAGTGCGTGGTCAGTGCGGTGATCCAGGACAGGTCCAGGCCGAACCCGGTCAGCGCCTTGCCGATCCCGTTGTAGGGCGTGACGAAGTCGAGGCACTCCTTGGCGGGCGTGCCCACCGAGTACGCCAGCGAGCAGATCCAGTCGGCCAGGTTGTGGAACTGGCGGAAGTTGTCGCGGGTGTGGATCGTGCCGCTGATCGGGTCGTAGGCGCGGGCCAGGTTGTTGACCGCCAGCGGGCCGGCGGTGAGGATCTCGGTGAGCGCGCCCTTCTCCTTCACCAGCACTCCGGTGATCTGCGCGAGCTGCCGGACGTTGGAGGCCAGCTCGGTGCGGTTGCCCTTGACGAACCGCTGCACGTTCTTCAGCGTCGGGGCCAGGGTGTTGAGGGCCGCGCTCAGCTCCTCCCTCTCCCCCGCGAGCTGCCCGGAGACGCCGTTGAGGTGCCCGGAGAACGACTTGATCTGCTGGTCGTTGGCCTTCATCGCGTCGGTGATGATCCGCAGGTTCTTGATCGTCTCGGCCACGTCGCCGCGGTCGGTGCTCAGCGTGCTGAGCGCCTTGGACGCGTCGGCGATCGTCTGCCGGATGTCCTCGCCCTGCCCGTCCAGGTTCGCCGCGCCGACCTGCAGCAGCCGCGACAGCGAGCCCTGCTCGCCGTTCGCGCCGGGCGCGTTCGCGCCCTGCGGGCCGAGCGCCTTGGACAGCTCGTTCAGGCTCCCGCCGACCTCGTCGACCTCGACCGGCACCGCGGTGCGGTTCGTGCCCAGCGTCGCCCCGTCGGCGAGGACGGCGCCGCCCTTGTAGACGGGCGTGATCTGGATGTAGCGGTCGGAGACGAGGGTCTGGTTGACGATCGCGGCCTGCGCGCCCGCGGGGACCTTGTACTTCGCGTCGTAGCTCAGCTCGACCTTCACCGCGTCGCCGACGGGCTCGACGCCCGTGACCTCGCCGACGGGGATGCCGAGGATGCGGACGTCCGCGCCCTTGTACAGGCCGACCGCCTTGGTGAAGTACGCCGTCATGTGGCGCTGCTTCGGCTCCTGGAGGACCAGCAGGAGCACGGCGGCCAGCACCGCGACGGCGAGGATCGCGCCGCCCAGGCGGAGGATGCTCGTGGAGTTACGCACTGGTGACCTGCCTGCTCACGGGAGGAAGGGCAACGGGTTGTCGCTGTTGCCGGTCTTGCCGGGGCCGGACGATCCGCCGCCCGGGCGGGCGCCCTGCTTGTTCGTCGTCGCGCCTCCGCCGGACGGGGGGTTCTGGATCGAGGCGGGGATCGGGATCAGGTTCTGGATCCACGAGTCGAACCAGCGGCCGGTGCCCGTCACGTCGGAGAACTGCCGGGCGAACGGCGCGAACAGCTGGAGGATCCGGTCCAGGTTGTTCTGGTTCTTCAGCAGGATCCGGTTGACCTTGGCCAGGTTGTCCAGCATCGGGCGCAACTGCTTGTCGTTCTCGTTGATCAGCGCGTTCACCTGCTGCGACAGGGTCACGGTGTTGATCAGCAGCTGGTGGATGACCTCGCGCCTGGCCTGCACCGCCTGGAGCACCTTGTCGCCGTCCTGGACGAGCTTGGCGAAGTCCTGGTTGCGGTCGGCGAGCAGCTTGGAGACGTCCTTGGCCTTGCCGGCCAGCTCGTGCAGCTCGTCGTCGCGGGACGCCACCGTGTTGGACAGCCGGCGCAGCCCCTGCAGGGAGGCCCTGACCTCCTCCGGGGAGTTCTTGAAGGTGTCCGACAGCACGTCGAACGACTTGGCGACCTGCTGCACGTCGATCGCGCCGACGCGCTGGCTCAGCTCGCTGATCGCGGGGACGACCTCGAACGGGGTGTGCGTCCGCTCGATCGGGACGTTGCGGCCGAGCCTGCCGCGCCCGCGCGGGGTGAGCGCGAGGTAGTGCGCGCCGAGCACCGTCTTGATCTTGATGTCGGCCTCGGTGCGGTCGCCGAGCCGCACGCCGTCGTCGACCCGGAAGGTGACCTTGACGTGGTCGCCGTCCAGATCCAGCGCGGTGACCTTGCCGACCTTGACGCCCGCGATGCGGACCTCCTCGCCGGCCCGCAGCCCGGCCGCCTCCCGGAACGCGGCGGTGTGGGTCTTGCCGCCGGAGATGAACGGGATGTTCTCCAGGTTCATCGCCAGCACCACCAGCACGATGATGATCGCGAACGCGGAGAGCCCGATGGGGACCGGGTTGCGTTCCCGGAACGGGATCCTCATCTACTTGCACCTCGCGTTCTCGTTCACGATCGCCGGGGTCTGGTAGACCGGTCCGCCCGGCAGCCGCACCCGCGCGTCGAGGCCGCAGATGTACATGTTGAACCAGGAGCCGTAGGAGGAGATGTTCACCAGCCCCTCCAGCCGCTTCGGCGTCCGCTGCAGGCCCGCGTCGAGCTCCTTGCCGTTCGCGTCGAACGTGGCGGTGAGCTTGCGCAGCCCCGCGATGTCGTTGCGGATGTCCGGGCGGGCGTCGGCGAGCAGGTCCTGCGTGGTGCCGGTCAGCTCGTTGATCGCCGCCACCGAGTCGAAGATCGCCCTGCGGTCCCCCGAGACCCCGCCGACGAACCCGCGCAGGTCCGTGATCAGCTGGTTGACCTCGTCGTGCCGCTCGTCGATGGTGCCGAGCACGGTGTTCAGGTTGTCGATCACCTGGCCGATGACCTTGTCCCGGTCGGCGAGCGTGTTGGTCAGCGACGCGACGTGCGCGAGCAGGCTGTTGATCGTCCCGCCCTCGCCCTGGAGCACCTGGATGATCTGCATCGCGAGCGTGTTGACGTCCTTGGGCTCCAGCGCGCGGAACAGCGGCCGGAACCCGTTGAACAGGGTCGTCAGGTCCAGCGCGGGCGTGGTCTGCGCGACCGGGATCGTCCCGCCCGGCCTGAGGTAGTCGTTGGCCTGCCCGGCGCCGTCGGTCAGCGCGAGGTACCGCTGACCCATCAGGTTGCGGTACCGGATCTGCGCCTGGGTGGACGTGGGCAGCCCCGCCTTGAACACGTTCTCCTTCTGGAGGCTGAACGTCACCTCGGCCTTGTCGCCCCTGTACAGCTCGATGTGCTCGATCTGGCCGACCCGGACGCCGGCGACGCGCACGTCGTCGTTGTCGAGCAGGCCCGTCACGTCCGAGAAGATCGCCTTGTAGGTGGTCGTCTCCCGGAACCGCATGTTGGAGATCGTCATCGCCAGCACGCCGGTGGCCAGCGAGGTGACGACCACGAAGATCCCCAGCTTGATCGCCGCACTGGTCGTCCTCACTTGACCGTCACCACCGATCCGTCGGCCAGCAGCGGCCCGAACATCAGCGCGGCGACGTCGGACAGCTGGTCGGCGCGGGTCCGCGTCACCGGGCCGAGCACGTTCTTGATCTTGTCCTTCTCGCTCATCGAGCCCGGGTCCACGAAGACGTTCGACAGCGCCCGGCCGCGGCTCCCGCCGCCGTTCGGGTCATCGGGGTTCTTCCACCACAGGTCGTCCTGCGTGCCGTCCAGCGCGAGGTAGGTCGGGGACGGGACCTTGGGGTTCGGCAGCCCGTAGCAGCGCGGGTCGCGCTGGTCCTTGGCCTCCGGCTTGTCCAGCGGGTACTTGTAGCCCGGCACGGGCTTGACGATCTCGACCGTCAGGTTGAAGGTCTTGGACCCGTTGCCGCCGGCCACCCGCTGGGACTCCGGCTTGAGCTTCATCAGCCCGGCGAACACGCACGGCAGCGACGGGGAGTAGCGGGCGATCAGGTCCAGCCCGTCCCGGTTCGCGATGTTGAAGCCGATGATCTTCGGGGCGTTCTGCCGCATGAACACGTCGCCGTCCTGGGCCAGCGCGGTCGTCGCCGGGATCAGCTGCTCGATCGTCGCCTTCTTGTCGGTGATCGTCCTGCTGGTGACGTTCAGGTTGCGGAGCGTCTGCAGCAGGTCGGGCGCCGCGGCGCTGTAGATGTCGGAGACGTCGGCCAGGGCGTTCAGGTCGTGCACCAGCGTGCCGAGCTGCGGATTGATCTTCCGCAGCAGCTCGTCGGCCTCCTCCAGGTTCCGGCCGATCTGGTCGCCGCGGCCCTGCAGCGCCGTCGCGAGGGCGTTCAGCGTCGCGTTCAGCTCCGCCGGCTTCACCGCCTGCAGCAGCGGGAGCAGGTCGTTCAGCACCTTGTCGATCTCGACGGCGGCCTGGGAGCGGTCCTGCTGGATCACCTGGCCCGAGCGCAGCCCGAGCGGGCCCGCCTGCGCCGGGATCCCCAGGTCCACGTACTTCTCGCCGAACAGCGTCTTCGGCAGCAGCCGCGCCTGGACGTTCCGCGGGATCAGCTTCGCCTTGCCCGGGTCCAGCGACAGGTGGAGCGTCGCTCCCTGCGCGTCGGCGTCGGTGCCGCGCACCTCTCCGACGATCAGGCCGCGGACCTTCACGTCCGAGTGCGGCAGCAGCTGCAGCCCCGCCCGCTCGCTCCGCACCTTCACTTCGAGCGTCGGCGTGAACGCCTTGTTGTACAGCGCCACGGTCAGCGCCAGCAGCAGGATGATCACGACGATCATCGACGTGCCGAGGACCCGGTAACGCAAACGCTCACTCATGTGGTCACCCCGCGATCCGGACGCTGGTGGTGGTGCCCCAGATCGCCATGCCGAGCATCAGGTCGACCACATTGATCACCACGATGCTGGTCCGCACCGCGCGGCCCACCGCCACGCCGACGCCCGCCGGGCCGCCGGAGGCGTGGTAGCCGTAGTAGCAGTGGATCAGCATCACCAGCACCGCGAAAACGATCACTTTTCCGAACGACCACAAGATGTCGTACGGCGGTAGGAACAGATGGAAGTAATGGTCGTAGGTGCCGGTCGACTGGCCGTAGAACATCGTCACGATGACCCGGGTCGCGCCGTAGGAGGCGAGCAGGCCCACGATGTACAGCGGGATGACCGCGATCATCCCGGCGAGCATCCGGGTGGTGACGAGGAACGGCATCGACGGGACGGCCATGACCTCCAGCGCGTCGATCTCGTCGGAGATCCGCATCGCGCCGAGCTGGGCGGTGAACCCGCAGCCGACCGTCGCCGACAGCGCGAGCGCCGACACCAGCGGCGCGATCTCGCGGGTGTTGAAGTAGGACGCGACGAACCCGGTGAACGCGGCCGTGCCGATCTGGTTCAGCGACTCGTAGCCCTGCAGGCCGACCTGGCTGCCGGTGAAGAACGTCATGAACCCGACGATCACCACCGAGCCGCCGATCACCGCGAGGCCGCCGGTGCCGAGGCTCACCTCGGCCAGCAGCCGCAGCACCTCCGTCCGGTACCGGCGCAGCACCCGGAACACCCACGCGAACGCGCGGGCGTAGAACGACATCTGGTGGCCGAAGTCGTCCAGCCGGTCGAGCGGTGCGCTCACCACCCGCCGGGCGGCCTTGCCCGTCTTGCCAGGGGCAGCCATCTACATCCCCTTCGACGGGACGAACTGGAAGTACAGCGTGGAGATCAGGAAGTTCTCCAGGAAGAGCAGCATGAACGTGATGACGACGGTCTGGTTGACCGCGTCGCCCACGCCCTTCGGCCCGCCCTTGGCGTTCAGGCCCTTGTACGCCGCGACCAGGCCCGCGGTGATGCCGAAGACGAACGCCTTGAACTCGGCCTGCAGCAGGTCGGGCAGCTGCGCGATGGCGTTGAAGGAGGCCAGGTAGGCGCCGGGGGTGCCGCCCTGCAGCATCACGTTGAAGAAGTAGCCGCCCAGCAGGCCGACCACCGAGACCAGCCCGTTGAGGAACAGCGCGACGAACGCGCAGGCGAGCATCCGCGGCACCACCAGGCGGTGCAGGGGGTTGATGCCCAGCACCTCCATGGCGTCGATCTCCTCGCGGATCTTCCGGGAGCCGATGTCGGCGCACATCGCCGACCCGGCGGCGCCCGCGACCAGCAGGGAGGTGACCAGCGGGCTGGCCTCCCGGACGATCGCGACCACCGCGGTCGCGCCGGTGTAGGACTGCGCGCCGAGTTGCCGGATCAGCCCGCCGACCTGGAGGGACAGCACGCCGCCGAAGGGGATGGCGACCAGCATCGTGGGGACGACGGTGACGCTGACGATGAACCAGGCCTGCTGGATGAACTCGCGCCACTGGAACGGCCACTGGAACATCGCGCGGCCGGTGTCCAGGCACAGGGCGAAGAACCGTCCCGGTTCCTTGATCGCGACGTTGGCCGCGCCGTCCCCGATCTTGCGGAACGTCGCCGAAGAGCCCTCGCCCTTCCTTGCCCCTCGCTGGTCCGCGCCGATACCAGGAGTGGACATCAGTAGCCTGCACCCGCTCCCGGCCGGCCGGGCGGCGGGTTGCCGGGGAACCGGTCCCCGGGACCGCCGGGCGGAGGACCGGCGGGCGGCATGCCGCCGGGCGCCCCGTGTGCGCCGCCGGAGGGGGCGCCGACGGGCGTCATGGACGCCACGTACCGCGGCCACTCCTCCACCCAGTTGCGGCCGAGGTCGTCGATGAACGAGCCGGGCGGCGGCGTGACGCCGTGCGCCGCGCACCACGCGCCGGGCGCGTGCATGCCGGTGCGGATCAGCCCGTTGCTCGGCATCTGCTGCGGCGGGATCGGCGGCAGCTTGCCGGGGTCGTGCCCCATCTTCGCCTCGGCCTCCAGCTCGGACTCGTCCTTCTCCTCGGACATGCCGATCGGGCCGATCTTGCTGGCGTTGAGGAACTGCCGGACGACCGGCTCCTCGCTGGACAGCAGCATCTCCCGCGGCCCGAACATCGCCAGGTGCCGCTGGTACAGCAGGCCGATGTTGTCCGGGAGGGTACGGGCGGTGTTGATGTCGTGGGTGACGATCAGGAACGTCGCGCCGATCTGCGCGTTGAGGTCGATGAACACCTGGTTGAGGAACGCGGTGCGGACCGGGTCGAGGCCGGAGTCCGGCTCGTCCACCAGCAGGATCTCGGGGTCCAGGACGAGCGCGCGGGCCAGGCCGGCGCGCTTCTTCATGCCGCCGGAGATCTCGCCGGGAAGCTTGTGCTCGGCACCGAGGAGACCGACCAGGTCCATCTTCTCCATGACGATGCGCTTGATCTCGGACTCGGACTTCTTGGTGTGCTCGCGGAGCGGGAACGCGATGTTGTCGAACAGGTTCATGGAGCCGAAGAGGGCGCCGTCCTGGAACAGGACGCCGAACAGCTTCCGGGTGTCGTACAGCTGCGACTCGGGCAGGTACGGCAGGTCCCTGTCGCCGATCCAGATGTGCCCGCGGTCGGGCTTGAGCAGCCCGACGAGGGACTTCAGGAAGACCGACTTTCCGGTACCGGACGGACCCAGGAGAACGGAGATCTCACCTGCGGGAATGGTCAGCGACACGTCCTGCCAGATCACCTGGCGGCCGAAGGACTTCGTCAGACCCTCGACTCTGATCTCGACGCCCACTCGTCACCTTTCGTCCAGGCCGGGGGAATCCCGAACCAATGAGCGAGTAGCACTCAGGCTCTTTCTGTCATCACACCGCGTTCTGTCGTCACACCGCGTGTCCGCCGCATTGCTACCGTCCGGTAGGCGTGACGGGTGCCACTACCGTAGCGGCCCCCCGTCCAAATGGAAGGGGTTCCCCCCCAGATCAGCGGCTAAATGCGACGTTGTAAGACAATCGTTACTTACGGCGCCTATGAGACTAGTGGTCCAAGAGCCGGAGCCTCAAGACCGGGGTGCCGGGACGACCGCGACCGTGCGGCCCGCCGCACTGGGGGGACGTGAGCGGCCGGGTGTGGCCACAGCGTCAGACGGGACGCTACGCCGCGGGCCGGAACCCGCACAACCCGCCCGGACACACGGTTTCCCGCAGGTGTTTGTCACCTCGGTACAGAAAACGGGCCCTTCCGGACCGCGGGTCCACGTTCCGCGACAGGACCGCCCGTCGGTCGCCTGACGGGCGCCTCCCCGCCTCCCGCCCGCACAAACGGAAGGAGGCGGCCACCCCATCGGGGTGACCGCCTCCTGGAGAGCGGGGGAGCCGCGCGGGCTCCGGAGCTCTGGAGCGTCGTTACTTGACGGTGACCGAGGCGCCGGCCTTCTCCAGGGCCTCCTTGGCCTTGTCGGCCGTCTCCTTGTTGACCTTCTCCAGCAGCGCCTTCGGCGCGCCGTCGACCAGGTCCTTGGCCTCCTTGAGGCCGAGGCTCGTCAGGGCGCGCACCTCCTTGATGACCTGGATCTTCTTGTCGCCGGCACCCTCGAGGATGACGTCGAACTCGTCCTGGACCGGGGCCTCCTCGGCGCCGCCGACCGGAAGGCCCTGGCCCGGGGCAACGGCGGCGACGGGGGCGGCGGCCTTGACGTCGAAGACCTCTTCGAACTGCTTCACGAACTCGGAGAGCTCGAGAAGGGTCATCTCCTTGAAGGCGTCGAGCAGGTCGTCGGTGCTGAGCTTCGCCATGATGATTCCTCCGCTATGGCTTGTGATCTGGGGTGGTACGGAACCGCGGGTTGCCTACTCGGCGGACGCCTCGGCGGCGGCGGGTGCCTCGGCGGTCTCGCCCTCGGCCTCGCGCTTGGCGCGCAGCGCCTCGGCGAGCTGGGCGGCCTGCGTCGGCAGAGCGTTGAACAGCGCGGCGGCGTTCGCCATCGAGCCCTTCATCGCACCGGCCAGCTTCGCGAGGAGCACCTCGCGCGACTCAAGATCCGCCAGCTTGGTGATCTCGGCCGCGTCCATCGACTGACCGTCGATGAAGCCGCCCTTGATCACCAGCATCGGGTTCGTCTTGGCGAAGTCGCGCAGGCCCTTGGCGGCCTCGACCACGTCGCCGCGGACGAACGCGATGGCCGACGGGCCTTCGAGCAGGTCGCGGAACTGCTCGTCGACGCCGGCCTCGTTCGCGGCGCGCTTGGTCAGCGTGTTCTTCACCACGCGGAACCGCGCGGTCTCGCCGAGGTTGTCGCGCAGCTCCTTGACCTGCGCGACGGAAAGCCCGCGGTACTCGGTCAGCACGGCGCCGTTGGAGCTCTCGAACTCGTTCTTGAGCTCGGCGATCGCCGCGTCCTTGTGGGCCTTGGCCATAGCCCTCCTTCCGATTACCTGGGTGGTCCGATCCACGCCGCAGTCCGCGGACGAACTGGGGCGCCGATCCACCAAAAAACGCCCCGGCGCAGGCGCACGGGGCGTTCAGGCACGACACGGAGGCCATGCGGGAAGCTCTCGTCTCACCTACGCAGGCCGCCCGAACTGAGTCGGGTCCTTCGGTCACCTCGCGGGAGGTGACGACCGGCGGTCTTCGGCACGGGACAGCATACGTGCCCTGACCGAGGAGGCCAAATCGGCGGACACGGCGAGGGACCGCGCCCCGGGCGGGGTGCGGTCCCTCGGTCGCGCTCAGGTTCGGATCAGGTGCCGGGCAGTCCACCGCCGCCGCCGAGGCGGTTCATGATCTCGCCGAAGTCGGTGACCTCGCTCGCCGGCGGCTCGGTGACCTGGACCGGCTTGCCGTAGTCGCGGTACTTCATCGTCATGATCATGTCGCCCGCGGTCGACTGCGTCGACTTCATCGTCATCTGGCGCGGCAGTTGCTGCCCGTCCACCCACAGGTCGAAGTGCATGGCCTGGAGGCCGGTCGTGCCGAGGCTCTTGCGGTAGGCCTCCCGCGTCTCCGGGGAGAGCTTCGCGACCGCGTCCTCCATCTTGTACGTGCCGGTGTAGTGGGTCGTCTGGACGCCGTCGATCGTCTCCTTGCCGACCTCGCGCGCGTCCTTGGACGCCGTCAGCATCTTGGTGTTCTGCACCGGGTCCATCTGCCGGGACTGCTGGAGCAGCTCGTCGATGTTCATCCCGGTCTTGGCGCCCAGCTCGTCCAGCGAGATCTTGATCCAGGGCTTGGTCCCGCCGCCGAGCTGGGACAGCATCGGCATCTTCATGTACATGTTCCGGCCGACGAGCCGCTGCTCCATGCCGGACATCGGCTTGCCCGCGACCGTCATCTGCCCGAAGTTCATGCTGTAGGCCAGATCGGGCTTCGTGCGGTACTGCATCGTGCCGTTCATCGACACGGCGCCCGTCGACGAGCCGGTCGACTTCATCGTCATGTCGGCCTGGAACGAGTCGATCTGGCCGGTCTTCTCGGCGGCCTTCCCGAGGACCTGCGCGGCGGACAGCCGCAGTCCCTTGCCGGCGTCGTCCACCGTCTTCTCGGCGTCCCCGAGACAGCCGGTCAGCGAGAGGGCGAGGCCGGTGGCCAGCGCCGTGCCTACCGCGAAACGACGGATCATCAGGGGGGTCTCCTTGGTCTTCTTGGCGCCCGGGCGATGGAGCCGAACGGTACATCAGACGCAAATGACCCCGCTGCGGTTCACCGTTCTCAGTTACCGCCCAGGATGCCCTGGAGGGACAGCTGCCCCACCTGGTCGGACGGCGGCGTGTTCACGTTGAACGACTTGCCGTAGTCGCTGTAGAGGACGGTCACCGAGCCGTTCTCGCCCTGCGAGCCGGTGGCCTTGGAGACGAGCTTGCGCGGCAGGTTCTCACCGTCCGTCCACAGGTCGAAGTTGATCTTGCCGTTGGCGCGGTCCTTCGGCAGCCACTGCTGGACCTTCGTGCGGGCCTGCGCGTCCAGCCGGTTCAGCGCGTCCTCGACGGTGACCGTCCCGGCGTAGTGCGTCGTCTTGACGCCGTCGACCGTTTCGGTGCCGACCCTGCGGGCGTCCTTGGAGCCGGTGAACATCTTCGTCTGCTCGGCCGGGTCCACCTTCTGCACCTGGTCGACCAGGCCCCGGACGTCAAAGCCCGTCCGCTGCGCCATCTGGTTCACGTCGATCTTCACCCACGGCTTGCCGCCGCTGACGAACTGCGCGAGCTGCGGGACCTTCGCGTACAGCACGTTGTCGGTGAAGACGGCCTGGCCCTTGGCGCCCGGCACGCTCTGCCCGTTCTGGCTGAAGTCGTCCAGCTTCGCGCTGAACTCCAGCGACGGGCGCAGCCGGAACTGCCCGTTGGCGTGGACCTTCCCGCCGCGGTCGCCGGTGCCCGTCACCGTCAGGTCGGCCTTGAACGTGTCGGCCTTGCCGGTCTTCTCTGACGCCTTCAGCAACGCCTGGTTGGCGCTGAGCTTCATGTTGCCGGTGTTCTCCGACCCGTCCCCGTTACATCCGGACAGGAGGAGCGCGGTACCTACTGCGGTGCCGCCGGCCGCCACCACGAGTCGTCGGTTCATGAGGGTTGAGCCTCCCTTGTCGCCCTGCTGGTGTTCCCAGTCTCTTCGGGCGCTAACGGCGAGGCATCCCCCGGTGGTACGAATGGGCCCCCGCGCGGTACGACCAACGGCGTAGCCGTCCCCCTGATCTGACGTCAGGGTGGTCCGGTGTTCCGAGCCCGCGTCAGCGGTAGGAGCCGAAGGTCATCGACCCGGCGAACCCCGCGCCGGGCGCCTGCGCGCCGAGGCTGATCGCGGTCGGGCGGGCCTCGCTGTCGGCCAGCAGATCGAGCCCGCATCCGGTGTCGTCCGGCACCCACTTGCGGAACGCCGTCGCCGCGTCCTGCGGAAGCAGCGCGTACACGCCGCCCATGAGCGCCTGCGCGGTGAAGCGCGTCCGCCCGGCGGCGTCCGGCTCGCCCGCCGTCATGCCGGGCAGCGTCCCGATCATGAAGGTGAACTGCCGGGGGTCGGAGTCGTTCTGCAGCTTGCCCAGCTGCGCCGCCGTCAGCGTGGACCGCGTCCACTTCTGCCCGTCGTAACCCTTGAGCGTGCTCCCCTGGACGATCACCTTCTGGGTGACCTTGGACAGCTCGCCGCCCTTCATCGTCTGCGTGACGCCGGTGGCGCTCATCGCGAACGTCGGCCACAGCGTGAACGTGGCCGTCTCGGTGGCGTGCTGGTAGTCGCCGTTCGGCCCGACCGTCACCTTCATGTCCGTCTTGCGGGTGAAGGAGTGCAGGCTCGGACCGGGCTGGGGCGGCGCCGTCGGCAGGCCGTGCGCGGCGCCCCCGTTTCCGGGTGCGCGCGTGCCGGGACGCGCGCTCGCGCCGGGAGCCGACCCCGGCGCGCCGGGCGTGCCCGGGGAGACCGTGGCGGCCGCGGCGCCGTTGGGGTTGGCGGGGTCGCGCTGGGCCATCGCCGCGGAGGGGGGCAGCGCCCCCGCATCCTTCGGGGAGTCGCCCCCGATCTTCACCACCATCAGGATCGCCGTGGGCACGACGGCCACCGCGGTCACGGCGGAGATGGCGATGGCCCGATCGGTACGACGCTTCACGCGGCAATTCAACACCAGGTTCCTCGGCGGTAACAAAACAATCAGGTACCAAATTGTCCGGTTCCGGACTGCAAGCCGTGTATCCGCCGGTTCAGCAGCCTTCGGGCCGATCGGCCGGCTCGGTGCGGGTGGCCAGCTCGGTGCGGAGGACGGTCTTGCGGACCTTGCCGGTCCCGGTGCGCGGGAGGACCGCCACGAACGCGATGCGCCGCGGGGTCTTGAAACCGGCGAGCCGGGCGCGGCAGGCCGCGACCAGGTCCTCCTCCCGCGGCGGGACGCCGTCCGGCACGATCACCGCGCACACCGACTGGCCCCAGCGCGGATCGGGCAGCCCCACCACCGCCACCTCGCCGACCCCCCGGACCGTGCGCAGGACGTCCTCGACCTCGCGCGACGAGACGTTCTCCCCGCCCGTGATGATCACGTCCTTGAGCCGGTCGGCGAGGTACAGGTAGCCGTCGTCGTCGACGCGGCCGGCGTCGCCGGTGCGGAACCAGCCACCCGCGAACGCCTCGGCGGTCGCCAGCGGATCGTCCCAGTACCCGTCCGCCACCTGTGGCCCGCGGACGACCACCTCGCCCTGCGCACCGGGCGGGAGCGGGGCCCCGTCCTCGCCGATCACGGCGATCTCCGCGCCGGCGCCCGGGCGGCCCGCCGACGCCGCCAACTCCGGCCGCCCCGCGACGGCGGCACGGTGGTCCGCCGGGGACAGGAACGTCGCGTTGCCGGACAGCTCGGTCATGCCGTACCCCTGGTTCAGGTCGCAGCCGAGCACCGCGTCCGCACGGCGCAGCAGCGGAACCGGCATCGGCGCCGACCCGTACGCGATCACCCGGACGGTGGCGCGCAGCGCCACCAGAGCCACCGGGTCCCCGTCCAGGTGCGCGAGCAGATCCTCCAGCATCGTGGGGGCGAGCGAGAGGTTCGTGACGCCGTGCCGGCGCGCCGCCTCCACCAGGACGGCCGGACCGAACCGGCGCAGCACGACGGCATGCCGCCGGAACAGGTGGTGCAGGACGACCTGGTAGCCCGCCACATGGCACAGGGGGAACGGCGTGCAGAACACGTCACCTGGCAGCACGGGACGCCCCGAAGCCGTGACCGTGATGCCCGCGAGCAGGCTCCGGTGGGTGAGCCGCACGCCCTTCGGCCGGCCGGTCGTGCCGCTGGTGAACATCAGCCAGGCGACCCCGGCCGGATCGTGGTCGCCCTCCCGAGAGGGGGCCGGGCCGTCCCACGGCAGGTCGGCGACGTCCACGAGCGGCGGATGGTCGCCGGGAAGCCCGCCCTCGCGGGCCAGCCTCTCCAGCAGCTCCGGCTCACCGATGACGAGCTCGGCTCCGCAGCGGACGATCTGGTCGGCCCATTCGCGCGGATGCAACCTCTGGTTCAGCGGCACCAGGATCCTGCCGTCGCGCGGGACCCCGTAGTAGGCCGCCACGTACTCCAGCCGGTTGTGCGCGAGCAGCGCCACCCGCGCCCCGGGCGAGCACCGCGCCGACAGGTGGGCGCCCAGCGCGTCCGTCCGGGCGCGCAGCTCCCGGAACGTCCACGTCGTGCCGTCGACCGACACGGCCGGGGCCTCGGGGGCGTCTTCCGCGGCCCCGTCGAGCACGTCGTACAACCGGTGGACGTCCCGACGCTGCAACCCGCCCATGGCATCCCTTCGCCGACGATCCGGGCCGCCGAATCTAGCGGCGGACCGGTCGGCGATGCCGGCCGCGTCCCGCTGAACGCGACCCGAAGCACGTCGCCCCGTTAGTAGCCCCCATGGAGAACGGCGGCCCCATGAGGAGCGCCCGCAAAAAGACACCCCCGCTTAAATCAGCCCTGAAAAGCGGGCAGGGCGCCCCCGGTCGTACCGGGGGCGCCCTGCTCGACGGCGTTCTACGCCAGGCTTGATCAGGCCTCTTCGAGCTCGGCCGTCAGGTTGCGGACCGCGTTCGGGTCCACCGGGATGCTCGGGCCCATCGACGTGGTCAGCGCCGCCTTCCTGACGTACCGGCCCTTCGCGGCGGACGGCTTGAGGCGCTGGATCTCGTCGACCGCGGCGGCGTAGTTCTCCACCAGCTGGCGCTCGTCGAAGGACGCCTTGCCGATGATGAAGTGCAGGTTCGCGTGCCGGTCGACCCGGAACTCGATCTTGCCGCCCTTGATGTCGGTGACGGCCTTCGACACGTCCATGGTGACCGTGCCCGTCTTCGGGTTCGGCATCAGGCCGCGCGGACCGAGCACCCGGCCGAGCCGGCCGACCTTGCCCATCTGGTCCGGCGTGGCGACGACGGCGTCGAAGTCCAGGAAGCCGCCCTGGATCCGCTCGATCAGGTCGTCCGAGCCGACCAGGTCGGCGCCCGCCGCCTCGGCCTCCTGCGCCTTGGCGCCGACGGCGAAGACGAGCACGCGGGCGGTCTTGCCGGTGCCGTGCGGCAGGTTGACCGTGCCGCGGACCATCTGGTCGGCCTTGCGCGGGTCGACGCCCAGCCGCATGGCGACCTCGACGGTCGCGTCGAACTTGGTGACCGCGGTCTCCTTGGCCAGCTTCACGGCCTCGACCGGGCTGTACAGCCGCTCCCGGTCGATCTTCTCCGCCGCGGCGCGGTAGCCCTTGCTGCGCTTCATGTGCGTTCCTCCAGATTGGAACTCGTGGTAGGGGCCAGCGCCGGCCCTCCCACTGACGGCTTACTTGACCTCGATGCCCATCGACCGCGCGGTGCCGGCGACGATCTTCTCGGCGGCGTCCAGGTCCTTGGCGTTGAGGTCGGGCATCTTGGTCGTGGCGATCTCACGGACCTGGTCGCGGGTGACCGAGCCGACCTTGGTCTTGTGCGGCTCGCCGCTGCCCTTCTCCACGCCCGCGGCCTTCAGGATGAGCTGCGCGGCCGGCGGGGTCTTGGTGACGAAGCTGAACGACCGGTCCTCGTAGATGGTGATCTCTACGGGGATGACGTTGCCGCGCTGGGACTCCGTGGCAGCGTTGTACTGCTTGCAGAAGTCCATGATGTTGACGCCGTGCGGACCGAGCGCGGTACCGACCGGCGGCGCAGGCGTGGCCTGACCGGCCTGCAGCTGGACCTTGACGAGCGCGGCGATCTTCTTCTTCTTGGGAGGCATGCCTCTCCCTCGTGTTCCTCTTCACTGTGGTCCCGACTCCCGGACACCGGGCAACACGGCGGGCGGAACTAGACCGCCGCGTTGGGACCTTGGCCGACCCCCCGCGCCCCCGCGTGCGCGGGGCGCGAAGCCGCACCCTCACGGGCACAGCGACTGGGGTCATCCCCGCGCGAGCGGGGGCGACGGGCGCCCGCCTCCGAGGACCGGAGGCCGGGAACCCGAACCCGTCCCCGCCTGGGCGGGGACGGCCCGTCCAGGATACGGCCTGGCCGGAGCGGCCCGGACGTGTCGGGGACGGGGTCGGACTCGAGCTGTCAGATCTTGGAGACCTGGTTGAAGGAGAGCTCGACCGGCGTCTCGCGACCGAAGATGGAGACCAGGACCTTGAGCTTCTGCTGCTCGGCGTTGATCTCGTTGACGGTGGCGGGGAGGGTGGCGAAGGGGCCGTCCATGACGGTGACCGACTCGCCGACCTCGTAGTCGACGGTGGCGGGGGCCTTGGCCTGCTCCTTGGCGGTCTTGGCGACGCCCTCCTCCGGCTCGGGGGCCAGCAGGTTGGCGACCTCGTCCAGGCTGAGGGGGGACGGCTTGTTCAGCAGGCCGACGAACCCGGTGACGCCGGGGGTGTTGCGGACCGCGGCCCACGACTCGTCGGTGAGCTCCATGCGGACGAGGATGTAGCCCGGCAGGACCTTCTCGTTGACCTTCTGGCGCTTGCCGCCCTTGATCTCGGTCACCTCGTGCTGCGGGACCTCGATCTGGAAGATGTAGTCCTCCATGTTGAGGGTCTGCGTGCGGGTCTCGATGTTGGTCTTGACCCGGTTCTCGTAGCCCGCGTAGGAGTGCACGACGTACCAGTCGCCCGGCTGGAGGCGGAGCTGCATCTTGAAGTCGGCGTACGGGTCGGCCGGCGGCTCGGCGGCGGCCTCCTCCTCTTCGCCGGCCTCGCCTTCGGCGGCCTCCTCGGAGGCGGCCTCGTCCTCGGCGGACGGGGCCGGCTTCTCGCCCTCGACGGACTCGGCGAGCTCGGCGGCGCCCTCGGCCGCGTCCGGCGCGGGGCCCTCCCCCTCGAGCTTCGTGTCCGCGGGCTCGGCGTCACCGGCGGAGACGACCGCCTCGGCCGTCTCGTCGGCGGGCTCGGCCGCCTGGTCGGCCGCAGCAGCCGCAGCGGACTGGGCCTCTTCCACGGCCTCGTCGTAGGGCTGTGAGGGCTCGGACACGGTCAACTCTTCTCTCGGTCTGCGGTGATGGACTTGCGAAGGTACGGCGGGGCCCGGCATCCGGCCCTGGCCGGGCGGCGTCAGCCGAAGAGCTCGTAGATGCCCTTCTGCAACCCGTAGTCGACGCCGGAGACGATCGCGACCATGACCAGCACGAACACGAGCGAAACGGTCGTGTAGGTGATCAGCTCTCGCCGCGTCGGCCAGATGACCTTGCGCAGCTCGGCAATGATCTGGCGCACGAACAGCGCGGGCGAGGTCCGCTTGGAAGGGGACTTGTTCTTGCCCTTGCCCTCGTCCTTGGCCTCGGGCTCGTCGCGAGTCTCAGTCGCCATTTGCCGCCGTTCACCTCATAGGTCGTGATCCAACCACTCTGTGGTTGCCGCGCGGTCCCGTGCCGCGGAGTGCCACGGCGACGCCATGGCGCGGCCGGCACGGGTGCGCGCACCGCACCTCGCAGGGCAGGAGGGACTCGAACCCCCAACCGCCGGTTTTGGAGACCGGAGCTCTACCAATTGAGCCACTGCCCTTCGCTTCTCCGGCTAAGGAGAACCCCGACCACGGGATCGGGTGGGTGCCGGGTCCCAGCTTACGGCCTGATCTGTGCCCGCGTGCGGACAGGCGCGTATACCGGCGACACGTCACTTGGAGGAGGAGTCTACGTGCCGGAGGGGCCCGCGTCGAACCGGATACCGGGGGACCGCCGGGAGGCCGCGGCGGCGACCCGTCCGACCGGCCTGGATATATGGCTGCGGGTCCCGGCGCGCCGTCTGTAACGATAGGGGGATGAGCATCGACCGTCCTCGCATCTCCAAGCGCATCGCCGCGATTTCCGAGTCCGCCACGCTGGCCGTCGACGCCAAGGCCAAGGCGCTGAAGGCGGCGGGCCGCCCGGTCATCGGCTTCGGCGCGGGCGAGCCCGACTTCCCGACTCCCGACTACATCGTCGAGGCCGCGGTGACCGCGTGCCGGGTGCCGCGCTTCCACAAGTACACGCCCGCGGGCGGGCTGCCCGAGCTGCGCGCCGCGATCGCCGAGAAGACCGAGCGCGACTCCGGCCACCGGGTCGATGCGTCGCAGGTGCTGGTGACCAACGGCGGCAAGCAGGCGGTGTACGAGGCGTTCGCGGCGCTGCTCGACCCGGGCGACGAGGTGATCGTCCCGACGCCGTACTGGACGACCTACCCCGAGTCGATCAAGCTGGCGGGCGGGGTGCCCGTGGACGTCGTCGCCGACGAGACCACCGGCTACAAGGTGAGCGTCGAGCAGCTGGAGGCGGCCCGCACCGACCGGACGAAGGTGCTGCTGTTCGTGTCGCCGTCCAACCCGACGGGCGCGGTCTACAGCCGCAACGAGATCGAGGCGATCGGGCGCTGGGCGGACGGGCACGGCCTGTGGGTCGTCACCGACGAGATCTACGAGCACCTCGTGTACGGGGGCGCCGAGTTCCACTCGATGCCCGTGGTGGTGCCGGAGCTGGCCGACCGGACGCTCGTCCTGAACGGGGTGGCCAAGACCTACGCGATGACCGGCTGGCGGGTCGGCTGGCTGATCGGCCCGGCGGACGTGGTGAAGGCCGCGCAGAACCTGCAGTCGCACGCGACGTCCAACGTGGCGAACGTCTCCCAGGCCGCCGCGCTCGCCGCGGTGACCGGCGACCTGTCGGCGGTCGCGGAGATGCGCACGGCGTTCGACCGGCGCCGGCAGACGATGGTGCGGATGCTGAACGAGATCCCGGGTGTGGTGTGCCCCGAGCCGGAGGGCGCGTTCTACGCCTACCCGTCGGTCAAGGCGCTGCTCGGCACGCAGGTGCGCGGCAGGCGTCCGGAGACGTCGGTGGAGCTGGCGTCGCTGATCCTGGAGGAGGCCGAGGTCGCGCTGGTGCCGGGCGAGGCGTTCGGCACGCCGGGCTACTTCCGCCTCTCCTACGCGCTGGGCGACGACGACCTGGTCGAGGGCGTCTCGCGCGTCGCGAAGCTGCTGTCCGAGGCGGGCTGACCCCCACAGGCACGCCGTGTGAGCGAACCGGCGTACACGAAACCGGCCCCGGGCGCACAACTCCCGGGGCCGGTTTCGTATGGGACGGGTTCCGCCGGTTCCCGTCCCGGGAAGTCCGGCGGGACGTCCCGCGCACGGCCCCTCTCCGCCGTGGGACGCCCCGCCGGAACGGGGTTCAGGGGCGCACGCCCTCCGCGATGCGCATGAGCCGGTCCTTGGCGGAGCCGGAGGCGGTCACGGTGACTCCGACGCCGTGCCGTGCCAGCCAGGAGATCTGCCGCGACGAATCGGGACGGTCGCCGGTCAGCGCGGGCATGCCGTGCACGGACGTGCGGCCGGGGATGCCGGGCGCGCGCATCAGGTCCTGCGGGCCGGTCAGCCCGCCCTTCACGAGCGCGATCTCCACCCAGCCGCCGCTGCCGCGCCACGCGCAGGTCGTGGTCGTGCGGTCGGCGTCGCCGGAGACCGCGCACGGGCCGGTGGCGGCCAGGCCGTCCGGCAGGTACGTGATCCACTTCGGCAGCGCGCCCGCGACGCCGCCCGCGCCCGGCTTGGGCGGGGCCTGCCCGTCGCCGGACGGGCCGCGCGCCTCCGGCTTCTGCGAGGCTCCTGCCTCGGGCCTCCCCTGAGGAGACGGGGACTCGGGGAGGCCCGAGGCGGGAGGTCGTTCCGGTAGCCGAAGAGCCGAGACGGTGTTGCTGGGACGGGTCGTCTCGGTGTCTCCGGCCGGTGTGGCCCGGAACGACTGATAGGTGGGCACCAGGGCCAGGGCGGCGACCGAGGCCGCCGCGACGCCTGCGGCCGCGTGGACGCGGGCCTTGCGGCGGCGGTGGCGCCGCTTGACGTCGGTGACGAGCGACTGTGACGCGGTCGCCCCGGCCACCTGCTCGGCCATGGCCTTCCGCAGTTCACTCTCCAGATCCATCGCTCATCTCCCCAAAGGAGCCAGGTTCCTGTCGAGGCGTTCCCGGAGCCTGGCGAGCCCCCGGGAAGCCTGGCTCTTCACCGTTCCTACCGAACAGCCGAGAGCCTGTGCCGTCTCCGCCTCCGAGAGGTCCTCCCAGAAGCGCAGGACCAGCACCGCGCGCTGCCGGGGGCCGAGCTTGCGCAACTCGTCCATGAGGGTCCCCCTCAGCTCGACGGAATGGTTCGGCGATTCGGCCGGCGTCTCCGGGAGCCGCGCCATGTGGATCTCCCGGAGCACCTTCCACCGCCGGGACCGGCTGATCACCAGATTGACCAGGATCCGGCGGACGTACGGCTCGGGATCGCTGCCGGCTTCCAGCCGCCCCCACTGGCGGTAGGCCTTCTCTAGCGCGGTCTGCAGGATGTCCTCGGCGTCCTGCCGGGCCCCGCACATCAGTGCCGCGGTGCGCAGCAGGGCATCGCCGCGTGCCGCCACGAACTCCACGAACGACTCGTCGTCTCGACGCCCCACAGTGCTCCGTCCCGGCTAGAGCGGTTCCGGCAGTTTGTGTTGTCGGGACGGGCGGCCTCCGCGCCAGGGCCGCCCGCCCACGTCTGTGTTGTGTTAGGTGTTACTGATGTCGCCCTGGTCCGTTACCGGGTGTCAGCCCGCCTTGCGCAGGGCGGCGGCCACGTCCTTCGTCCCGCCGGCCAGGACGGGGCTGCCGTTGATGAACAGCGAGGAGCCGTTCGGGTCGAACAGCAGCACGCCGTTGCCGTTCGGGCTCTGCCAGGCGGCCAGGCCGGCGATGGTCAGCGGGGTGCCGCCCTGCGGCAGGCCGAGCGCCTGGCGCAGCTGCTCCTGCGTCATGCCGGCGCGCGTCTTCAGCGTCTCGACGGTGAGCCACTGGCCGGCCTTGCCGGTCCACTTCTGCGTGACGGCGCAGATCTGCGCCTTGCGCAGGTCGGCGGAGCCGGGGACGGCCGACACGTAGCGCAGGCCCTTGGCGGTCATCACGGTCTTCTCGACGGTGCTGCCGACCTTCACGGCGGGCTTCAGCGTGCTGCAGTCGAGCTTGGGCAGCGCGGGCACCGCGGGCTTGGCGGGCGCGGCGGGCACGCCCGCGTCCGGCTTGGCCGCCGGGGCGCCGCCGGGCAGGTCGCCGGTGGACGGCACGCAGGTGGGCAGGTTCGCCGGGACACCGGGCTTGGCGGGGACACCCGGCTTCGCGGGAACACCGGGCTTCGCGGGGAGGGTCTTGCCGTCCGGGGCCTTCACGCCGGGGAGCTCGGTGCTCGGGATGCCGGCCTGCGGCAGGTCCTTGCCGGGAACGCCCGCCTTCGGCAGCCGGCCCTCCGGCAGGTTCTTCGTGGCCGGGTTCTGCTTGAGGTGCTGCTCGACCTGCTTCTTCACCCCGTCGGCCGGGACCTTGGGCAGTCCGGGCTTGGCCGGGAGGTCGGCCGGGAGGCACGTCGGGGCGCTCTTGGGCGCGGCGTCCTGCACCTTGCGCTCCACCGCGGGGGCCTTGGCGCCGTTCGACTGGAGGCCGGCCTCGTGGTGGGAGCCGGTCATGGCCCACGTCGCGCCGCCGCCCACGGCCACGGTCCCGACGGCGGACGCTGCGATCAAGGCGGCCTTCAGCGTGATCATCGTGAATCCCTTCTGACGCGGGGTGTTGCTCTGGGGGGTGCCTGTCTCTCTCTGGCGCCCCTCGTATACGCACGGTGCCGGTGAGGGGTTGCACGGGATTCCCAACTTTTTTCGGGGATGCCCATGGGGCGTGATGGCCGCCGCGAGTCATGCGAGGTAGTCCGGTGAGGTGATACTGCCGGGGCGGGCGTTCGAGGAGGACGATGATCCGGCAACATTGGCTCATGGAGGCACGTACCGTTTCAGCCCGTCCGGTCGAGCACCGTCCCATGCCGGACCCCCGGGAACCCGCGCCCGCGCGCGGTCCCGCCCGCCCGGACGTGGCCCTGCTCCCCAAGGCGCACCTGCACCTTCACTTCACCGGGTCGATGCGGCATTCCACGCTCGTGGAGCTCGCCGGCCTGCACGGCGTCCACCTGCCGGACGCCCTCGTCGAGGACTGGCCGCCCCGGCTGCGCGCGACCGACGAGCGCGGCTGGTTCCGGTTCCAGCGCCTGTACGACATCGCCCGCTCGGTCCTGCAGACGCCGGACGATCTGCGCCGGCTGCTGCGCGAGACGGCCGAGGACGAGGCCGCGGAGGGATCGGGCTGGCTGGAGATCCAGGTCGACCCGAGCGGGTACGCGGCGCGCTTCGGCGGCCTGACCCCGACCGTGGAGCTGGTGCTGGACGCCGCGCGCCAGGCGTCGGAGGCGGCCGGCGTCGGCGTCGGCGTGGTGATCGCCGCGAACCGGACCCGGCACCCGCTGGACGCCAAGACCCTCGCGCGCCTCGCCGTGCGCTACACCGGCAAGGGCGTCGTCGGGTTCGGCCTGTCCAACGACGAGCGGCGGGGCCGCGCCTACGACTTCGAGGGCGCGTTCCGGATCGCCAAACGCGGCGGGCTGCTGTCGAACCCGCACGGCGGGGAGCTGCTCGGCCCGGCGAGCGTCCGCGAATGCCTGGAGACGCTGGAGGCCGACCGGATAGGGCACGGGGTCCGCGCCGTCGAGGACCCGCGGCTCCTGGAGCGGATCGTGGACCGCGGGGTGACGCTGGAGGTCTGCCCGGCGTCGAACGTGGGTCTCGGCGTGGCCGCGACGGCGGCGGACGTCCCGCTGCGGCGGCTTTTCGAGGCGGGCGCGTCGATCGCGCTCGGCGCCGACGACCCGCTGCTGTTCGGCTCGCGGCTGGCGCGCCAGTACGAGCTGGCCCGCACCGACCACGCGTTCACCGACGCCGAGCTGGCGGAGCTGGCCCGGCAGTCGATCCGGGCCTCGGCGGCCCCGGAGGACGTGCGGCGCCGGCTGCTGGCGGGCGTCGACGCCTGGCTCGGCGACCCGCCGCGGTAGCGGTCGTGTCGCCGGAGGCGGTCTGGCGGCCGGACGCGGTGGCGGTCTGGCGGCCCGCCGCGGTGGCGGTCATGTGGCCGGGCGCCAGAGGCCCCGGCGTTCGAGGTGCGCTACCAGCAGCTCCCCCGCCCGGACGATGTGGGCGCGCATCTCCTCGCCGGCCGTGCGGGCGTCCGCGTCCCGGAGCGCCGCCAGGATCCGCCCGTGGTCGCGCACGGCGACGTCCGGCCAGTCGGCGAGCCGCCCGTACAGGCCGCGCGGCACGTACCGGGCGGCCGTGCCGAGCGACCAGGCGAGCTTCGGTGAGTCGGCGGCCAGGTTGATCTCCCGGTGGAAGAGGTGGTTGCGCTCTTCCATGAGGTCGGGGCGGCGCGCGGCCTTGTCGCGCGCCAGCGCGTCCTGGAGGCCGTCCAGCCGCGCCAGGGTGGCGGGCCCGATCCGGGGCGCGGCGCGCACGGTCAGCTCGGCGGCGATGCCCGCCTGCACCCAGAACAGGTCCTGGACGTCCCGCTCCGACAGCGGCGCGACGACGAACCCGCGCCGCGGCTCAAGGACGACGAAGCCCTCGCTGCGCAGCGACTTCAACGCCTCCCTGACGGGCGTGACGCTGATGCCGAACTCCAGGGCCAGCCGTTCCAGCCGGAGGTGGTCGCCGGGCCGGATGCGCCCGTCCATGATCAGTTCTCGGATGCGGGCGGCGGCCTCGTCGCTCAGCTGGAGCCGCGTGCCGAGCGCCTGCCGCGGCGGGGGAAGGGAGGCGGGTAGGGCCACGGTGGTAACTCCCGTCCGGACCCTGCCGCGGTGGAGCCTCGCGGTTGCTCAAGGGCCCTGGAGTGAGTGTTCCCGCCGGGTCACGCGGTGATGCCCTCGAACAGGAGCAGGACGCCGAAGATGGCGAACCCTGCTGCGGCGCCGTACTTGATGACGCGGTCGGGCAGCCTGCGGCCGAGCATCTGGCCGGCGACGATGGCGAGCGCGTCGGCGGCGACCATCCCGACCGTCGAGCCGAGCCACACGCCGGTCAGCCCGGCGAGGCCGCCGTGGTCGGCGGCGAGGGTCACGGTGGCGAGCATCGTCTTGTCGCCGAGTTCGGCGAGGAAGAACGCCCCGCCGACGGCGAGGATCGCCGATCCGGTGGCGCGCCGCGCCTTGTCGCGCTCGTCGTCGTCCAGCTCGTCGCCGCGCAGCGTCCACAGCGCGAAGCCGAGGAACGCGATGCCGGCGATGATCGAGATCGGGCCGGTGGGTAGCGCGGCGCCGAGGGCCGCGCCGAGGGCGACGCTGGCCAGGTGGACGATCGCGGTCGCGGCCGTGATGCCGATCAGCACCGGGAGCGCCCGGAAGCGGGTCGCGAACGTCATGGCCATGAGCTGGCTCTTGTCGCCCAGCTCGGCCACGAAGATCACGGCCAGGCTGATGAGGAAGGCGGTCACCTGATCCCTTTCGCTCGTGCTGCCGGGCGAAGGGCGGGGGCTCGCGCGCACGACCTCGGCCCGGCATGACTGCCGGGCCGAAGGTCTCGTCCGCCGCGATGTGCATCGGGCCCGCGTGACCGGGCGCCGTCGGCGGCGCCAGTATGTCGATCACGCGATTGGGACTACTCCCCCTCGACGCCGTCCACCCTACCAAGGCGGCTCCGGCGGCCCGCGGTCAGAGCCCTCGGACCTGCGGTCAGAGGTTCGCGCCGATCATGACGGGCTCGTTGACCAGCTCGACGCCGAACGCGTCCCGGACGCCGTCGCGGACCTCGCGGGCCAGCGCGAGCAGGTCGGCGGCGGTGGCGCCTCCCGGGTTGGTGAGGGCGAGGGTGTGCTTGGTCGAGATGCGGGCCGGTCCGCGCGCGTGGCCCTTGGTGAACCCGGCGCGGTCGATGAGCCAGGCGGCGGACGTCTTCACCCGGCCGCCGGCCTCCGGATAGCGCGGGAACGTCGCGTCCGGGCCGAGGCGTTCGGCCACGCGGCGTTCGAGCTCGGCGAGCTGGTCCGGGTCGAGGATCGGGTTGGTGAAGAAGGACCCGGCGCTGCGGGTGTCGGGATCGGTCGCGTCCAGGACCATGCCCTTGCCGCGCCGCAGTTCGAGGACGGCGTCGCGGGCCTCCTTCAGCGTGACCCGGTCCCCCGGCCGGACGCCCAGCCTCCGCGCGAGTTCGGCGTAGGCGATGGGCTGCGACTCCTCGGCCTCGTCCAGGGCGTAGGTCACGTCCAGGACGACATAACGGTCATTGCCCTTGAAGACGCTGTGCCGGTAGGTGAACCGGCACGCGTCGCGGTCGAGGGTGACGCAGGCGCGGGCCTCCCGGTCGTAGGCGCGGACCTCCACGATCGTCTCGCTGACGTCCTGCCCGTAGGCGCCGACGTTCTGGATCGGCGTTGCGCCGACGCGGCCGGGGATGCCGGACAGGCACTCGACGCCGGCGAGCCCGTCGGCGACGCAGCGGGCGACGAACGGGTCCCAGTCCTCGCCGGCCTGGACGCGCAGGAGCACCCTGCCGCCCTCGGCTGCGACGCGTTCGGTGCCGCGGGTCCCGACGTGCACGACGGTGCCGGGGAACCCGTCGTCGGACACCACGAGGTTGCTGCCGCCGCCGAGCACGAGGACCGGTTCGCCCTCGTCGTCGGCCTTGCGGACGGCGGCGACCAGCTCCGCCTCGGTCGTCGCCTCGACGAAGCGCCGCGCGGGACCGCCCAGCCGCAGCGTGGTGTATCCGGCCAGGTTCACGTCTTCGGCGAACACCGCCACGTCGTCTCCCCCTCCTGCCCTGCCCCGCGCCGCCGGGCCGGCCCGCCCTCGTCCCCTTGACGTGCGCACCGGCCGGGGCGGCCCCGGCCGGTGCGTCACCGCGCTCAGGCGAGCTTGACGACCGCCTTGGCGCGCGTGAGGACCTTCTGGTCGTTGGACCTGGCGGTGAGCGCCACGACGACCTTGTTGTCGTCGAGCTTCTCCTCCACCTTGCCGCTGATCTCCAGCGTCGCGCCGCCCTCGTCCGGGACCACGACCGGAGAGGAGAACCGTACCCCGTAGTCCACGACGGCGCCCGGGTCGCCTGCCCAGTCGGTGACGAACCGGCCGCCCTGCGCCATCGTGTACATGCCGTGCGCGATCACGTCCGGGAGGCCGACGGCCCTGGCGACGCCCTCGCGCCAGTGGATCGGGTTGAAGTCGCCGGACGCGCCCGCGTACATGACGAGGTTGGCGCGGTCGACGGCGTAGGTCTGCTTGGGGATCTCGGTGCCGACCTCGACGTCGGCGTAGTTCACCTTGGCGGTCATCAGGCACCCCGCTCCACGATCGTGTTGTAGGACTTGCAGACCGGCTCGCCCTCGACGGTGGCGATCTCGGTCTCCACGACCATCTTCTCGTTGTTGCCGATCGACCTGATCTCGGTGATCGTCGAGGTGCAGGTGATGACGTCGCCGGCGCGCAGGGGGCGCGTGTACTCGAAGCGCTGCTCGCCGTGCACGACCATCGCGTAGTTGAGGCCGAGGTCGGGGTCGGCGAGTCCGGGGTTGCCGAGGGAGACCACGATCGGGAAGGTGGGGGGCGCGATGACGTCGGGGTACCCGGCCGCCTTGGCCGCCTCGCGGTCGCGGTAGAGCGGGTTGCGGTCACCGATCGCGTCCGCGAACTCGCGGATCTTCACCCGGCTGACCTCGTAGGGCTCGCTGGGCGGGAAGCTCCGCCCGATGAAATCACGGTTGAGTGCCATGCAGTCCGTTCCCTCCAGATGGACCAGGGCCCCGCGGACTCTCGCCGGCCGCACCGCTACGCCGGCCGGGGGTGCCCGGGCGCCCTCTGAGCGCGCTGGTTCCGTCTCTTCGGACGGACGGTAACAGAACGACATTCACCCCGTCCGCGCGGGTCTCACCGCCAGAACGGGCCGGCCGTGGCGATCTGACGGCCCGCGATCTGAACGACCTGCCAACTGAGCGGCCTGCGATCTGAGCAGCCTGCGGACCGCGGGGGCAGGGCAGGACGCGACGACTCCCTGGGGATGGCGACGGAAGTGCGTTGCGCATGACGAAACTCCCGGTCGGACAGCGAGCGCTGCCCGGCCGGGAGTCCATTGACGTTCAGGAACCCTGCCTGGGGGGCGGGATCCCTACTTCACGCCGTCCTGGGAGACGGCGTTCTCGGGCATGAGGTCCATGACCTCGTCCACCGTGTCGACGAGACGGTAGAGGTCGGGGTCCCCGGGGGAGATCTTGCCGCTGGGCAGCATGGTCTCCCGGATCCAGGCGTCCAGTCCTCCCCAGTACTTCCGGCCGACCAGCACGATCGGCCGCCAGGGGATCTTCCGGGTCTGGACGAGGGTCAGCACCTCGAACAGTTCGTCGAGGCTGCCGAAACCACCCGGCAGCACCACGACCGCGTCCGAGTACTTCACGAACATCACCTTGCGGGTGAAGAAGTACTGGCACTTGACCTCGATGTCGAGGTCGGGGCCGAGCTGCTGCTCGTTGGGCAGCTCGATGCCCACGCCGACCGAGAGGCCGCTCGCGTGCGCCCCCTTGTTGGCGGCGCCCATCGCGCCGGGACCGCCGCCCGTGATCACGGCGAATCCCTTCGCGACCAGCGCGGCGCCGATGCCGACGCCGAGCTCGTACTCCTCCGTGCCGGGCTCGGTGCGGGCACTGCCGAACACGGTGACCGCCGGCTTGCCGATGCCGTCGAGGGCCCGGAAGCCCTTCTCGAACTCGGCCTGCGCCCGCCGACCCAGGAACGAGCTGGGCTCGACCAGGGCGGGCTCGGGGGCGCCGGAGGTGGTCAGGTGAAGGCCGTGCCTCTCAGCCGAACCGGCTGAGGGAGAAATCGGTTCTGTCATCTCTTTTCTCCGTTGAAGCTCCTTGCGCCGTCCGAGACGTCGCAAGTGCACCCGAATCTCGGGCACGCTCTTGATCGTCCGATGCTGCGGGCCGGCCGCAACCCCCGATGGCGGACGAGTTCCGGCGGTCGACGACCCGCGGTGCGCGCCGCGCTGACCTGCGTGCGCACCGCGATGATCAGTGCGCGCACCGGCCTGGAGGCGTCGCCCGTCGGGGCACACCCGACCATTGCCAAAGGTCGCCGGTCCTGGACTGTCCTGACTGCGGCACAGTGCCGCGAGATATCCGACAAACAAGAAGAAGAGGGAGTGAAGCAGCGATGAACGCTGCCCCGAATAAGCCCAAAAAACCATGCGACGGTCATTCTGTCGCCGTCATCGTCACCGATCCGCAGCTGGGTGTGCTGATCGGCGACATTTCCGACGGCCGCGGCGCGTCCGGCGTGGGCGGGCATGTCACCGACGACTTCGCCGACTTCGACGAAGCGGCGCACGGAGAG
Organism: Actinomadura sp. NPDC023710; assembly: GCF_040639875.1. NCBI lineage: Bacteria > Bacillati > Actinomycetota > Actinomycetes > Streptosporangiales > Thermomonosporaceae > Actinomadura > Actinomadura sp. NPDC023710. Next base: position 33,220 of record NZ_JBFAGB010000015.1, read on the forward strand.
GTCCGCGAAGAAACGGGCCTGATCGTCACATCGCTGCGACCGCTGTTCGAAGAGCCGGTGTGGCGTTCCAACCCGTGCAAGCGCGGGGACGGCCCGTTCGGACTCGGCCACTTCTGGCAGCTGTACGTTGCCGAGGTGGAAGGGTGCCTCACCCCTGATCGGGGCTCGTTCCACAACGTGCGATGGGTCTCCAAGGCCCAGTTGCAGGATCTGGCCCAGCGCACCCTGCAGCGCGTCAGGAACGAGCTCACTGACGAAGAGTGGGCCAGCAGGCCCGGTCTCACGTTCTCCTGGGTCCGGTGGCTCGTCGAGGCCGGCCTGATCAAGATGGCCGAACCGGAGCTGAACGAGATCGAGGAGTACATGCTCACGGACAAGACCAACCGTCCGTGAAGCCCGCCCGGGAACCAACCGGGTGAACCCTGCCTGGGAAGTGCCCGGGTGAAACCTGCCCGGGGACCGGTCGGCAGCTGAGCTGCCGATCGGTCCTCGGGACCTGTGCAGTGCCCTGTTGCGCTGCGGGCGGCCGTCGCTCCGGGTGGATCAGCACCGCTGATCCGCTTCTTGCGGACGGGCGGCACCAGGACGACGTTCAGCCCGTTCTCGCGGGTCTCACTGCGAGAACGGGCTGATTCGTGTCAGGGCAAGCGTGCGAAGAAGTCTGCGGGGTCTGCGGGGCGGACTCGCGCCGTGGACGGGGCTCCCGGGCCGGACGGTGAGTCCGTGACCGGCGGGATCTCCCTGTTCGGACGGTGGGTCCTGGCCCTGCGGTCGAGCGCGGCGGGCAGTACTTCTCCGTCCGGGACCTCGGTCAGCGGGTCTCCCGGTGCGCACGGTGCGTGCGGCAGTTGGGGCAGTACTTCTTGATCTCCAGGCGGTCCGGGTCGTTGCGCCGGTTCTTCCGCGTGATGTAGTTGCGGTGCTTGCACTCCTGGCAGGCCAGCGTGATCTTCGGCCGGACGTCGGTGGCAGCCACGATGGAGTGCCTTTCTGAGCTAGGGACATGGACTTTCGGACCTCGGCCGTCCCGGGGGACGGCCGGCGATTCGACCCAGCCTGCTCACCCCCGTCGAGGGGTGAGAGACCTGGGTAGTAGCGAGGGCCGGACTTGAACCGGCGACACAGCGATTATGAGCCGCTTGCTCTGCCTGACTGAGCTACCCCGCCGTGATGGTCGGTGTGGACCGGATTGCCAGGATACCGGATGCGCACCGAGCCCTGGGAACACGAGAACCCGGATGAGCATCGGGGAACCGGTTCCGCGGGCTCCGCGGGACCGTCCCCCAGGTTACCGGGTGCACCGATGAGCTGCGAAACGTCCTGCTAGAACCGGTGGGACGGTACCACAGGCCCAGGTATGGAGCGAATCAGGACGGCCGGCGCCGCGGACCGGCGGCGGCCGTGCCCCCGGTACGACGAAGGCCGCCGTCCGGAGTGCGGATGGCGGCCGGGATGTCGTGAGCCCCTTTACGGAATCGAACCGTAGACCTTCTCCTTACCATGGAGACGCTCTGCCGACTGAGCTAAAGGGGCCTGCGTCGTTCGCGCAGTGAAACCATACACGGCCTGGGCGCGTGGTGCGAACCAGAATCCCGCGACGGTGTCCGCGCTGGTCAGCGCAGCAGGTTGCGGGCGATGACGAGCTGCTGGATCTGGCTCGTCCCCTCGTAGATGCGGAAGAGGCGGACGTCGCGGTAGAAGCGCTCGACGGCGACGCCGCGCATGTAGCCCATGCCCCCATAGACCTGGACGGCGCGGTCGGCGACCCGTCCGACCATCTCCGAGCAGTAGTACTTGGCGCAGGACGGGCCGAGCTTGGTGTCCTCGCCGGCGTCGTAGGCGCGGGCCGCCTCCAGGACCATCGAGCGTCCGGCGTAAAGCTCGGTCTGGGAGTCGGCGATGAGCCCTTGGACGAGCTGGTACTCGCCGATCGCCTTACCGCCCTGGCTGCGTTCCTTCGCGTACGCGACGGTCTCGTCCAGGATCCTTTGGGCGAGACCCACACAGACGGCGGCGATGCTGACTCGTCCATGGGCGAGCGACGCCATCGCGGTGCGGAAGCCCGTCCCCTCCGTCCCGACCAGGGCGTCGGCGGGGACGCGCACGCCGTCGAAGAAGACCTCGGCGGTGTGGGCGCCGCGCTGGCCCATCTTCTCGTCCGACGGACCGACGCGCAGGCCGTCCGCGCCCTTCTCGACGAGGAAGGTGGAGATGCCGCGGGAGCCGGGGCCGCCCGTCCTGGCGAAGACCATGAAGACGTCGGCCTCGGGCGCGTTGGTGATGAACCGCTTGGCGCCGTCGATGACGTAGTCGTCACCGTCGCGGGCCGCGGTCGTGGTCAGCGCGCTCGGGTCGGACCCCGCCTCGGACTCGGTCAGCGCGAACGCCCCGATGACCTCGCCGGACGCGAGCCTCGGCAGCCAGGCGTCCTTCTGCGCCGCCGTCCCCGAGTTCACCAGGACCTGTCCGGCGATGCCGTTGCTGGTGCCGAACATGGAGCGGAACGCGGGGCTGGCGTAGCCGAGCTCGAAGACCAGCCGCACCTCCTCGCTCAGCGACAGGCCGAGCCCGCCGTACTCCTCGGGCAGCGCGTACCCGAACAGGCCCATGTCGCGGGACGTGCGCCGCACCTGCTCCGGGATCGCGTCGGTCTCCTCGATCTCCTCCTCGCGCGGGACGACCTGGTCGCGGACGAAGCTGCGGACGGCCTTGAGCACGTCGGCGAAATCCTGTGGCTCCATGCGTGTCATTCTAGAATCAGATTCCAGGATGGTGGGCGGGTTCCGGCCCTGCGCCCCCGATGTGCCAGGCTGATCATTTATGTCGCTCCAGCCTCTCGTCGATCAGATCGTCCGGGCCGCGATGGTCGAGGACCGCTCCTTCGGCGACCTCCTCCCGCAGCTCATGCAGGTATTCCAGACCGCCTCCCCCGCCGAGATGACCGCCGCGCTGCCCCGCCTGGCCGAGGGCATCGCCGAGGCGCCCCCGAACCTCGGCGGCTGGCTCGCCATCGTCTCCGGCGCCTGGATCGAGAACGGCGCCGACCCCGCCGCCGTCGGCGAGCCCCTCGTCCACCGCCTCTCCGAGGTCACCGCCGCCGCGCTGGCGTTCGCCAACGCGTGGGACCAGGCCGCCGCCGGCAAGCCGCCGCCGGACATGCAGGAGGAGCAGCCGTCCCAGCAGGTCTTCGACACCGTCGCGCCGCACCTCGGGGACGGCGCCGTGACCGCGATGATGTCGTGGTTCGCGCTGCCGCAGTTCACGATGGCGGGCTGCACCGTCCTGCAGATGGGGCCCTCGGTGCGGGCCGGCCTCGCCGACCGCGACTTCCTCACCTTCGCCGCCGGGCAGGCCTCCCAGTACCTCGGGCAGATGGAGCACTACCAGGCGCTGCTGCGCGTCCTGGACGGCGAGCGCCTCCTCGTCCTCGACCGCGCGAGCCGCAAGGGCTGGACGGTCACCATCGGCGGGATCGGCGACAACTTCCAGTTGCACGTCCTGCTCGGGGGCGCGCTCATCGGACGTCCCGGCGGTCTGACCGGCGACCGTCCCGCCCCCGAGATCATCGCCTGCTTCCTGAACGCCGACGCCCCGCCCGGGCCGCCGGTCATCTCCAGCCCGTGGAACCTCGTCGACGCGCACGGCGAGTGGATCTGGAACGAGGGCGTACCGGCCGACATCCCGGTCGTGAACGGCACCCGCGTCGTCGTGATCGACCCGCCGTCCTACGAGCGCACGTTCCCCGCCGGACGACGCTTCCCCCTCATGCCCGCCACCCTCCGCGTGGACGGCATGCACCTGCCGGAGGACCTGGACGCCTGGTGGCCGCACATCGCGGCCCCGACGCGCTGAGACGGGGCGGCCCCGACGCGTTGGCGGAAGGGCGGCCGCGGTCAGGTGTCGAAGCGCACGAAGACGGCGGTGGCGTCGTCGTACCGCTTTCCGCGGGCGGCGGTCGCCGCCGCCTCCGCGGCCCTGGTCCTCCTGACCAGTTCCCGCGGGCCCTCCTCGTCCAGGAGGCGCAGCAGATCGCCCCACCCCATCTGGCCGAACCGCTCCACGAGCCTGGACGCGCCGTCGCTCAGCACCGCCGCCCGCCGCAGCCCCTCGACCGGCACCTCACCGGTCAGCCCCTCGTACGCGGCCTCCGGCCTGGTGCTCGCCACCCAGAACCCGCCGGGGCTGTTGCGCGAACGCCGCACGCCCTCCAGGGTGTAGCTCGGCAGATGGTCGACCCGGTCGTCCCGGAAGACCCTGATCTCGCCGACGTCCACCACGATCGGCGAGTCGGCGAGGACGTACCACTCCACGACCCCGCCGCGGCGGCGCAGCAGCGACACGGTCGCGGACGGGCTGTCCGGATTCCCGAGGTCGCACGTCTCGGTGTGCGCCTCCCCGGTCACCTTGATCGCCTCGGCGACCAGGTCGGGCAGCGGCTTGCCGTCCTCCAGCGCCAGCAGCGCCGCGATCCGCCCGCCGAGCCTGCGCACCAGCCACGCCGGATCGTGCCGGCACCCGCTGTCCACCCCCTGCGGCGCCGTCGCGCCGTCCAGCAGCACCACCCACCCGGGCCCGGCCGCCACGAAGTCCTCGTTCTCCCGTCCCGGCGTCGCCACACTCACATAACTCACCTGCACAGATGCAGGTTTACCCGCTGTCCCGCCCGTTGCGGGCCGCTAGACCAATTCCCTTACCCCGCGTTCCCCCGCACGTCCTGATGTGGTCGCCGATCCCGGCGCCGGTCAGTCCTCGACGTCGACGCCGAGTCCGCTCGCCGTCACCCGGACCCACGGTGACCTCGACGGCCCCCCAGTACCCCGAACGTCGCCACGCCGTCGATCGCCGCCACGGCGACAAACTCCTCGGCCAGGAATCCGTAGTCGAAAGGCGCGTTGTGGGCCGCGAGCACCCGTCCACGAAACATTTCCGCGACGCGCCGGGGTGACGTTCTCGAATCGCGGCGTACCTCTCAGCCTGGCGGCGGTCAGCCCGTGGACATGTACCGGCCCCGGATCGCATCGGAGTCTAACGGCGTCGAGAACTCCTCATTCGCTCGGCCGTCCCTGCCCACCGTCACCACCTCCAACGACGAACCCTGTGCTGGACGGCCCGCAGCCCGGAGGTCTCCACATCGACAAGCGCCCACTCGTGCGCGAACATGGCGGGCTGATCCCGCCTTTGACTTCGCGCGGACATTCGGCCTGACCTGCCCACATGCGGACAACAGGTATTACCGCGAGCCGAACACAGATCCCCTTCGTTCGGTCCCGGCCAACGCTGTTACTCGGCCCGCCGACGTCAAGCAGCGGCCGTTCTGCGAATTCTCATTAAGCGGAGGTTGGGTTTTCGACCCGGCTCCGAGGATGCCGACCACCGAAGGCGCGGAGACGTCACAGACGGATGTATGGAGTTTCGGCGCCCGCCACGATCCTCCGAACCACTTCCAAGATGCGGCCGCCCGCCACGAACGTCGCCTTCCCGACCTTCTCCCCGCTCCGGTAAGTTCCGGCAGGTGGACGGAATCGCGGGCACGATCGCGACGGCGTGCGGCATGTTCGCGGCGACGAACGTCGACGACCTCATCGTCCTGACCGTCCTCTTCCTGTCCGGGCGCGCGACGGGATCCCCGAGGCCCTGGCAGATCTGGGCGGGCCAGTACGCGGGCATCGCCGCCCTGGTCCTCGTCTCGGTGGTCGCCGCGCTGGGCCTGACGATCGTCCCTGACGAGTGGATCGGTCTGCTCGGCCTCGTCCCGCTGGCCCTGGGGGTCCGCGGGCTCGTCGCGGCCGTCCGTTCCCGCGACCACGACGGCCCTCCCGCGGTGGCCTCGGGATTGCTCCCGATCGCCGGCGTGACGATCGCCAACGGCGCCGACAACATCTCGGCCTACACCCCGGTCTTCCGCACCATCGGCCCGGCGCCCACCGTCGTCACCGTCGCTGTCTTCGCCGCCGGCGTGGCCCTGTGGTGCCTGGCCGCGTCCTGGCTGGGCTCGCACAAGAAGGTCATCGACCTTCTCGACCAGCACGGCCGATGGCTCGTCCCGGTCGCCTTCATCACCATCGGCGCACTGATCGTCCTGGAGTCGGCCCACGACCTCCGCCACGCCCTGGGCATGTGACCCTCGTCCCTCCTCTTGCCGTCGGCCCACGCCCGCGAAGAGGGGGGCGGACTGCGGCGGGAAGAGCTCCAGCTCAAGAAAAGGGGGAACAACTCGGTCGCGATCTGGTTCGCCACGAGACAACCTCTTCGCAACGTCCACCCAGGGATAACCCTGCCAGGCCTAAGAGAAGGGCCGGGCCCCCTCATCGAGGGGGCCCGGCTGGAATGCTTTGCGATCAGCGGTTCGGCTGCTCTTCGGTGGACTCGCCAGAGCGAGGAGTCTCCTGCGGGGTGGTGGTGTCACCCTGCTCCTCGTCCTTGTCACGGGTCACCGCGAGCACCGCACCGAGAGTTGCCGCTGCGATGACCTGGCGTCGTGTGATCTTGGAGCCTGCCATTGCCTTTCCTCTTTTCTCTTGTTTTTCGGTTGTCTGCGGACCGAGTCCGCAGAATGGACTGTCCGTGGAGGGTGCCCCATCGCAAGCGGCTCATGGCGACCGCGAGTACGGCCGCGCGCATCGGGATGAGCGCACGGAGCCGGCGACCTCACGTTCACCTCGGCGAAGATCCAGGCCTTGAACGACGCGGACGCCTCGACGCTGACGTTCCACTTCGTGCTCGCCTGCCTGGTGAGGGTGTAGGTGCGCTTCACCGACCGCTTCGACTTGCTGATCAGCTTGTCCCGCTCGCCCGTCGACTTGCGGTAGTTGACCTTGCGCTGGACCTTTGACGGGCCAGCCGGGGTCGCAGTGCGGGCTCGCGGCCCGGGCGACCTTGTCGTGCGCCGCCACCGGCCCGGCGGTGCCGGAGTGGCCGGCACCCGAGACCGAGAGTGCGATGGCCGGGACGGCGACCAAGGCGGCCGCTCCAGTGCCGATCGCGGCGATGCGGGCCGGCTTCTGCACCTCAGTCACAGTCCGGGAGGTGACCGAGGACATCCGCGGCCATGGACCTTGAGCAATGCGTCCCGCACCGCAGTACCGGCCGCCTCAGCGGATCTCCTATGCCGGACCGCCGGAGGCGACCGCTGCCTCCGCCAGGGCCTGGGTTCCCGCCAATCGGAAGAGCGTCACGTAACGCGGACGCAAGGTCCGTCCGGCGATCAAGGTCCTCGTCCGGTCCTGGAGGCGATCCCCCGAGAGCACCTCGCGAGTTCGGGGCGCCTGACGAGAGGCAGACCCTCCAGGCTGAGCGGGGCGCATTTGCCGACTCCACCGCCTACGGCAAGTTTCAGCGGCGGCTAGGACCTCGGCCCTGAATTCAGGATGTCGGGCCCTCCGATCTATCCGAAGCCCCTGTACTTTCCCAGCCCGAGTCCTCGGTGTCCATGCGCGCATACTCCCGAACGCTGGAATCCAGATACGCCCAGTTGCGCCCATCCGCACGCGAAGGATCTCGAAAAGCGAGCAACATCTGATTGTGTTCGCACTGGTCGGAGGGTGATCCCGCTACGGCGTCGGATCCGAACCACCAGCTTGTTGTTGTCGATGATTCCGCATATTCCAGAACCTGAAACTGACCGCCCGGTGCGTGCCACGCTTCCCTGCTCCTCCGGAACCAAGGCATCGATCCTGCGGCCCGACCACCGTATTGTCCGGCGAGGGGCATGCGGTACACTGCCCGTCGAGAGCTGGCTAACTCTTACTTCGCACCCAAGGAATCACACGTGAGAAGACGTGGGTGTATGCGGGTGTGAACGAGGGCCGGCAACTCTCGTTCTACATCCAAGTAAAAACGGTGTCTCGGGCAAGACACCCTATCGTGAGGTCGAAGGTCCGCCCGACCTGAAACCCCATGCACAACGGTGGGAGTGGCATCCCCCCGATGAGGTCAGCGGCCATGCTGCTGAACTTACTCGCGGAGAGAGGTGCTCCTCTCTATCGCTACCAGCGGGCGAAGGGGCCACCCCCATCGCTTCCCAATCGACGGCGGGCAGGTGCATCCTCCCGCCGTCTTCTTTTATGCCACGACGCCCATTCGACGGGCCGGCTCTTGGTGTCACCCGACCAGATTCACCCCCGATGCCCGTCGCCGAACGGGCCTTCACGCCCCGGCGTCGACACGCCTAGGGCGGCGCCGCGACCCTGGGGTGGGCGATCGGCGCGGAGCCGGCTGGCGCTCCGCACCGCCTGTGACCGGCGCGCACGCCGCGGATCTTCCAGCGGAGCCGTGGACTCCACTGCCTACAGGAAGGACCTCTGCGGCCACGAACGATGAGCAGCATGTCCCCGCGGTACCGGCCGCCGCGGCCGGGCCGTATGCCTGACTGCTGGAGGCGGTCGCCACCGCCGTCCAGGGCATGGGCTCAGGCGAAGCGCGAGAACGTCACATAGTCAGCGACGGGCTGGTAGCCGAGACGTTGGTAGGCCGCGGGGTTCGCTGGGGTCGTGACGTGCACGACCTCGGTCACACCAGTGGCCAGCAGTGAGCGGGTGATGGCGGCCACCAGTGCGGTCGCGTAGCCATGTCCCCGATGCTCGCTCGCGGTGTAGATCGGGTCGAGACGCACCGCTGTGCCGAACCGGGGCCCGTGACCGGCCACCGCCACCACGCGGCCACCGGTCTCCCAGACGTTCAGGTCGCCGGAGGCGATTCGGCCGGCCACGGCGCCGAGCGTGCCGTGGCCCCGGGTGACGGCCTCGTACCAGCGGTCCAGCAGGTCATGATCCGCCGGCGTCGCGGGGCGCGCGAAACCGTCCGGCGTCGAACACGGGCAGAGCGTCTCCAGCCGGTGCAGCCGCGATCGAGGGCCGACCGGCTGCCCAGGACATTCCGCCGCGAACGCCTCAGCCAGGTCACTGCGCCCCTCCCACGTATGGGGCCTGCCGTCCAACTGCCCGGGCAACGCAGCAGCAGCCTCCACCGGCATGTCACCAAGGAGCAGGGGACCGAAAGACGGACGGACGAACGCGCCGCCGACTGCTCCCTCATGGCCCGTCCACCAGCCGAACAGCGATGGTGTCCGCCCACCACCCGAGCGGCGGACGGCGGACAGCGCGATCAGCAGGGGCAGGTTGGTCGCCGCCCGCGCGAGCAGGAATTCCTCGCCCGCGTCGAACTCGGCCGGGTCATCGGCCAGAGACCAGCCGGAGGTCAGCGCCACCGCCGCCCCCTGAAGGACACGGGAGAAGGGGCAGCCATCGAGATCGGCCGCCGACTGCGCAGGAGAGTCAGAAGCACGCTTTGACCGGGGCCGGTCGACATCGGAGGCGACAGCATCGGTTCCCTCAGAAAATCCCTCATCCGCTCATGATCTCGCGCCGAACAGGGCACCCCCGCAACGCAAGTCGTCGCGGAGTTCACGGCGCCCCGCGAACCTCATCGAACCCGTGGTGTCACGTGATATTCCGGGGCTGGACGTGGACCTGGTGGGGTTGAGTGACTCGCTGACCCGGTTCTTGATGCGTATGCGGAGACGACTCCTCCTCGCCGCTGGCCGAGACGCCGTACGCTCTGCGGCACGCGACCGTGTCCACGTGCCTGGGGGCGGGGTCTCGGCGGAGTCGTGCACCCGCACAGACCTATCAGACCCGCCTCACTGGCGGACAATCACCGAAACTCATCCAATCAAGTTTGGTAACAGCAAGTGGGGCGTGCACGCTCGACCTACTCGGCGTCGCCGTACGATTCGTACCCGAGGAACTCACCAAACTCGTCCGCGAGCCACCTGGGAGTTCCCCACCAGCCGCCATGTTCCAACGAACCCTCGTAGTCGATCTCCAAGCTACTGCCCTCTCTATCCTCCATCATCCCGAGTCGCCGGTTCCTGCTGTACAGGAAGAGCGTGACGCTGGCGCGATGGCTCCCGTCCTGGATGAGTTGACTCCCCAGCACTCCTTCCCAGCACAATTGGAAGCCATTGCCTTGCGGAGGCGAACTACGGATACTTACGCAAAAATCCAAGCCCAAGCCCTCGCCGTCTCGGAAACGGTCGTCCAAAAGCCCTACAACCTCGATCGGTTCCTGCAACAACGCGCTCAATTCCGCGACGAGCCGACTAATCACGCCCAGTCGGGGATCATCTCTGCCGGTCATCCGGCACGCCTCCCGAACCACCTATGAAGGTAACGGTGCTCACCCTGAGCATAGGGCCGCCGCGTCCAGCGACGCGAGACAATATCGCACTCAGAGACACCATGCTCGGCTCGCACAACTGGGGGCGGCGACAGGGATCAAACCCGCGCTGTCAGCTTGGGAAGCAAACCGATCCCGGTCGTCTCAGCGGCTGACATGGCTTTCGCTCGTACCGCCACTGTCCGCTGCCACCCTGGCCAATTGCACGCCAATTGCACGCCCGCCGGAGTTGCTGAGCTGGGACGTTCTCAGCCTGCTCGGATCAGCGACAGCTCCCCCGATCATGCGAGGGCAAGCGGACCCGGAGCGCAGGGTCGGCCACGGTCCGAGCACCGGTGCCGCGCGGCAGTGATCGCCCCAACCACGCAACCCGCCTCAGGCAGGCTGTGGCGATCGTAGGGCGAAAATCGCCGGGCGGTGCGGCAGACGTCAGGCAAGGGGAGTCACGGGACGAGCTTGGCGAATGTGCGGCAGGTTTACTGGCGAGAAGTGCCCGAACGCTATGAGCCGTGGCCGACGCTCTACCAGCAGCTCCGCCGCTGGAGCGCGGACTGGTCGGCGGTGTGCGTGGGCTCCACCATCGTGCGCGCCCACCAGCACGCCTCGGCGCCCGCAAGAAGGGGAACAGCCGGGGACGAAACCGGCATCACCGGCGGCCGGGCAGGCACTGGGCGGGCCCGCAGCGGGCTGACCAGCAGTGTCCCATCTGGCTGCGACGCGCGCGGCCTGCCGCTGGCGTTCACTGTGACCGCCGGCAACGTCGACGACTGCACCCGGCTGATCGAGGTCGTCGAGGCGATCGCGGTGCGGCCCGCCGGGTCCGGCCCTCGCGCACCCGGCCCGGGCACCTGACCGCCGACAAGGGCTGTGGGTGTACGCCAGAGATGCGGTCGTGGACACCGGGGCGATGCTGTGGGTTCGGGCGATGCCGGTCAGCCAAGCAAATGATGAGCATGCAACAGCGCCTATTTCCTGGGATAGGTCATCTAAATGACGCCCCAAGGATAGGCACACTAAGAAACTGATTGTTCGGCCTGTGCTCAGCGATCTCGCGCATTGCACCAAGATGGCCATGGCGTGTGTCCGCACTAATGGGGACTCGTTGACGCTGGAGGAAACCGTCTCCGGCGTCGAAAGCGTCGCAGAGGCAATCTGCCTCGTCGGGGAACTCCTCCGATCACTGACCGAGCAGAGGGAGCATCTTCGGGGACTGGAGGTCACCGAACGCCGGGAAGGATCATCGCAGCTAGACATCCTGGACGGTGCGTTGGAGCACCTGTAGCACCGCAGGACGTGGCGGGCAGGCCGGACCGCGCGGCGGTAGCCACGAAACGGTCCGGGGTCGCCACGAGCACCTCGTAGCCGAGCGCCCGGCACGCCGGGCCAGCGGCACCAGCAGATATAAGTGACCGTGCAGAGGCACGCTGGTGAACAGGCCCCGCATGGCCGCTCTGGCATGGTGCTGAGGACGGGCCGCCAGCCTAATTGACCCCGCGAAGCCGAATGTCGGCATGTCCGGAGTTGGCACCTTCTTACCCCTGCCCTGGGCGCGCCCGATGCGAGACACTTCCTTGTGCACGGAGTGCGAATCGCTCCCCCGACGCGGGGACGACGATTGGAGAACCGATGCCGCATATCGCCCTGGGGAACGACGCGTCCGGAATCATCTCGCTGTTCGCCTACCGGCCCGAGACCGCCCGTCCGTTGAGCGAGCTGGCCGAGGTGCTGCTGCGCGGCCCGAGCTCGCTGAGCCGCGGCGAGCGGGAACTGATCGCCTCCTACGTCTCGGCCCTCAACGACTGCGAGTTCTGCACCACCTCGCATGCGGCGTTCGCCGCCGCTCAGCTCCCCGAGGGCATCGCGCTGGTCGACCAGGTACGGGCCGACCTCGAGAGCGCGCCCGTCCCGGCGAAGCTGAAGGCCCTGCTGCGGGTGGCCGGCGCCGTCCAGCGGAGCGGGCGCGACGTGCGGCCCGAGGACGTGGCCGCCGCCCGCGCCGAGGGCGCGACCGACGTCGAGGTGCACGACACGGTGCTGATCGCCGCCGCGTTCTGCATGTTCAACCGGTACGTGGACGGCCTCGGCACGACCCTGCCCGACGACACCGCGGAATACGCGGCGTCCGCCGACGCGATCGTCAGCGGCGGATACCTGGCCATACTCGGCCGTCCGGAGGCACGCGCCGAGGCATAAGTCGGCAATTGCGCCGGTGAGCGCCCTGGGAGTAGCCGCCTGCGCGTGTCCTGGGAGAGCTGTGTTCGAAGCGTGATAACGCGTGGAACGACAGCCGGCTCTTGCGACTGCCTGCAGAGCACCCGAACGCTGATCGTCAGGTGCTGCGCAAGGTGCTGGCCGAGCTTGAGGCTCGATTGCTGACCTCCACGAGCAGACCCATACGCGGCTGTCCTGGCGCTCGCGCACCGGCGGGAACTGGAACCGAACGAGGTGCAACGCCCAGCCGGATTGCCCGGCGCGTCGGCGCGTATGCGAGCCGCTCTCAGACGTCGCCTGGCCGAACGGTATCCCGAGAATGGTTGATGCCAGAGTCATCATCGCTCTCCGCCCAAGCCGTCGTCCTCACAGTCGCCCTGCAGTAGACCGGTCGCGTAGCCACCCCTGGACTGATCTGTGGAGGCCAAGCGCTGCGGTGCTGGGAAGGTCGACGGCGCGACCGTCCGCTTTTCAGAAGTAGCAACGACGGTGATCACGCCGAAGCGAACCGGCCTCGGCGTGGCCTGACCGCTGATTTTTCCGCGCCGTGCTGGTCTGTACGCCGACAACCGACTCACAGGAGGCTGACGCCATGCGGAAACTGACCTTCGCCATGAACCTGAGCCTGGACGGCTTCATCGCCGCGCCCGGCGACGACCTCGGCTGGAGCGTGCCGAGCGACGAGCTGTTCCAGTGGTGGTCCGACCGGGTGGGGGCGACGGGCCTGGCGCTGTACGGGCGCAGATTGTGGGAGACGATGAGTTCCCACTGGCCGACTGCCGACCAGCAGCCCGGCGCCACACCGGCGGAGATCGAGTTCGCCCGCCGCTGGCGGGACATGCCGAAGGTGGTGTTCTCCTCCACGATCGACAAGGTCGACTGGAACACCCGCCTGGTCACCGGCGACGCGGTCACCGAGATCACCCGGCTCAAGGCCGAGGATGGCGGCCCCATTGACATCGGCGGCGCCACACTCGCCGCGGCGGCGATGCGGGCCGGGCTGATCGACGAGTACGTGCTGCTCACCGCACCGGTCCTGGTGGGCAGCGGCACGCCGTTCTTCACGGCGCTGGACAACTGGGTGAACCTGACCCTGGTGGAGACCCGGACCTTCCCCGACGGCGTACTCCTGACCAGGTACGAGACCAGGCGCTGAATACCCAACCTCGGATCGCCCGTGCATCGGGCCACCCAAGGATCTCGCGGCGCTGTGTTCCGAGGCGATCGTGATACCTGTCCCGGATCACAGGCCGCGCGTGTAAGGGATCGACACACGGACACACGTTCTCTGGAACCCCGCGGGTGCGTCGGTGGGGTTCGTCAAGTGTGTTCCCGAGCACGGCTGGTTCCGCCCCCGTGGGCTTCACCCGGGTGTCGTCCTGGTCGCGGTTGTCGGCCCCCGACACACGATCGCCCACCCCAGAACGACTACCCCCACGCGCACAGCCCGCCCCAACGCCGCAGACCGGCTAAAACATCATGCAAGTCGCGAGGAAGGGAGAGGGGTTCGACACGGAGACGGGCCTTCCCGAGTCCATGGTCCGGGCCCAACTCTCGGTCACGTGGTTCGACCTCGCGTGCCGGTTCGTAGATCTCAAGTGGCCGCACGCTGCCGCCAAGTCCCGGACCGGCATCGCCGATGCACTCGCGACAGTCACGTCCGTCCTAGTGACCACGAAGCGCGGGAAGCCAGACGACAAGGTTCTACGCGCCGCGCTGTACGGCTGGGCCTTCCACAAGGTCCGCCGCGAGACGACCAAGCTCACCGGCAAGGAGGCCGCCGCGCTCAAGTGGCTACAGGACAACTCGTTGAGGGTCGTCACGCTCAACGAGAAAGAGCAGCGGTCCCAACTCATCCGCTCGGCACTCGACACGATCGCGCTCAAGATGGACGGCACGCCCGCCGCGGCGAAGACCGTCGCCAGGAAGCGAGCGATCTTCTACGGCGCGCTCAACTACGCCGTAGAACTCGACATCTTGCCCGCGAATCCCATCGACCGCGTGGCCTGGAAAGCCCCGGCCATCGCTGAGGAGGTCAACCGCAACGTGGTGGCCCGGCCTCGGCAGGTCCGGGCACTCCTGGCCGCGATCGAGGACAAGCGACCCGAACTCACCGCGTTCTATGGCTGCCTGTACTACGCCTACATGCGGCCCGGTGAGGCCAAAGTCCTGCGTAGGGGCGACTGCATCGACCTGCCCGAGGAGGGATGGGGGCAGCTCTTGCTCAGCGGCAACTCGCCCCGTGTCGGGTCGGAGTGGACGGACACCGGGACGAGTCACGAGGAACGGCAGCTGAAGCACCGGGCAAAGAAGACCGCTCGCCCCATCCCGCCCGAACTCGTCCGGCTGCTGCGCCGCCACCTGGCCGAGCACGGGACGGCGCCCGACGGTCGGCTGTTCTCCGGCGGGCGCGGTGGGCCGCTCTCAGAGAGCGTGTACGGGCGCGTCTGGCAGCTCGCCCGCGACATGGCGCTCACGCCCACACAGGTGGCCTCTCCCCTGGCCGGGCGACCCTACGACCTCCGCCATAGCGGCGTCACGCTCGCCCTGAACGCCGGCGTCCCGGCGCCCGAGGTCGCCCGCCGCGCCGGGCACGGCGTCGACGTGCTGCTACGGGTCTACGCCGGGTGCATCGACGGCCACGAGCACATGTGGAACGGCCGTATCGAGGACGCTCTCAAGGACGACGACTAGGGGTGTCTCGAAGTAGATGGAGCTATTCGTTCAGGGTGACTCTGAGGAAGACCCATTGCGTGTTCCTGGGTGGTCAGGACTGTCTCCACTGCCCTCTTTGTCTAGGAAGGGGGACCGCACCAACGTGCGGACGATCCAAATGGAGACATCTCATGACAAACCAGACTTCGGCTGCTTCTCCGAATCACGGGAGTGGGACTGAGTACTTCGCGGTCATCACGATTGCGGGCCTATGCCCGCTTCCTGTGGTGATGGTGGGCTCCGAACAGGTGACGAGCACCGTCTGGGTGCACAACACCTACACGTTCAAGTTCACCACGTCGGTGGAGACCCGCAGTGACCTCTACGAGCGGACGATGGCAGAGCTTCGTGAGCTGCGCAGGCGCGAAGTTGCAGCGGACGAGGTGGTCGTGTGCTACTCGGTGGGGGCCAACCAGCTCACCGAAACCGACTACCACGTCGTCATCTCGGCCGAGAGGCAACTCGGCTCGCTGCTGCGGAAGGCATTCACTGAGGGCATGGGCACGGTCGAACCCGGCGATACCCGCGAGCGATTCTTCCAGTCTGCGCGACAGAACCTCCCGGAGGACCTGTGGAACGGGAGCATCCTGGAGTTCGTCTTCGAGCCAGACCGGATCACTGCGGCTTGAGTGAGGGCTCAAGCCGCATCGAACCGCCGTGAGCGTTACGGCAAACCTTAGGGGCGGGAGGGGAATCGGTTCCCTCCCGCTCCGTCTTGTCTAACCGGGATACGGCCGGTTGGGGCGCCCGGGTGGCTAGTTTGGTGAGCTGATAACGACAGGCGGCAACTGGGCCTCCGCGTGAGGGTCGGTGTGCATGACCAAGCTCGGCGGCGACGTGGTGGTCCTCGCCCGTGGCAGGGCCGCACACCTTTTAGTCGAGCCCTGAGCCGGAGGCGGGAACCGAAGCAGCTGAGGCTTTTGCGCCTGCTGGAGCATTGAGCGTGTGTCCGGGATGGGCGACGTGCTGACTGGCCCCTTGGAGGTCACAGCCCACACACAACCTGTCCCGCGACTGTCCCGTGAACACCCGGCAATCACCGGGAACGGTCGGGAGCTACCGGGAAGCAACGAGAACGGCCCCTGACAGCGTTCTAGCTGGTCAGGGGCCGTTCTACGTGGTGGTGGCGGGTGCAGGGTTCGAACCTGCGTAGGCTAAGCCGACGGATTTACAGTCCCACCGCCCAACCCCGCTGACCTGCATGGTTCCCGGTAATTGATCGAAGTTCGGCCTGTATTCGGCACACGCCTTGGGGCGTCGCCCAGGAAGGCTCGGGCGCTTGAACCTTGCCAACGGCCAACGCGCGAACCGGTGGCCTCCACCGAGGCACCGAGGCATGCGTTCCCTTGCTGCGTCAAGCCTTCTTCTTGACGAGCAAGTCCTCGATGGCCTGGATGGCCTTCAGTCGCTCCCACCTGGAAGCCTTGCGAAACTCCAACGTCAGCGCGTCCCATGTTCGCACGTCCTGAGCAAAGGCGATCATGCTCGGGTCAGGCTCGGGCGCATACCCAGCCACCTCCAGCAGCTGGAACGCCCCGATACGCGCTCCTGGGTAGTACTCCGCCAGAGCCCGACCAAGCTTTTGCACGTCGCGGTAGGAAGGTTGAGTCCCGCGCTTCCACTGGCTAAGACGCTGCTCCCGGATGCCTGCCAGCCGCTCAAGGTCGGCGTACGTGAAATGCAGCTGTGACAGGCTCATCTGGTCGTGGATGTACCCGACGACTGCTGGACCGCTCATGTGCGCAACCTTGCCAGTGACCACCTGCCGACCACCCAGGGTGGCCGAATGCGGCCTCACAGTAATAGCTGTGTCCATGAGCTCGACTGCACGCCATCTGATCCATCGCAAGATCAGCAACGTCCAGGACGATCCATACAGCGCGCTGACCAGCATCGCAACCGCCCGGACGCCCACACCCATCCGCGATCATCCGATCCCGTTGTTGGCACCGCCCGTTAGCACCCCCATCCCTCCCGGAGGGTGCGCCCGCGCGAACGGCGAGACGCTGCGACAGACAGATTCGCGCGGGCGTACCCGCCGGCCCGCGGGGGGCTGGGGGCCGCGAGGCCCCCGCTTCACCCTCGTCCAACTGACATAGTCGCTCTGCGCGGCTTCGCGCATCGAGACCCGACCCTCCTGTTCGGGCAGGCGATCCCCGAGAGCTACACCTCTCCTCTTCCCTGATCACAGACCTACCGAAGTCGACAACTTTGCTCAAGCTCGCAGGGCTGCCTAAGTGGTAGACATACGACCAGCCCGCCAGTCCCTCCTCTACCTGGTGATCCACCTACGTGTCCTCTAGTCGGTCTCATGACCACACGTAGGACCTCTTGCCGAGCAAGACCGAGCACAGCGACCGTAACGAATTTTGCCACGCACAGCCATCCACAGAGTGGGCTCTCGTACTAAGCTGACTGAGTGCCTCCAGCAACCATCCTGGCAGGCGTAGATAAGGGGCGTTTAGTGCCAAGACCCCAAGGGCAGCCAATTCAAGAACTGCTAGAAGCAATAACCGAAGCAGCGAAAGAAAGAGGAGCTGAGAACCCTGACAACGACGAAGCGATACCCGAAATCGATCTAAACCTGATACAGCTTTTTCTTGCAGATAACTTCGATGAGCACTCAACTCTTGAGAGGATCGTGAGTGATGCAGTTCAAGATTAACGCTCACTGCCGCCGCGGCCTTCGCATCATTAACGACATTCCAGACATTAAGCTCTGCAGAATCGAAGGATACAACGGGATCGGCAAAAGTAGCGCTATTCGCCTTCTAGAGTTGTGCGGCGGAGGCCAGCCGTTCGCCAATAACACGCAATCGTGGCGCACTTTTCGCGATCAGCTGATACATGCGGATATCGAAGTCCGCAGTTTGCAAGGGGCAGAGAGAATCACATGGGACATGGATCCCACGAGGTGGCCTCAAACGCCGGAACCTTTGGAAGAACTTATCGGAACAATACGAATAGACGATCGAGTTGCAACCAGCAAAGACGTTGCTGAAATTCTCCAAGTCGAACGTATAGTAGTAGGTGAAACTTTCCCTCAGACCCTGGCCACCCGCGTCTCCAGGGAAGCTGCAATGCTGGAGAGTGCATACTCGCTTGTGGCTGAACGTCAACGCGCGGTTGAGATTGTCTTGGGTGCGTTGCAAGAGATGCTTCCACCGTCCGAGATCCTGCGCCTTCCTGCGGACGCAGCGAATCTCAGTGCGGCTGAATCGGAACTGGCCAAGCTTAAGCGTCAATTGAGCGAGCGCGAGCGAAGGATTGAGACCCTAACTGCCGCAGTAGAGACTTCCGATCGGCTCGAAGAGGTTACGGGGCATGGTTCTGAACTCGATGAGCAGATAAATGAGATAACGCAACGCCTCGATCAGCTGAATATCGAACGCGAACAACTCAACCAGCAGATCATAGCTGCCAGCGATCGTAAGCATCGCGATGCAGAGGCGCAGCGCGAACTAACCAACGCCGAGAAACACCTGACTCGCCAGAATCAAAAGTATTCACAAGCAAGAAATTCGCTCATCCAAGCTGCTGGCGAACTAGATATCGAAGCAACCGGACAAGCTATAGCCGAGGGTCTAAGGGCAGCGGAGCGACGGCTAACCGACCTGATCGAGTTGAGACCGAAGATCCATGTCACGCCGGTAATAGTCGAACTCCTGCACCGCTTGACTCAACCACTGGGAGAGGCCTCAGACGCCGAACTGGGTGAGCAAGTGCTGATCGATGCTTCGTCGGAGCACGGTACTTGGACTGTGCAAGAGTTGCTCGATGCGTTTACGCGGCAAATCGGACTCTTGAAGACCAGGGTGGCTACGTCGAATGCTGAGCGCCTCGAAGGGGACATACAGGAAGCTCGGCTTGCGGTGCAGAAATACTCCGACCTCCAGGGCATGCTAGCCGAGGCTGAGACCCTGAAAGTCAACAGAGACCGGGCAGAGCAGCGGCTCCGCAATGCCGCGGCTACTTTGCCGAATAAGGCTATCCACTCCCTTAATGAACTATTGGAGATGCGCAACTCTACAGAGGAGAAGAGCCGCGAAGAAGAGTCACGTGTCGCCCGTCTGAGGCATGCGCGAAGCCTGCTCGGTGGCGGACAGAGTGAGGAGGCTCTGGCAGCGCGTCTCGTTCAGCTTTGCCAAGGGCTCGACGTAGATCCATCACGTCTTCGAGGACGTCAGTCCATCGAAACAGAGGCACTGGAACAACTACGAGAGAAAGTAAGACACGCATCCGAACGCGCGGCCAGGGGACGCGAGGTCGTCAAGACTGGAATCGCCAATGTCGAAGCAACCATCTCCGAGATCAAGGACCGTGGCGATCTCGGATGGCTTCGGAACGGAGCCCCCAGTCTAATGCCCGACGCAGATGCCTCCTTGAGTTCCCGGGTTCAGTCGCTGGCGAAACTCTTTGGGGTTCTCGACCGCGCCCGTGAACGGCTGCAGAACAATGAGCAGGCTCATCTCGGAATCATTCAGGCGCTGCGATACCTAGCAGAGAGGCTGCGCAACGCCGGCACTAACACAGGAACTTGGTCACACGCGGTACACAGTTGGCTTGAGAAGGAGATCAACGAGTGGTTTAACAATGAGCAAGTGCGCGAGGCATTGTTTCCTGACGGTTACGACGTGGAACTCGACCTTAGCTCCATGTCTGCCTCTTGGTCAGTAAATGGTCAACGGCAGACAAGGCCTCTGGATGCTTTTTCGAGCGGCGAGCAGACTCTGGCGTTCACACGAGCTCGCCTCGCCCAGCTTGATATGGACCGTCGCGGCCTAAATCGTCTCATTGCGCTAGACGAGTTCAGTGCCTTCATTGATGTGGACCGCATGGAGTTGCTTGCGGAGTACCTACAGGACAGGCAACGCGCCTATCCTAACGATCAGGTCGTAGTGATTCTTCCACTCAGTACACGTTCGCGGCCTGACGGTGTGAGTACCGACGAAGTACTCTCTTCGAGGATCAGGCAGCTAGAAACGCGCGGCTACTTTGCGGAGGGGCTCGTTACTTGACGAACATGGAGTCGAGAACTACTGAGCGTAAGATCTTCGGCTTGTCGGCAGTTCTCACGCGAAACGAAGTTAAGCACTTGCTTGAGTTGCTTACTCGCCTCTGGGAGGTGACTTACGAAAATCAACTCGGTGACGAGGCTGCGGACCTACAAAGGTGTCAGCCATTTTTTGACCCGTTGGTGAGAGGCCACAAGTTGCGGGAAAGACTCGCTAACTTGCCGAAGATCTCCGAAGCTCTCCAGCGAGACGCGCGACGCCTGGGGGAGCCCTTGGTTACTGATGCAGGCGAGGGGCGATTCCTTGTCGGAATTGAAGCCCGTCTACTTCTTTCGCTTCTAGGTTCCCTCGGCACCTCAGAAGTTTCGGTTCTAACCCTTAACGATATCCACGAAGCCGAAAGCAAAGCGCTCGACGCCTATCGACAATGGTCACGCCAGCGCATTAATCAGGTTATTGCACTGCGCATAGGTCAAGGCAACGAGGTTCTACAGGCTATCTCCGTGGGTGTCGTGCTCACCCTTCTGCTCAACCGATCGACGAGCACCGCCCGTGCAGTTCGGCGGTTGCGGGATCGAGAGAGTGCTGAGATCGATCGAGCCGTCTTCGCATCCGCCACGAGATTTGCTGAACTGATTTCTGTGAGCCGTGGCCGATCAGGCTCTGAGTTGCAACTTAAAAAGGGTTATGGCCTCACGGAGGCTCGGCGACGTCTAGCGCATCGCCTCGTCATCGATCGTGACTCAAGAGACGATGACGGCCTCCTGTATGTCCCGGAACGATACCGGGATGAGGTTGTTGTTTTTCTTGGAAGAGACCTAGCGAGACGCAATTCGCTGACGTCTGAGAAGCTGCAGTTTGCTTTCGATGAGCTTGTTTCTACCTTCAGATCTGAAGCGGGAAAGCTCGCTAATCAGTCGATGGTGTTTGAGCGAGCATCCGACACTCTTCGGCTGCGACGAGAACTGCTCGGAGCATTCGAGAGTGCACGCGCCCCTCACCCCTGATCGCACTCAAAAGTCCGATTTTCGTAGAAGTATTAGACGCTCAGACAACTCAACGTTGTGTCGTACGGAGTTACCCCCCCACCGTTTTCCGCGATGCCGCAGCAGTACGTCCTTCTCCATGACTAGGCCAATCTCTGACGCTAGCTCGCCGATCAATCTTGGCGTATCTATGTAGACTCCGTAGGGTGCGCTGTCGCCGACAAGCCACACTATTGGGGCCCCTCGTTCGAGTGCAGCCGCCATTCGCTCCAGAACCTGAGCGATGGCAAGAAAATAGTCCGGCACGACGCGATCGTACTCTTTGCCTCTTTTGCGCAGCTTTCTCTGATCTTCAAGCTCCTGCGTTAGGCTCATTATCTGTTTTGCTGTGGCAAACGCGCTGAGCCCTTCTACTGCTTCCCTAAGCGCAGGGACGCTGCTCTGCTGAGTTGTCGCGGTAATCATCTCAGCTCGTACGGATGCGCACATCTCTGACCAACTAGTAGCGGCTCCCCAGAAGTAGAGTTCGAGGCGAGTAGCATCCGCATAGTCGAAGTTATTCAGGTACGGCGGCGATGAGACACAGCCTTGCGCTCCTTCTGGGGGCACGGTGTTCCACATCTGCGCCTGCCTGGAATCACCACATACGACTATTCCCTCTGCCTCTTCCGGTTCCGACCTCAACAGGTCTCCCGCTATTAGCGAGGCCCGACTCTCGAATCGAGCGAGCGCGCTTTTATAGCGCGGCTGACGTTGCTCGGCTGGCCGCTGATACGGCCATCCGACACGTGCGGAAGCGACATCACGCAGCGTCCCCAGTACTGCCCACTTAAGGTACGGAGCCCATACACTCGCATCGTTCTTTACGAGTGAGCGTAGGGTGACCAGTTCCGCGAGAACAGGTTCGGTGAAGCACTGTCGAACGAGTTCCGGCTCGGAATCAAGCGAGACTGCAACGCCGCTATCTATCGTTTCGCGCACCAAGCCGACCAGTTCGGCACTGGCGCGAAGTAGGTCATCTGGAGGCGCCGGAGGCCTCTGCAGTTTCAGCTGCGCCAGCTCGGCAATCAACGGATGGGCTTCGATCCCCAGGAAGCGGAGCCCGTTGTTGCGTGCAGCTGTTCCTGTAACGCCGGAACCGGCGAACGGATCAACGATGAGGCTTTGCGATGGCAGTTCAAGCTGATCAAGCAACAGAGAAACATAGTCGGTTGCGAAGCCGGCGGGGTAGCGAAACCATCGGTCGAAAGGCGCTTTGGAGCTAGTACCATGGCTCCGGCCCCGGCCGGAGCCTACTGCTTCAGGGAAGGCGCCGAGGTCCGTCGGGAGCGCTTGAGTACCTGTCGGCTTGTTGGTGCTGGAGTCTTGTGATCCCGTCGAGTGCATACTCTATTTCACCACGGTGTAGGGCCCAACGCCACGGTGGCAGGTGCATTTGATCTTTACTTTCAGTCACTGCCCTGTGACCGGTGAGCGCAAGACAGCTCCAAGAGCAGTACTCTGGCAGGCCCACGAGGCTGGCTGCTGATAGTAAGCTATCACTGCTGGCCGGTCAGCAAACGCGCGAGCCATCGCCGTTCCTGCCTCTTCGTTAAGATCCGCCATCCACTCGATGGTACGTATCCGCTGAGCCCCGTGTTGCCATCTTGCCTCAGCTGCAAAAAAATCTTCTGCAAGATCCTCCGCCAAGCCGATGCGACGGTGGTTTATCAGCGCTTGTAGGACGCTGTGCACAAATGCTAGGGGAGTTCCCGCGTAGCGTGGGTCGCGATCTTCCCAAGGGCTGTGAAGTAGGTGTCGCACCATCTGCTGGGCGAGATGTGCCGCTTCCTGCGGTTTGTCGGCAACCCAAGATTTTACCCGACCAGTCGGAACGCGGGCTAGGTGGTCAATGAATAGCGCTGAATTATCAACGTGATCTGCAGCAAGAGATGTCAATGCGTCCAAGTGAGCGTCTGATCCAAGTAGCAATCTATCTACAAGCTTACGAGCCTGGGTTGCCGGGGGCTCGTCACGGAGAGCAAAGACGATGTCCAGCCTGACTTTCAAATCCGCCATTGTGGCCAAGCGCTGCTCTTTTCGCGATTCAGTGCAGGCCCGGATAAAACCCCGCCAATGTTGGAACTGCCCCTCCGGAAGGAGAGGTTCCCCAGGAGAGGGACGCTGACCAGTGAGGAACCACGCCGCGACCCGACCTAGGCTGTAGACGTCAGCGGCAGGGGTCGCGGACGTCGCGTCTCGCCATATCTCTGGCGCAGCAAATCCTTCAGTGCCCATGCCTACACCCGCCTTGGTCAGGGGGGTAGATGATCCGCGTGGTGGTCGGTGCACGAGACCCCAATCTGCAACGACCCAGCGGTAGCGTGAGGCGCCAGACCCCTGCAAGCCCAGAATATTTCCTGGCGAAATATCACGATGGATCAATTGTTCGTCGTGAGCAACCTGCAACGCATCGGCGACATGAAGAAGTATGGACGCCAGGTCCTCTTCATCTAAGGACGCCCTAAGTTTGTCCAAGTTTCCTTCTGCAACAGGCATCGTGAACCAGGTGAAGCCTGGATCGGAGTCCAGGATGGGCATGATATTTGGATGAGCCAAGGAGCGCTGGACTTCGATTTCCCGTTTCAATCGCTCGCCGGCCATGCCAAATGAACGCGCCCGTTTCAGTGCTACGACGTGTCCATCCGATTTCGCTGTTGCGCGGAAGACCTCTGCGAAGCCCCCTCGACCAAGGGGGACAGCTTCAAGACGATAGCGGTCCTGATGCGGCACCCTGTGCGCCCGTGTGGCCATGACTTCAGCGTAGTGATTCTTGTCGGCCCAGGCACTAACCTGCACAAGTTCCCCTCTGCAACACGCAGTTCTCTGCGCGCGTTCTCGTGGGAACCACTACGCCAAGCCAAGACTGGGTTGGGGTGAGGTGGGATCGGCCGGAACAGGCCGCACGCCCGCCTCACCCCAACCCAGTCGGCGGCCGCGGAGCGGGCGCCCTTGAAGACGTAGAGAAAGTCCTCATTTGGCAGACGGGCACGCTGGCTGACCAGGGGTTTAGGTGCCTTGGCCGCCGATGGCGGGACCTGCTGGCCAGAGTGCCGTGAGGTCGCTCGGGGTGAGTGGGTCTCGGGAGGCGGCCTGGAGGACCGTCGTTCTGGTTGCGCTGTCGGCGCCGGCGAGGTTGGCGAACCGGTCGATTCCGGCGGGGTGGGTCCACAGGTATGAGCGAAGTTGCGGGTTAGCTCCCCTGCCGGTGAGGACGTCGGCGATCGCGGTCTCTGTGGTCCATGGCATGCGGAAGCGGGCGTGATCGGCGGGTTCGGCGATGCTCGTGCCCTGGTTCAGGGTTACGTACAACTCAGCGCGGACAAGTTGGTTGTATTGGTCAAACTTGTGGGCGTAGCCAGCAGATTGTCATCGAGGGCGATGAACAGGGGAAGCGCCTGGGCGAGTCCTTCCAGGAGTACTTGTTGCAGGGCGTGCACCGACATCAGGCGGACCCGGGGGGCCTCTTCGGCGGCGGCTCAGGCTGGCCAGCTCGCGCCCTGGAGACCGTGGCCGAGGACTTCATGCAGGGCGGATTGACGGGCGGCCACCTTGGTGAAGCTGGCGCGGCGGAGGTTGAGCCATAGCCGGACCTTGTCGCCGGCACCGTCCAGCCAGTAGGCCCAGTAGGCATCGACTTGGTGGTCTCGATGGTCAGCTTGAACGGGGCTTGCCAGTGATTTGCCGGACGGCGGTCTCGTAGTCGGCGGCGGCCTGGCGGATGGCGTCGGGGGCCTCGTCGGTCTCGATGGGACCCTCGACGGCGTTGAGATCGGGCAGTGTCTGATCCTCATCCGAGGGTTGCGAATGCTCGGCGGGCCTAGTCGCCGCGCTCGGTGATGTAGGCGTCCTGCCATCTAGCGGCAGGGCATCCCTGGTTGCCTGGACGTAGTCGTTCAGCGGCGGGTGTGGTTCCTCTCGAGGGACGACCCCGAGTTGGGGAGGCGTTGGCTGGCGTGTGCTCGGGCTATTTGATGCGGTCGAGGAATCCAAGCACCCGATCGGTGGCCTGGGTGGCGGCATGCCTGTCGTATGTGGGAAGGCTGCTGTCGGTGAACAGGTGTCTGTCGCCGGGATAGAGGAAAAGTTCGGCATCCGTCGCCGTCTCGACGAGCGCATGGGCTGCGTCCACGTCGCCCTCCCCGACGAAGAACGGATCTGCGTCCATGCCGTGGACCTGGACCGGGAGGTCCTGGGGCCAGACACCATCGAACTCCGAGACCGGGACGCATGCCTCGAACAGAAGCGCACCCTTTGCGCCAGGGCGGGTCTGGGTCAGCTTCTGCGCGGGCAGGACGCCGAGCGAGAACCCGAGATAGACGAGTTCCGTGGGCAGGGCCTCGGCGGCGGCGGTGCCGCGCGCAATAATCGCGCCGACCCCGGCGTTCTCGACGTAGCCGATGCCCTCCTCGAGGCTGTCGAATACCCGCCCCTCGAACAAGTCCGGGACGTGGACAGTGTGTCCGGCCCGTCGCAGACGCTCGGCGAACTCGCGGACGCCTGCGGTCAGCCCGTGCCCGTGGTGGAAAACCAGCACCTCAGCCATGTCGCTCCCCTCCTGCTGACAGCGCCCGGATAGCGCCGCGGCACGAGTATGACCCGCAGCGCTCACACCCGCGGTCTCCAGTCGCGCGGAGTTCGAGTACGGCCTCTGCGCCGGTGAGCCCCGCGCGGCTCTGCTGGGCGTGGTCGTCGGTGGGGTTCTGGGGTGGTAGAACGCTCGGTTATGGGTGCTGAGCGGCTAGAGGAGATCGGGCGGGAGTTGAGGCGGCTTCGGACCTCGGCGGGGTTGTCGGGGGTTGGCCTGGCGGCTCGGGCTGGGGTTCCTCAGCCGACGGTGTCTCGGGTGGAGACCGGGCGGCGGGTTTCTGATCCGGAGGTGGTTGCCCGGTTGGTCGGGGCCCTGGATGTTGGACCAGCTGAGGCTGAGCGGCTGCTGGGTCTGGTGCGTGAGGCTTATGCGGAGACGTCCCGTCGAGTGGATGCGGGAGTGTCATTCCGGAGTGGGGCCGGTGTGGAGTTGCTTGCGGGGGCTCGGGTTGTCCGGGCGTTCGAGCCTGTGGTGATGCCTCGGCTGTTGTGGACGGCGGAGTATGCGGCTGCGATCGGGGCGGCCGTCGCCGGCGTCTCGGTGCTGGAGGACGAGGGCGGCCGGTTCGTGGTCCTGGTGGCGGAGGCCGTCTTGCGGACGTGGCCGGGGTCGGGTGAGTGCATGGCGGGGCAGCTCGCCCACCTGGCGGAGGTGTCGGGGCGGGCGAACGTGCGGCTGGGGATCGTCCCGGGGGCGGCGGTGTCGCGTGTGCCGCTGCATGGGTTCTCGGTGTACGACGATGCGGCGGTGTCAGTGGAGACGTTCACGCGTGAGCTGACCTTGACCGACGAGGACGAGGTGCGGGCGTACGTGGAGATCTTCGAGGAGTTCGAGCGGTCGGCCGTGTTCGGGGACGAGGCTCGGGTGCTGGTGGACCGGGCGGCCGGTGATCTGCGGAAAGTTCTGCGTTCTATTCACTGAGCGTATTGAATAGGCCCCTAGACCTGTCATACGCTGCGTCTCCCCCGGGGTGTTCAGCCCCCTAGACGCGCGGGTGGTGATCGACGTGACGCGCTTGTCCCGGCTGTTCGCGGGCCGACCCGAATCGATCAGTGAGGCGAGAGCCTTCGGACGGGCCTTCATCGCTGACCGTGTCCCGGACGAGGTTGCCGGGCTGGTCGAACTGGTCGTGAGTGAGCTGTGCACGAACGCCGTGGAGCACACGGCGAGTGGGGAGGACGGCGGGAACTTCGTCCTCGAACTGGAGTTGCACGGCGGGCACGTCCGGGTGGCCGTGGTCGACATGGGAGCCCAGACGCAACCAGCGGTGAACGACGAACCGAGCGGCTCGGATGCCGTGTCCGGACGTGGGCTCTTCCTCGTCGAAGCGGTCTCCAAAGCATGGGGCAGCGAACTTGTCCGGGTCGGACGGCGAGTCTGGGCGGACGTCGTCGGCGCCGCGGTGTGAGCGGTCCGCCGATACCGCGTCGGCGGCGGCGTCTGCGCGTTGTCAGCTCCTCGACGGGGCGTGAGCTTTCCGGCGCTGTGTCTAGAGTCCTAGACTCCCTGGTGGATGCCGGAGGGGGTGTCATGCCAGGCGAGTTGGAGCGCATCGCGCAGATCGAGGACCCGTACGAACTGCTTCGGGCGGCGACTGAGCGCTTGGCGGAAGCCCAGCAGGAGGTCACCGAACTGGCGCGGCTGCGGCGGCGGCTGATTCAGGACCTGCATGCGCAGGGGATGTCGTACGCGCAGATCGCACAGGCGGCGGGGCTGAGCCGCGGGCGTATCCATCAGATCCGGCACACGGGGCCGGCGCCTGAGGGCGCGTTCCTGGGGTCGGGTGAGGTCACCGTCGTTACTCCCCTGCGGCCCGACCCTGCGAGCGATCGGACGTATGTCGCCCTGGACGACCTGAAGACCGGGCAGCGACTGGAAGACCTGGCGCGGACGTTCGACCTGACCGTGAAGTCCGATCATGTCGGGCTCGATGGCGGGATTGACCTCAACCGCTCCGGGATGCTGGTGATCTGCGGGCCTCGGATGTCCCCCGCGATGCACGAGGCTTACGGCAAGGACCCCGTCCTTGAGTGGGAGCGGGACGAGGTCGGGTGGCTGCTTCGCGACACTCGGACCGGCGAAGGACACCGGTCCGGACAGGAAGACGATCCGGCCCGGAACTATGACGTTGGCTATCTGGGGCGGCTGCCTCGGCCGGACGGCAAGGGAAGCTTCCTGGCCATCGCCGGTATCCATCCTGAGGGGTCGCTCGGTGTGGTCCATCTGCTGACCACGGATATCGGGAGCCTGTGGGGGCAGGTCGGCAACGAACGGTTCTCGGTCGTGGTCGGCACCGAGTACACCGCGGACACCCATGAGCCGGTGCGGACCGAGTTGCTGACCCCGATCTACCGGCACGACGAAGGCTCGACCTGACGAGGAACGTATGCGCGTGCTGATCGCCAGCGAACCGGGGCACCCTGAGCGGGACAACGAGGATTTCGCGGCGGCGGCGCCTGGGCTGCTGCTCGTGGTCGACGGTGCCGGCACTCCGGCGGGTGTCGAGTCGGGGTGTTCGCACTCGGTCGCCTGGTACGCGCGCAACCTCGGCGGGCTGCTGCTGGCTGCGGCTGGTGACGTCGCCGTGGGCCTGGCCGAGGCGCTCGCGACGAGCATCGACCGCGTCAACGCGCTGCATGCGACGTCGTGCGATCTCGGCCACCCGGGCTCCCCTTCGGCAACCGTGGCGCTCGCAAGGGTCCGTGACGGGCTCCTTGAACACCTGGTGCTCTCGGACTCCGTTCTCGTCCTCGATCGCCTCGACCAGGCGCCGACCGCCGTCAGCGACGATCGGCTCGCCGACGTGATCGCACGGTTGGACGAACCGGCCGGGCCCTGTGCTGTCGGCAGCGACGAGCACGCGAAACGCCTGCGGACTCGGGTCGAACGGCTCGCCTCCTACCGCAACCAGCCCGGCGGGTTCTGGGTGGCCAGCACCAAGCCGGAGGCGGCACACGAGGCGCTGACCGGGTCGACACCACTCGCCGAGCTGGCGGCGGTCGCGCTGCTCAGTGACGGCGCTAGCCGGCTGGTCGACCGATTCCAACTGATGGGCTGGGCGGAGTTGCTCGGCGTCCTCCGCAAGGACGGGCCGCGAGGGCTGATCGCACGGACACGCGAGGTCGAGTCGACCGACCCGGACGGGAGCCGGTGGCCGCGCGGTAAGGCATCCGACGATGCCAGCGCCGTCTACTGGACCGTCCAAGACTGAACTTCGAGCAAGGTTGTAGACCCCCCTAGACAGTCGCCGATTCCTCGCCTATGTTCTACGTGTACCCCCCTAGACAGTCCGCTCGCGGATCGGGTCGGATGGAAGTGTCTAGGGGGGTGGACGACAGGAGAGAACCTTGCGGAACATCCCGGTGGACGTGTCGGCGCTGACGTTCGTCTGCGTCTCCCCGCCGCGCCCGAAGCTGGTCAACCAGGACACGGGGGAGGTGAAGACGGACCGCAACGGGCAGACGGTGTTCACGGTCGGGCTGTCGGCCGCTGGCCCGATGGGGCGCGTTGACCTGCTCAACGTCGCGGTGACCGGGGACCAGTCGATCACGCTCGGGGAGGTCGTGACGCCGGTCGGGCTGGTCGCGTTCCCCTGGGAGGCGGTTCTCGGCGGTGAGAAGCGGTGGGGAGTTGCCTACCGGGCTGAGCGCATCGCCCCCGTGTCCGCAGTTCAGGCGTCGGACTCGTCCGCTCCGGCGGGCGTGGCCTGAACGGGGCGGCCGTCATGACTGACTTCGTCCTGGTGCTCGGGGTCCTGGCCGCTGCGGCGGCCGGGCTCTGGGCCTGGCGCCGGGTCCACCCGGTGTCGTTCTGGTACGGCGTCGGCTTCCCGGCCCGTGCGGTGCTGGTGTATCTGACGTGGCATCACGTCGCGTCGGGCTGCAAGCTCACCCGCAACCGGCGCCGGTTCCGCCTCACCCTGGACGCCATCCCCGTGGTCGGGCCTGCTTCGCGTTCTGCGGCGACGGTGGTCGAGCACAAGCGGCGGGTTCGGCGGGTCGACGTCGAGCGCTCCCCCCGCCTCGGCCTGCTGCGGCCTACCCGGCTGGGGTGGCGGATGCGGCTGCGCCTGCACGACGGGCAAGTCCCCGCCGACTACGAGAAGGCGGCCGAGGGGATCGCGCACGCCTGGCGTGTGCACTCCGTCCGGGTGGTCGACGTCCGGCCCGGTCGCGTCACCCTGTGGGCCACGATGCGTGACCCGCTGGTCGAGGCGGTCACCGAACCGGAGACCGGTGAGCTGCTGACCGTGCGTCCCGGGAAGCTGGAGAACGGCCGGGATTGGGTGATCGACTTCCGTGCGGTGCCGCACTGGCTGAACGTCGGCGCGACGCAGTCGGGGAAGTCGAACCTGGCCAACGCCCTGCTCAAGGGCTTGGCTCCGCAACCGGTCGCTCTGGTGGGCTTCGACCTCAAGGGCGGGGTCGAGTTCACCCCGTACGCGCCTCGGCTGTCGGCGCTGGCGACCACCCGCAAAGAGTCGGTGGATCTGCTGGTCGATCTGGTGGGCGAGGTCGAGAACCGCATGGCCACCTGCCGGGCGCATGGTGCCCGCAACGTGTGGACGCTGCCTGAGGATCTGCGGCCGGTGCCCATCGTGGTCCTGGTGGACGAGGTCGCCGAACTGTTCCTCATGGCCGACAAGTCCGAGAAAGAGCAGGTGGCCAAGACCGCTACCGCGCTGCTGCGGGTCGCCCAGCTTGGGCGGGCGTTCGCGGTCTACCTGGTCGTGTGCGGGCAGCGCGTCGGCTCCGATCTGGGTCCGGGCGTCACCGCGCTGCGGGCCCAGTTGTCGGGGCGGGTGTGCCACCACGTGAACGACCCGGAGACGGCGAACATGGCGCTCGGCGACCTCGACCCGGCCGCCCTAGACGCCGCCCGCGCCATCCCCGCCGAGACCCCGGGTGTGTGCATCGTCGCCGGCCAAGACGGCTCATGGCACCGCGCCCGCTCGGTCTACGTCCCCGAGAGCGAAGCCGAGCAAGCCGCGCGGGACTTCGCGCACCTGACCCCTGACTGGGAGACCCTCGTCGGCTCCGCCCCGGTCGTCCGCCCCGCCGCGTAGACACCTCTCCTACCTCACCTTCCGGCTCGGCGTGAGCCCTGATTACGCCACGTCCCTACCGCCCCCTGCCCAAAACCGTCCCTGGAGGCTGCCCGATGGTCGCCCGCGTCCGTCCCCTTCGTCCCCGCCCTCGTCCCCGGTTCGTCGCCGTTCCGTCCCCCTCGTCCCCGTCCTCGTCCCGGATGGCGTCGGTGTCGTCCTGGGACGTGTGGCCGGTTGGAGTCGAGTGGGACGAGTTCCGCTCACTGCACGTCGCCCGGTGCCAGCAGTGCGCCGAGTCGTTCGCCTCCTCGTCCCCGGCGCAAGCCGACGACTGGACCGACCTCCATCGCTGTGACCCCGAACTGGTCGCCCTGCTCGCCCTCGTCACCGACCGGCGGGCCGCATGAGTCGCCGTCTGTTCGGCGCGGTGGCTGATTCGGGGCCGGTGGTGGTGCTGGCTGGGATCGCGGCGGCGGGGTCGTTCACCCACATCCGCGACACGGCGACCGAGCATGGTCAAGGCGGGTGGATGGCGTGGGCCATTGCGGTCTGCATCGACCTGACGTGCGTCATGGCGGCTGGGGAACGTCAGCGAGACAAGAGCACCGGGCGGGAAACGGGGCGGCTGTCCTGGCCGACCGTCGTCCTAGTCGGCGGGATCCTGCTCTCCCTCGCTGCCAACCTCGCCCAAGCCGATCCCTCGGTGTGGGGCTGGATCACCGCGGGCACTCCTGCGGGCGCATTCCTGGTCGCGGTGTCGATGCTGGAACGCCGAAAGGCCGGCACCCGGGCGGCGGCCCGCACCTCGCCCGTCCCTGAGTCCTTCGGCCGTCCCGACCCGGCCCCGGCCCCGGCCCCGTCCTCGTCCGTCTCGTCCTCGCCGCCGTCCCCGTGGGTGGTCTGGGAGGACGAACACCCCACCGTCGCCGCAGCCGTCCCCGCTGCCCAGGACGAACCCCGCGACCGCGACCGCGACGAGCAGGACGGCCAGACCTCCATCCCCGTCCCCGTCCCGGCCGCAGCCCCGGCCGCCGAGGAAACCGCGGTGCCCGCGCCCGATCCCGCTCCGGCCGCCCCGCTGGTCGACTTCGCCCGCCGCGTCGCCTCCGAGCACGAAAGCCGGCACGGGCGGCCGATCACCCGTGACGCGCTGCGCGCCCGGCTCGGCGTCTCCAACCAACTCGCCTCAGACCTGCTCCGCCAGCTCCGCACCGAACACCCCCACGCAACCGCACCCGTCGCCTGACCCTGTGGAGGAACCTGCCATGACCGCGTCCACCGCCCCGAACGGCCAGATCTCTCTTCCTGTGCCCGGTGACCTGTTCGCCCGCCACCAGACCATCAACGGCCTGCGTGCCCTCGCCGACTTCCTGGAGGCCAACCCGGCCGTTCCGGTCAAGGAGTACGGCGGGGACTACCACGTCTTCACCAACGAGGGAGACGACGCCGCAGGGGTCGCCCTCGTCGACCAAGCCGCCGCGCTCCTGGGCGTCCCGGTCTACGACAACCGCTGCCATGGCGGCCACTACGGCGCTCACAAGTCCTTCGGCCGCATCTCCTACCGCATCGTCCACATCCCCGACCGGCAGATGGACGAACACAACGCCCACATGAGCTACCGCGACAACATCCGCCTCGACCCCGACCAGGGCGGTGACGAGGGGCGGGCGGCCTGATGCGCTCTCGGACAACTCGTCGCCGCTGGGGCGTGTGCCGGTGGCAGTGCGGGACGTGCGGCGGGGGCGGGGTCGCCTCCGACGGGTCCACCTGCCCCGACTGCAACGGCCACGGCCACACCTGACAGAAGGGCACTCGATGTTCCTGCGCCGCTGCGCCTTCGCCTGCTTCTGGCTGGTCCTGGGCCTGTTCGCCCTCCGGCATCCCGGATCCGCCGCCCAGGCCATTCGCGCTCTCTTCGAGGGCCTGGCCCTGCTCGCCGACGCACTCTCGCTGCTGGTGTCGGCGTTCTAGCTCCGCCCCCGGCGCGGCCACAAGCCGCCAAGCAAGAGAGCCGCGCCGGGGGCCCGTCCCCACTAGCCACCTGAACGGATAGGGAGACCCGTCCATCGTGCCGCAAGCTGCTCCACACGTCTCCGAGATCGCCGCGCGGGACATGGCCACGCGGTTCAACCGCCGCGACTTCCGCCGATGGGCCGCCCGCGCACACTCCATCGGCGGATGCGCCCAACCCGTCCACCTCCGCGGACGCGTCACCCACCTGGACCCCCAAACCGGCGAGATCCTCCGCCACTACTCCACCGCCCAAGAACCCGGCGGCACACTCCGGGTGGCATGCAAGACCCGGCGCGCGTCCCGCTGCCCGGCGTGCGCCGAGATCTACCGCGCGGACACCTACCAACTCGTCCGCGCGGGCCTGGTCGGCGGCAAGGGCGTCCCGGACACCGTCACCCAGCATCCGGCGGCGTTCGTCACGCTCACCGCGCCCTCGTTCGGGCCCGTCCACTCCCGCCGCACCGGCAAGGCCGGCGGCGTGGTCGCCTGCCGTCCCCGGCGTGATGGCGGGGCCTGTCCGCATGGGCGGCCGGTCTCCTGCACCGTCCGACACGGGGACGCAGACCCGCGCCTCGGGCAACCCATCTGCCCCGACTGCTTCGACTACGCGGGCGCGGTGCTGTGGAACGCCCACGCTCCTGAGCTGTGGCGCCGGTTCGCCCTGGCCTTCCGGCGCTACGTCGCCCGGTCGGCGGGCCTGCGGGTCGCCGACCTGCGGGACGTCCTCACGGTGTCGTTCGCCAAGGTCGCCGAGTATCAGCGGCGCGGCTTGGTCCACTTCCACGCCGTGATTCGGCTGGACGGTCCCGGCGGCCCTGACGCGCAACCGCCCGCCTGGGCGACCCTCGACCTGCTCAAGGCGGCCGTCGACCATGCGGCGGGCGCGGTCACCGTCTCTACTCCGGCGGCGGGCGGTGTCCCGGCCCTGACGCATGCCTGGGGCTCACAGGTCGACGTCCGGCCGATCACCACCACGGGGGAACTCACCGATACGGCGGTGGCGGGCTACATCGCCAAGTACGCCACCAAAGCCGCCGAATGCGTCGGCACCCTCGACCGCCGCATCAGACCAACCGACGAACTGACCGACCTCCCCGTCAGCAGCCACGCCCGGCGACTCATCGCCGAATGCCTCCGTCTCGGCGCCATCGAGGAGTACGCGGGGCTCCGCCTGGCCGAGTGGGCGCACATGCTCGGCTTCCGCGGCCACTTCTCCACCAAATCCCGCCGCTACTCCACCACCCTCGGCGCACTCCGCCAAGCCCGCGTCGACCACAACCGGCACCAACACGACGAGCCCACAACCGGACGTCTGCCCTTCGACGACGACCAGGTCCTCGTCGTCGCGCACTGGCGCTACCTCGGCCAAGGCATGACACCCGGCGAAGCCCTCCTTACCGCCGCACTCACCGGCAAGCCGCTCCCTCACCTCGACCCGTCTGGCTCCTGACTCCATGGAGAGGCATCACGTGGCCATGTCCGCGTCCCGCGACACGCTCACCGTCCCTGAAGTCTGCGCTGAGCTTCAGATCTCTCGGTCGACCTTCTATGACTGGCGTCAGAAGGGACGCGCACCGCTCTGCATCGTCCTGCCGAACGGCAGCCTTCGCATCCGCCGGCGGGACCTCGATCGCTGGCTGTCGGCCTGCGAGGACGCCGCCTGATGGACGACATCACGTACGACGTCCGGGTCTACAAAACCGATGTCTACAAGGGCAAGCGCGTCACCACCTACACCGTGCGGTGGAAGGTCGCTCGAAAGACATGGAAAGAGCCGTTCCGGAACTCGGCCCAGGCTGACAGCTTCCGCTCGTCCCTCCTCACGGCTGCCCGGAAGGGTGAGGCGTTCTCCCTGAAGACCGGCCGTCCCCTCTCCTGGGAGCGGGAAGAGAAGGCGCTCACCTGGTTCACGTTCTCCCTCGACTACTGCGCGGCCAAGTGGCCGTACGCCTCCCCAAACCATCGGCGGGGCATCGCTGAGGCCCTCACGGACGCGACAGAGGCACTCTTGATCACGAGCAAAGGCGCTCCGGCGGGCGGCCTGCTGCGTGAGGCTCTGCGGGCGTGGGCGTACAGCGGGCGTCTGCAGAACGGCGAGACCGAACCGCCGGAACACCTGGCCTCGGCCGTCCGGTGGCTGGAGCGGAACACGGTCGACATGAGCGACTTCGGGCCCGACCGGCAGGGGCCCCAGCTCGCTCGGCAAGTCCTCGGCCGGCTGAGTCGTCGGCAGGACGGGACTCCGGCGGCGGGCAGCACGGCCACACGGAAGCGGGCGACGTTCAACAACGCCATGGAGTACGCCTGTGAGCGGCGCGTTCTGCCGGTCAACCCGCTGACCCTGGTGCGGTGGACTCGGCCACGCGTGGCGCAGACGCTAGACCTTCGGGTGGTCGCCAATCCCGACCAGGCGCGGCGGCTCCTCGATGCCGTCCGGGGGCAGGGCAAGCGCGGTGAGCGCATGGTGGCCTTCTTCGGCGTCCTGTA
This sequence comes from Actinomadura sp. NPDC023710, assembly GCF_040639875.1. NCBI lineage: Bacteria > Bacillati > Actinomycetota > Actinomycetes > Streptosporangiales > Thermomonosporaceae > Actinomadura > Actinomadura sp. NPDC023710. The sequence continues at coordinate 68,500 of NZ_JBFAGB010000015.1, forward strand.
CTACGCCGCGCTGCGGCCAGAGGAAGCGGTGGACCTGCGGCGGGATCATCTCGTGCGCCTGCCGGATGACGGGTGGGGCGAGATGCGGCTGACGCACGCCGAACCGCGGAGCGGCTCGCGGTGGACGAACAGCGGGAAGCCGCGGGACCGGCAGCCTCTCAAGCATCGGGCGCCCGGCGAGACCCGGACCGTGCCGATTCACCCGGAGCTCGTCACGCTGCTGCGCCACCACGTCAAGGAGTTCAACATCCCGGCCGGTGGCCGGCTGTTCGTCGGGCCGCGCGGCGGGATCATGACTGACCGGACGTACCTCGGGGCCTGGCGCAAGGCCAGGGCAAGCGCGCTGAGCGAGCGTGAGGCCGCCTCGCCGCTCGCTGAGACCCCGTACGCCCTGCGGCACGCGGCGGTGTCGACGTGGCTCGGGGCTGGGGTGCCTCCGGCGCAAGTGGCCGAGTGGGCGGGGCATAGCGTCGCCGTCCTGCTGCGCGTGTACGCCAAGTGCGTGGCCGGACAGGAGGAGGACGCCAAGCGCCGAATCAGTGAAGCGACCAGGCCAAATCACCCTTAGGTGGGGGGACTCGCACGACATGGAAGGGCGGGGCGGATCGTTGTGATCCGTCCCGCCCTCGACTGGCGTCCCAGCGCCGTCAGTGACGCTGGGAGGAGTTCATCGGCCAGGACCGAGCCGGGAGTCCCGGTCGGGCCAGTGACCGTACCCTCGTGCTCCGACGAACAGATAGCCGGAGACCGAGGTGTCGCTCAGCGGGCCATTCCCGCCGATGCCGGTCTTCGTGAGATCCCCGTCGACCGTTTCCATCAGCCGGTGGAAACTCTCCAGCGCGGTCTCCTTGGAGCCGGAGAGACGGATCACCGCCGCGAACTCGGAAGAGACCGGCCGGTAGATGGTCTTGCTCAAGACTGCCGGCTCGACCTTGTCGAGCGCGAAGGTCAGCATGGTCTTCTCGATCGCCATGCCCTGGGGATCGGCTTCGGAACTGCCGGGACAGCCGGGTGCCTGGAGGCGATGGACGTCGACCCAGATGACGGCGTAGACGTCTTCCGACTCCCTCTGGGATTCCAGGGCCCGCGTCAGGGCATCGGTGCCGGGCAGGTTCGCCAGCATCTTCGCGTCCTTCGCGCAGACCTCGGCGTAGGTCAGCGGCCGGCCGTCGGTCTCGCCGAGACCGCAGCCGCTCGCGAGCAGTGCCAGCAGCGCCAGGAGCAGCGCGATGGCCCCGCGTCGTTTGGTAGACACGTTGAGTCCTCCGAGTTTTCTTTGTGGACCGCTCTTCCTGGCGGTCGTTCTCAGAGGACCGTCGCTGGTCGGCGCCGATCGGCAATGCGCCGCCCGAGCGGCTTGTCGGTCAGAGCGGGAGTGCTGACAGTGGATACATGTCTACGCCCGTGCAGCTCCTCGACCTCATCGTCATCAGGCGGCATGCGATGACGGTGCTGGGCGAACCGACCGCCAGACTCGGTCTGAGCGGCGCTTAGAACTTCGGCACGTATTCGGCACAGGCAGCCGTAGAAGCCCGTTAACGATCAGAGACGGCCGGACACAACGAGAACAGCCCCTGACCGGGTTCTACCTGATCAGGGGCTGTTTCTGCTGGTGTGGCGGGTGCAGGGTTCGAACCTGCGTAGGCTAAGCCGACGGATTTACAGTCCGCTCCCATTGGCCACTCGGGCAACCCGCCGTGGTGTTTCGCTGGAAAGGATAGCGGACCCTCGGGGTGGGTGTGACATCGAGGCGGGGCGTGCGGGGCGTGGGGAGTCGATACGCTCTGTAGATCGTGATGCTGCTGCTGAGGGGATGTGTGGGCGATGGCCGACTCGTCGTTTGACATCGTGTCGAAGCTCGACCGGCAGGAGGTCGACAACGCGTTGAACCAGGCCGCCAAGGAGGTGGCTAACCGGTTCGACTTCCGGAACGTGGACGCGGGGATCAAGTGGTCCGGGGAGTCGATCGAGATCCAGGCGAACACCGAGGAGCGGGCGAACGCCGTGCTGGACGTGCTGAAGGACAAGCTCGTCAAGCGGGGGATCTCGTTGAAGGCGATCGACGCGGGTGAGCCGAAGCTGTCGGGCAAGGTGTACAAGCTGGGCGTCGGCCTGAAGGAGGGCATCGCCCAGGAGGACGCGAAGAAGATCGGCAAGCTCATCCGGGACGAGGGGCCGAAGGGTGTGAAGGCCCAGGTCCAGGGGGACGAGCTGCGGGTCAGTTCGAAGAAGAAGGACGACCTCCAGCAGGTCATCAACCTGTTGAAGGGCAAGGACCTCGAGGTCGCGCTGCAGTTCGTCAACTACCGGTAGGACGAGGGGAGCGCGCCGGCCCCATCCCCCGCAGAAGTGGCCGGCGCGCTCTTGTGTGTTATGACGCGGCGGGGTCCAGAGTGGTTCGGTCGAATTCCGCGGACGCTCAGCGGTGGCCTGCCATGCGTTCCAGGCGGGCGATGCGGTCGGCGGTCGGGGGGTGGGTGGAGAAGAGCTTGCCGATGCCGGCGCCCTGGAAGGGGTTGGCGATCATCAGGGAGCTGGTGGTGGCGAGTTCGGGGTCCTGCGGCAGGGGGAGCGCGCGGGTGCCGGCGTCGATCTTGCGGAGGGCGGAGGCGAGGGCCAGCGGGTCGCCGGTGAGGCGGGCGCCGGCGGCGTCGGCGGAGTACTCGCGGGTCCGGCTGATGGCCATCTGGACGACGGCTGCGGCAACCGGGCCGAGGACCAGCATGAGGAGGGCGCCGAGGATGCCGGGGCCGTCGTCGTCCTCGGACCGTCCGATCGGCAGGAAGATCGCCAGGTGGGACAGGTAGGTGATGACGGTGGCGATGGCGGCGGCGACGGAGGCGATGAGGATGTCGCGGCTGTAGACGTGGGACAGCTCGTGGCCGAGGACGGCGCGCAGTTCGCGCTCGTCCAGCATCTGGAGGATGCCGCGGGTACAGCAGACGGCGGCGTTGCGCGGGTTGCGGCCGGTGGCGAACGCGTTGGGCTGGCGGGTCTCGGAGACGTACAGGCGCGGCATGGGCTGGCGGGCCGAGGTCGACAGCTCCCGGACGAGCCGGTACAGCACCGGCGTCTCGACCTCGCCGACCGGGTGGGCGCGCATCGAGCGGAGCGCGATCCGGTCGCTGAAGAAGTACGCGATGCCGTTGGTTCCGAGGGCGATGACCAGCGCGATCGTCAGACCGGCCGTGCCGCCGAACGCCCAGCCGGCGACCAGCATCAATGCCGACAGCGCAGCGATCAATGCTGCCGTTCTGACGCCGTTGAACCGCACCTGCATTGCCTCCCCGTCGACCCCGGCATGAACATCAACGGTTTGACCTGGGGGAACGTTCCCAGACGTTTCCCCGGTTACGTGGCCTGCGCGACCGTCTGCAGGACGATCTGCGGCGCGACGGACAGCACGATCGCGCCGGCGGCCGCAGCGGTGATGGCGACACGGACGCCGAGACCGGGCGCCGCGTCGTAGTCCTCGCTGGTGGCGGACGGGGTGAAGAGGCGGACCGCCCACGCGAGGTAGTAGTAGAGGCCGATGACCGTGTTGATCGCCATCACGACGGCGAGCCAGGTGACGCCGCCGGCGAGGGTGGCGCGGAACACGACGACCTTCGCGAACAGCCCCATGACGCCGGGGGGCAGGCCGGCGAGGCAGATGAGGAAGAAGGCGAGGGCGGTGGCGACGGCGGGGCTGCGGCGGGCGAGGCCGCGGTAGTCGTCCAGGGTGTCCCGGCGGCCCGTGGCGGTGCCGCGGCGGTGGAAGCCGATCACGACGGCGAACGCGCCGATGTTCATGACGGCGTAGAGGGCGACGTAGGCGGTGGTGGCGGCGACGGCCTCGGGGAGGCGGTGCGAGCCGACCGCGAGGGGCGCGAGCATGTAGCCGGACTGGGCGACCGACGACCATGCCAGCAGGCGGATGGCGGTCCGCTGGCGGAGCGCGGCGAGGTTCCCGAGGGTCATGGTGAGCGCGGCCAGGACCGCGACGACGGGGCCCCACACGTGCCCGTAGGCGGGCAGGCCCAGGGCGAGGACGATCGCGAGCCCGGCGAACCCGGCGGCCTTGGAGACCACGGCGAGGAACGCGGCGACGGGCAGCGGGGAGCCCTGGTAGACGTCCGGCGCCCAGAAGTGGAACGGGACGGCGGCGACCTTGAACGCGAACCCGGCGAGGACGAGCACGGAGCCCAGCGCGGCGACGGGGTCGAGGTCGGCGGGCAGCCGGGCGAGGGCGGGCGCGATCCGGTCCAGGTGCATGGCGCCGGTCGCGCCGTACACGAGGCTGATGCCGAACAGCATGACCGCGGTGGACACGACGGAGACGAGGAACAGCTTCAGCGCGGCCTCGGAGGACGTCCCGTCGTAGCGGCGCAGCGCGGCCAGCGCGAACACCGGGAGGGAGAGGGTCTCCAGCGCGACGACCAGGAGGATGAGGTCGCGGGCCGCGACCAGGGTGAGGGCGCCGATGACGGCGGCGAGCAGCAGGAAGTGGTACTCCCCCACCGGGATCTTCGAGTCGGTGATCTCCTGGAGGGACAGCAGCACGACGATGACGGCGGCGCCGAGGATGATCCCCTGGAAGAGCAGGGTGAAGTCGTCCGCGACGTAGGAGCAGGAGGCGGGGCCGCCGGAGCGCAGGCCGTCCGGCAGGCAGAAGGTGGCGCGGCGGTCCCCGGCGGCCAGCGCGATCACGGCGACGAGCGCGGTGGCGAGGGACCCGCCGGACAGCAGGGACAGGACGCGGCGGGGGGCGTCGAAGGCGTCGGCGAGCAGCAGCCCGATCGCGGCGACGGCGAGGACCAGCGGCGGCGCGACCGCCGCGTAGTCGATGTCCTGGATCATCAGCCGCCTCCGAGCAGCGCGCGGACCGGACCCGTGGTCACGTCCAGCAGGGTCTTCGGCCAGAGGCCGACCAGCAGCGTCAGCGCGATCAGCGGCACCCAGGCGGCGTACTCCTGGAGGGAGACCGACGCGACCGGGCCGCGGGGGGCGGCGACGGCGTCGGACGGCCCGTGGGTGAGCTTGGCGAGCATGCGCAGGAAGTAGGCGGCGGTCAGGACGGTGCCGAGCGCGGCGACGGCCATGAACGTCACGAACGTCTCGCGGGGCAGGTCGGCGTGCGGCCGGTACGCGCCGATCAGGGCGAGCACCTCGCCCCAGAAGCCGGCGAGCCCGGGGAGCCCGAGGGACGCGACGGACGCGAAGGTCAGGATGGAGGCCAGCCGCGGGGACGTGCTGAGCATGCCGCCGCCGAGGGCGTTCATGTCGCCGGTGCCCCAGCGTTCCTTGACCGAGCCGGCGAGGAAGAACAGCAGGCCGGTGATGAGGCCGTGCGCGATGTTGCCGAACAGGGCGGCGTTGATGCCGACCGGGGTGAGGGTCGCGATGCCGAGCAGGACGAACCCCATGTGCCCGACGGACGAGTAGGCGATCATCCGTTTCAGGTCGCGCTGGGCGAGGCAGGCGAGCGCGCCGTAGACGATCCCGATGACGGCGAGGAGGCCGAGCCACGGCGCCCAGACCCGCGCGCCGTCCGGGGCGAGCGGGAGCGCGACGCGGACGAGGCCGTAGGTGCCCATCTTCAGCAGCACCCCGGCCAGCAGGACGGACCCGACCGTCGGGGCCTCGGTGTGCGCGTCCGGAAGCCAGGTGTGCAGCGGCCACATCGGCGCCTTGACCGCGAACCCGATCCCCATCAGGGCGAACGCCGTGACCTGGAGGCCGTGCGACAGGCCGGACCCGTGCCGGGCGGCCAGGTCGGTCATGTCGAGCGTGCCGGCCTTGGCGCCGACGAGCAGCATCCCGGCGAGCAGGAGCCCGGAGCCGAGGAGCGTGTAGAGGATGAACTTCGTGGCCGCGGCACGGCGTCCCGTCCCGCCCCACAGCATGATCACCGCGTACATGGGGACCAGGACGGTCTCGAAGAACACGAAGAACAGCACGAGGTCGAGCGCGACGAACGTGCCGAGCATCCCGACCTCCAGGACGAGCAGCAGCGCGGTGAGCAGCCGGATCCGGCCGCCTTCCGGCGGGTGCCGCAGCGTGTAGAGGAAGCACAGGAACGTCAGCAGGGCGGTCAGCACGACGAGCGGCAGCGAGATGCCGTCCACGCCGAGGTGGAACCGCAGGCCGATGGCGGGCGCCCAGGGCCGGTCGACCTCCAGTTGCATGCGTGACGTGTCGCCGAAGTCGAACGCCGACATGGCCGAGACCGCGACGAGCAGGGTGGCGGCGGACACGGCCGTCCCGAACGCGCGGACGGCGAAGCCGGTGCGCAGGAACCGGTTCGCCGGGACGAGCATCGCCAGCGCCCCGAGCAGCGGGATCGCCATCATCAGCACGAAGATCACTGGAAGATCACCACCGCGGCCGCGATGGCGGCGACACCGGCGAGCAGGCCGGTGAGGTAGGTCTGCGGGTTTCCGTTCTGGACGAATCTGACCAGGCCGCCCAGGCGGCCCGCGCCCCGTCCGGTGCCGACGACGGCGGCGTCCACGCGTCGCTGGTCGAACAGGACGACGTGACGCGCCAGCGCCTGGACGGGCCGGACGATGGCCGCCGCATAGAGCTCGTCCACGAAGAAGGCCCGCGCGAAGACGGTACGGACGGGGCCGAGCGCGCGCGCGGGGTCCAATGCCGGGTCGCGGTTCCACACAAGGAACGCACCGCCCGCCCCCACGGCGAGCAGCAGCACGCTGAGCAGCGATGCTCCGAGTTGGGGACGCAGCTCCGGAGCCCCGAGGCCGAAGAATCCGAGGATCGCGGCGGGGACGGCCAGCGCCGCCACGGTCCACGACATGATGCGTGCCGGGTCGCGGATCTCGTATGTGCCGCGTCGCTCACCGAAGAACGTCATCAACCACGCACGCATCGCATAGGCGGCCGTCAGGACGACCGTGACGAGCAATCCGACATAGACCAGCCACGCGATCCCACCCGATGTGACCTCGCCGCCATGCAGGGCGGCGTGCTGGGCGGCCTCTATGACGGCGTCCTTGCTGAACCATCCGCTGAACGGCGGGACGCCCGCGAGGGCGGCGAAGCCCACGGTCATCGACCAGAACGTGAGGGGCATGCCGCGCCGTAGGCCGCCGTAGTGGGCGAGCATGTTCGACCCTGCGGTGACGATGACGCACCCGGCGGCCAGGAACAGCAGCGCCTTGAACGCCGCGTGCGTCAGCAGGTGGAAGATCGCGGCCGACTTCGCGCCCACCGCGAGCCCCGCGGCCATGACGGCGAGCTGGCTGATCGTGGAGTACGCCAGGACGCGTTTCAGATCGTCCTGGGCGAGGGCCGCGCACGCCGAGCCGACCATGGAGACCACCGCGACGGCGCCCAGCACGGCGAGCGCGGACGGTGCCGCGAGGAACACCCCGTACAGCCGCGCCACGACGTAGATCCCCGCCGCGACCATCGTCGCCGCGTGGATGAGGGCGCTGATCGGAGTGGGGCCCGCCATCGCGTCCGGGAGCCAGGTGTGCAGCGGGAACTGGGCGCTCTTGCCCGCGACCCCGGCGAGCAGCAGCAGCGCGGCCGCCGTCACCGTGGACTGCGGGAGGTCGCCGGACATCCGGACGATCCGGTCGATCTGGAACGTCCCGGCGCCCACGCCGAGCACGATCACGCCGATGAGGAAGCCGACGTCGCCGAGCCGCGTGACGAGGAACGCCTTGACCGCCGCCCGCGAGTTGGCCCGCTCCTCCCAGTGGTGCCCGATCAGGAAGTACGAGCAGATGCCCATGACCTCCCAGCCCGCGTACAGGACGAGCAGGTCGCCGGAGTAGACGACCAGCAGCATCGCGGACGTGAACAGCGAGATGAACGCGGCGTAGGAGGAGTACCGGCGGTCGCCGGACATGTACGCGACCGAGAACACCTGCACGGCGAGCGCCACGCAGCAGACCATGAGGCCGACGACCGCGGCCAGGCCGTCCACCTGGAGGCCGACGCCGATCGGCACCGAGCCGGTGTCGACCAGCGTGAGGGTGCCGGTGCGCTCGCCCGGGTCGCGCCAGACGGCGAACGCGACGATCGCCGACAGGACGAGCGACACCGCGACCGGCGCGCACGCGATCAGCGCCGGGCCGTTGCGCAGCGGCGAGCCCGTGCGCGGCGGCGAGCCCGCGGGGGCGCCGCGCAGCAGCCGGGTCAGGGACGGGCCGGACAGCATCCCGGCGAACGCGGCGAGGAACGGCGGCAGCGCGACGAGCGACGCGAGCAGGATCACGACGGCGCCTCCTCGCGCTCGGGTGCCGTTTCGGGGCCGGCTTCCCGTCCCGCTGACGCGAGCCCGTCCGGACGGGGCCGCGCCTCCTCCGCGTCCTCGGAGAGGGCGCGGAGCCGGTCGACGTCGATCATCTGCCGGTTGCGGAACACCAGCAGCACGATCGCGAGGCCGAGCCCGATCTCCGCCGCGGCGATCACGATGGTGAACAGCGTGAGGACCTGGCCGCCGTGCAGGCGGTCCCGGTACCAGACGTCGAACGTGACGAGGTTGAGGTTCACCGCGTTCAGCATCAGCTCGACCGACATCAGGACGAGGATCGCGTTGCGGCGCGCCAGCACCCCGTACACACCGACGGAGAACAGCAGGGCGGCGACGACCGTCGGGTAGGCGAGATGCATCAGGCGTCGCCCTTCCCGCCGGGTTTCGCGTTCGGCTTCGCGGCGGCGCCCGGACGGGCCCGGATGTCCGACCGCGACAGGACGATCGCGCCGACCAGCGAGGCCAGCAGCAGCACCGACAGGACCTCGAACGGCAGCACCCATGTCCGGAACACGGCGCCGCCGAGCTCCTCCGCCGATCCGCCTCCCGCGCGCAGCGGCGTCCGCGCGTCGCCGAACCCCATGACCATCACGGTGACCAGGACGGCGGCCGTGGCGGCGGCGACGGCCAGCGCGGCCCACCGGTTCCCCGAGTCCAGGTCGGCGGACTCCCCGATCGGCGCCCGCGTCAGCATGACCCCGAACAGCAGCAGCACCACGACGGCGCCGACGTAGATGAGGACCTGCACCCAGGCGACGAACTCGGCGGTGAGGACGAGGTAGCCGCCCGCGAGCGCGCCGAACGACACCACCAGCCACAGCGCCGCGTGGACGAGCTGCCGCGTCGTGACCACGAGGATCGCGGAGCCGACCGCCACCACGCCGAGCAGCGTGAACACGATCTCCTGGCCGCTCATCCGCGCTCCCCCGGCTCGCGGGGCGGTCCCGTCCGGGGCGGCCGGGCGGCCCGCGCGGCGGCCTTCTCCGCCGCGGCCACCTCCTTCGGCGGCTCGGCGGACGGGTCGTGCGCCTGCGGCGGCGGGACGGTCCACATCCACTCCCGCAGCCGTTCCTTCTCGTGCGTCAGCTCGGCGATGTCGTACTCGGCGTACTCGAACTCCGGCGACCAGAACAAGGCGTCGAACGGGCACACCTCGATGCAGATGCCGCAGTACATGCACAGCGCGAAGTCGATCGCGAACCGGTCGAGGACGTTACGGGTCCGGGGGCGTCCGCCGCCTTCGGCGGGGAGCGTCTCCTTGTGCGAATCGATGTAGATGCACCAGTCGGGACACTCGCGGGCGCACAGCATGCACACCGTGCAGTTCTCCTCGAACAGCGCGATGACGCCCCTGCCGCGCGGCGGCAGATCCGGTTGCACTTCGGGGTACTGGCGCGTTATGGACCGCCGCGTCATCGTCCGCAACGTGACCGCCAGCCCCTTGGCCAGTCCGCCTCCTGGTAGCCGTCCCACGCGCCCCATGATTGCGCACGATCGGCGCGGGGGGAACGCGGCGGGTTCCGCGTTCGTCCAACGAGGTATAGGTCGTGTGCCACGGAGCAGGCTTACGGCTGGGGAGGGCATGTGGGTCATCACGCGGAGCATCCCTACGACCCTGAGCCCGAGTACCCCCCTCGACCGGCGTCTGACCAGCCTCGTTCCCCGCACCGCCGGCCGCCGCCTCCGCGGCGTCCGCCCGCGGCGCCCGGCTGGCGCCCCCCGTATCCGGGTCCGCCCGTGCCTCCGCAGCCGCCCCTGCCGTCGCCCATCCCGGTGCCCAGCCCCCAGACGGCCCACGGCATCCTGTGGGCTTTCGTGCCCTTCATCACTCTCGGATTCGGGACGCCGGTCTCGTTCCTGTACGCGGCCGTCCACCGGCGGTCCCTGGGGCTCGGGGGCACAGCCGCCGGCTACGGCGCCGGCACGGCGGCCGTGCTGATGATGCTCCAGTCCGGCAACCCGTTCTTCATCGTCTTCGGCTCGTTCGTGATGCTCCTGCTGTGGATCGCCGGGACGGGGCACGCGTTCGCCGTCCGGTCGTCGGTCTTCCCCCGCGAGATCCCCCGCAGCGTGCTGAACGAGCACGCGATCGAGGTCGCCAAGTACCGGCGGACGCTGCGCGAGCAGGCCCGCGCGCTCGCCTCCGAGGACCCGCCGCTCGCCCGCGAGCTGCGCATCGGCCGCCCCGACGTGCCGCGCACCTACGACGACGGCGGGCTCGTGGACGTCAACCACGTGCCCCGCGCGATCATCGAGGCGCTGCCCGGCATGACCCCGGACATCGCCGACCGGATCGTCCGCCGCCGCGCGCAGACGGGCGGGTTCGTCTCCGTCGAGGAGATGGCCGTCGACGCCGACGTCCCGCCGGACGTCCTCCCCCAGCTGGCCGACTTCACGATCTTCCTCAGGTGACGGCCGGGCGCCGGCGGCGCTCAGTGATGGGCGGCTCGGTGATCGGCTCGGTGATGGGCGACTCAGAGGGCGACCCTGAGGACGCCGGTCAGCGCGAGCTGGGCCAGCGACAGCGGGACGAGCCACGCCCAGGCGAGCTTCTGCAGCTGGTCCTCGCGCATGCGCGGGTAGCTGACCCGCAGCCAGATCACGCAGAACGCCAGCACGGCGACCTTCAGCAGCGTCCAGAGCCAGCCCAGCTCGGTGTTCAGGAACGGGCCCTTCCACCCGCCGAGGAACAGCACGGTCGTCAGCGCGCACAGCACGACGATCCCGGCGTACTCCGCCAGGATGAACAGCGCGAAGCGCAGCCCGCCGTACTCCGTGTACGGACCGAAGATGATCTCTGAGTCGGCGACCGGCATGTCGAACGGCGGGCGCCGCAGCTCCGCCAGGCCCGCGACGAAGAACACGACGCCGCCGACCGCCTGCCACGGCAGCCACCACCAGCGCCACTCCTCCACGACGCCCTGGAGTGACAGCGTTCCCGCCGCCATCGCCACCGACGACGCCGCGAACACCATCGGCAGCTCGTAGGACATCAGCTGCGCCGCGACCCGCATCCCGCCGAGGAGCGAGTACTTGTTCGCGCTCGCCCAGCCCGCCATGATCGCGCCGATCACGCCGACGCCCATCACGGCGAGCGCGAAGAACACCCCGGGGCCGAGGTCGAGCGCGACCTGCCCGCCGGGCCCGACCGGGACCACCAGCAGCACCAGCAGGTACGGGACGATCGCCACGCCCGGCGCCAGCTTGAACACCCACCGGTCGGCGTCGCGCGGGACCACGTCCTCCTTCTGGGCGAACTTGACGCCGTCGGCGACGAGCTGCGCCCAGCCGTGGAAACCGCCCGCGTACATGGGGCCGAGGCGGCCCTGCATGTGCGCCATCACCTTGTGCTCGGCCTGCCCCACCAGCAGCGGGAGCACCGCGAAGGCGCCCGCGACCAGCACCAGCTTGACCACGATCTCAAGCATGGGGCCCCCAGCCCTCCGGGACCCCGGGCGGACGGACGCGGCGGCGGCTCGGCGCGCCGTGCCCGGACTCGCCCGGTTCCTTCGCGCCCGGCCACGGCTTGGCGACGCGGGCGGCGAGGACGAAGTCCTTGCGCAGCGGATGGCCCTCGAACCCGTCCGGCAGCAGCAGCGGGACGAGGTTCGGATGGCCCTCGAACAGGATGCCGAACATCTCCGACGTCTCCCGCTCGTGCCACGCGGCGCCCCGGTAGACGCCCGTCGCCGTCGCCAGCACGGGCGCCCGCTTCGTGACGCGCGTGCGGACCAGCAGGTGGTGGCGGCGCTCCAGCGAGTACACGTGGACGACGACCGCGAAGCCCTCTTCCAGTTCGTCCACGCCGGTCAGCCAGTCGAAGAAACCGCAGGCCAGCTCGTCGCGCGCGAAGGTGAGCGCGTCCACCCAGAGTTCGGGCGCCACCCCGACGGCCAGCCCCCCGAAGGTCTCCTCGGTGGTGACCTCGTCGCCGAAGCGTCCCGTCCAGGCGTCCGCGAGTTCCGCTCCCGGGGGCTGCGGGCTCATCGGTCACGTCCGATCTGGTCGTCGTGGTCGTCCTCCACCAGTCCGGGGATGATCGAAGGATCGTGCGAGGGGTCGGGGCCGGGATCGTCGTCCTCCACCGCCGGGACGGGCGCGGTGACGTCCTGGTCCTCGACCATGTGAACGGGCTGCGTGGTGTCGGTCGGCCCGCCGGGAGGCGTGGCGCCCTCCGGCTCCGGTTCGTGTCCGGGCTCGGCCGAGGCGTCGGCCTCGCCGAGGTGCCAGACGGGCTGGGTGATGCCGGTCGGATCGACGGGAGGCTCGACGGGCGGCCCAGGCTCAGGTGCCGGCTTCGCCGCGGCCTCGGCCTCGGCCTCGGTGAGGTGCCGGACCGGCTGCGTGGTGTCCGTCGGCTTGACGGGCGCCGCCTCGGGCTCCGGCCGGGCCTCGGCCGTGGCCTCCGCATCGCCGAGATGGCGGACGGGCAGCGTCTCGTTCTCCGTGGCCTCGTGGTCCGTCAGCGCGTGCTCCGCGGCCTCTTGCTCCGCCGGCTCTTGCTCCGTCGCCGCGTTCTCCGGGGCCTCCTGGCCTTCGTCCTCCAGGCTGTTCCAGTGCTCGAAGGTCTCGTGCCGGTCGGGCGGAGGCGGCGGCTGGAGCGGGCGGCGCAGGACGGTGGCCGGGATCGGCCGCGGCGCCGGCGGCGGGGCGACGGGCTCCCCGCCGTCGCCGGCCCCGCCGTAGCGGTCGCCGAGCGACTCGGCCGCGATCTTCTCCTGGAGGTGGACGATGCCCTGCAGCAGCGCCTCCGGGCGGGGCGGGCAGCCGGGCACGTAGACGTCGACCGGGATGATCTGGTCGACGCCCTTGGTCACGCAGTAGGAGTCCCAGTACGGGCCGCCGCAGTTGGAGCAGGCGCCGAAGGAGATGACGTACTTGGGTTCGGGCATCTGCTCGTAGAGGCGGCGCACCGCGGGGGCCATCTTGTCGCTGACGGTGCCCGAGACGACCATCAGGTCGGCCTGCCGCGGACCGGGCGCGAACGGGATGACGCCGAGCCGGATGAAGTCGTGCCTGCTCATCGACGTCGCGATGAACTCGATGGCGCAGCAGGCCAGGCCGAAGTTGAAGACCCAGAGTGAGTAGCGGCGGCCCCAGTTGAGCACGAACCTGATCGGCTTGGGCGCGAGCCGCGACAGCGGCCCGACGCTCGGCGGGGGAAGATCGATGGTGCCCACGACGCCATTGTTACAGCGCTCGGGGCGTCAGACCCAGGACAGGACGCCCTTCTTGCCCGCGTACGCGAGCCCCGCGGCCAGGAACGCCAGGAAGACGAACATCTCGCCGAGCGTCGTGGCCCCGTAGCCCGGGGCGGAGAAGACGGTCGCCCAGGGGAAGAGGAACACCGCGTCCACCGCGAACACCACGTAGAGGTACGCGAAGACGTAGTAGCGCACGTAGGAGTGGGCCCAGCCCTCGCCGACCGGGTCGACGCCGCACTCGTACGTCGTCAACTTCTCGACCGTGGGACGATGAGGCCGCAGCAGCCGGTTCGCCGCCAGCGCTCCCCCCACGAGAGCGGCGCCCGCGAGGAGCAAGACGGCCAGGACGACATATGTGTCGAAATAGTTATGCACCAGATCCTCCTCGCGTGCGTCACATCCAGTATCTCGCGAAGCAGCATCGAGGAGTGTGACTTCGTACCTCCCCCCTGGAGGATCACAGTGTCATGCTCTTGCTGCACACTAGATTCGCATGGGTCGGTTTTGACCTGGAAGGACGTGACCGGATGAGCAACCCCCCGCCTCCCCCGGGCTGGGAATCCCCGGGTGGGGCCTCCTGGCCGCCTCCGCCGCCGCCAGCGGGCCCGGGCGGGCCCGGTCCCGGCGGACCCGGCGGTCCGGGCGGGCCGCCCCCGCCCGGCGGCTTCGGAGGTCCCGGAACACCGCCCCCCTTCTTCCCCCCGCCCCCCGGCGCCCCGATGGGCCCGCCGATGCCGCCGCCGAGGCGCGGCGGTGGCGGCGGCCTGGTGATCGGCCTCGTCGGCGGCGGCGTCGTCCTCCTTGTGATCATCGCGGTCGTGGTGTTCGTGGTGGCCAAGGGCAGCGGCAAGTCCCCCGAAGAGAAGCTGACCGCGGCCGCGACCAACATGGACGCCGCCCGCGCGGTCTCGCTGAAGGGCACGTTCGGCGGCAGCGAGACGCTGCGCGGCGAGCTGAACGTCACCAAGGGCGGCCGCGCGATGGGGCCCGTCACCTGGAACAGCGACCAGGTCACCGTGCTGTCGGCCGACGGCAAGCTGTTCGTGAAGGGCGACCGGAGCTACTGGACGCGGCAGATCTCCTCCACCGACACCCCCTACTACCTCACCTCGGGTGATCAGTGGGGCCGGCTGGGCGCGGACGAGCTCGACCTCGACTTCAAGGAGCAGCTGTCGCCGACGGCGCTGGCGAGCAAGATCCGCTCGGCCCGGCTGTCGCGCGTCAAGCCGATCGAGACGACCTGGATGGGCAAGAAGGCGCTCAAGTTCAGCACCTTCTCCTCCACGCTCTACATCACCGACGAGGACGACGCAGAGCTGCTGCGCTACGAGGCCACCACGCCGCGTGTCGCGCTCGACGTCACCCCGAAGGACTCCAGCGACGCCTCGTCCCTGATCTCGGACATGCGCACCAGCATGGGCGAGCTGAAGGACTCCTTCAACGCCTCGTCGAAGCCGACGGTCGACGAGTGGAAGAGGGGCGGCTGCAACGGCAACTCCGGCTGCACGGTCGAGGCCAAGATCCGGCCGCCGTACGACGTGGAGAAGCCCGTCACGATCGACGTGCGGTTCCGGCTCACCGCCGGCACGCTGACCGGCCGCGACCTCGGCAACTGCACCGCCCACGTCACGATCACCAGCAGCCTCTCCCAGTGGACGAGCTGCCGGGTCGTCAGCAGCGCGTGGACGAGCTGGGCGAAGGCGACCGGCGGCACCTTCTACAAGCACGCGGAGTACAAGGTGATCGGCGCCACCTCCGAAGAGGTGTCCGGTCTGCAGAACGGTCTCGACAGCGAATGACGCCGCAGGTGAGGCGCCTCGCGCGCTGATCCTCGACCGCAGGGGTGCCCGGCGGCGCTCCTCCCCTTCCGGGAGGACGCGCCGCCGGGCACCCTTATGCTCTTGGTGGACGGCCCCTCCAGGGCCCGGCGGCCGCCCTTCCCCCCGGAACGTTCCCGAGCCCGTCGGCACCCACCGGGGGACGCCTCCATGATCCCTTGCTTTGTGTCTGACGGTCGGGCCGGTACCTGGCCCCGGAAGTGAGCAGAGTGAGCCCCGAGTGAGCGCTGAACAGGACGAGCCGTCACCGACGGCCTCTTCCCGACCCCCGTCCCCGGACGATTCCGGGGGCGCCGCCCCCCGCCCGGACGGCCGCCCGAACCAGGGCGCCCCCGGCCCGCAGGGCCCCCACCCCGGGGACGTACGCGTCGCCGGCGGCCAAGCCCCGCCCGGCGCGGGCTCCCCCGCCGGTCCGGACGCGGCCGGCACGGCTCCCCCCGGGTCGGATCCGGGTGCGACCCCCACCGACCCGCGCGGTACGCCCTCCTTCGTCCCCCCGGGGCCGGCCTCCGCCGCTTCGCCCGGCGCTGACTTCCCGCCTCTGGCGGGCCCTCCCGGCGAACCGGGCACGGCGTTCTCGCCGAGTGGCCCCGTCCCGCCGGGACGGCCGCGCGGGCCGCGGGGCCGGCGCGTGGTGGTCGTCGCCGGCGCGGCGGCCGTCGTGGTCGTGGTCGGAGCGGTGGCGGCCGTGGCGCTCACCGGGGGCGGGGAGTCCCCGAAGAAGAAGCCGAAGGCGACCGTGGCGGCTCCGCCTCCCGCGTGGACGGTCGCGGCCGGCCAGGCCCTCAGCTCCGGGACGGGGCTGCGCTACGACGGCACCCTGACGATCAGCGGCCGGCCCGTCCAGGCGCGGCTGCGCGTGACACCGGCGGGGGCGGCGAGCGGCACGCTCACCGCGGGCGTGCTGACGGCGGAGGTCGTCGCGATCGGCGGCGACACCTACATCAAGGCCGGGACGGCGTTCTGGCAGACCTACGCGAGCGGCGTCGCGCACCCGGAGTACTACGCGGGACGCTGGTCCAAGGCGCCCGCGTCGGTGCCCGGTTTCGACGTCCCGGACGTCCTCGGCCCCAAGGCGATCGCCAGGTCGCTGAAGAAGGCCCCGGCGAAACCGCCCACGGAGAGCGTGAACGGCGTCCGCGCCTTCAAGGTCAAGGCGTCCGGCGCGGAGTACGTGCTCACGGCGGAGGCCCCGTACCGGCTGCTGGCGGTGCGGCCGGACGGGCAGGCGGCGCAGCGCTTCACCGTCGCGCCCGTGGCGGCCCCGGCGACGCTGCTCGCCGAGCTGCGTCCGCGGGTGGCCCGGCTCGGCGGCGCGGCCGATCCCGGCCTGCGCTTCACGCCGGGGACGCTGGCGTTCAGCAACTGCGACCAGAACACCAGCGGCTGCACGGTGAACATGCCCGCCACGCTCACCGAACCCGCGGCGGTGCCGGACGGCGCGCGCGCGGCGCTGCGGGCGGCGATCTCGTCCAGGGGAAGGCCGCTCGGGATGTGCACGGGGTCCGGACCGGTCCCGGCCAACCGGTCGCTCGTCCTGCGTTGCACCGTGACGAGCAAACTGTGGCGGCACTGGATGCGCGCCGCCCTCGACAACCCCGGCTCCTACCCCTACGAGGCGAAGGCGCGCGTGGTCGGCGAGGCCGTCGACGTCGCCGACGTGCCGAAACTCCTCGCCCGCGTCGACCGCGAGCGCGAGGCGGTGACGAAGGCGGCTCCGGGCACGCCGGGTCCGACGGTGTCGGGCGAGCCGTCGGTCAAGCACTCCGAGCGGCCAGAAATCGCCACATCACAGACACCAGGGGCACCGTGAACCCCACGTTCAGGGGCGGTGCGGTCGAACGGGATTCCGGCTGTCTACACTTCGGGTCGTGAACTCCACACCTCTGGGGAGCGGATGCTCCTCGACGAGTCCCGCGCTGCTGGTCCGGCGTCTGCACGTCGACCTGTGCCGCCAGCGCAGCTGCCTGTGTTCGGGATGAACCCGGGGACCCGTCCAGGTCGTATCGCCCGATAGGACCTGCGGTGCGTTCGCCGCCCGTCGCTCGCCTCCATGACGCGCGGCCAACGGCACCGGACGAGGAACGCGCGTCCTTCCTGCGCGGTCATCCCAGTGTGCGGCCCGTCCCCGCCAACCCATCCCGTCCCGGACATACCATGAAGGTAAGCCTAAGTAGCATCACGATCCTGGGTGCCTCCCCCAGGACGGATGCTGCGCGTCGAGGAGGTCTTCCTCTGTGACCAAACAGGTCCAGCAGCTCGACCGCGTCATCATCCGCTTCGCCGGAGACTCCGGCGACGGCATGCAGCTGACCGGCGACCGCTTCACCCAGGAGACCGCGGCGTTCGGCAACGACCTTTCCACGTTGCCGAACTTCCCGGCCGAAATCCGCGCCCCCGCCGGGACCCTCCCCGGCGTGTCCAGTTTCCAGTTGCACTTCGCCGACCACGACATCCTGACGCCGGGCGACGCGCCCAACGTCCTGGTCGCGATGAACCCCGCCGCCCTCAAGGCGAACGTCGGGGATCTTCCGAACGGCGCCGACCTCATCGTCAACACCGACGAGTTCAGCAAGCGCAACCTCGCCAAGGTCGGCTACGCGGCCAGCCCCGTCGAGGACGACTCGCTGTCGGAGTACCGGGTCCACGCGCTGCCGCTGACCTCGATGACGGTGAAGGCGCTCGAGGACTTCGACATCTCCAAGAAGGACGCCGAGCGCGCGAAGAACATGTTCGCGCTCGGCCTGCTGTCGTGGCTGTACCACCGTCCCACCGAGGGGACACTGGCCTTTCTGGAGCGCAAGTTCGCCAGCAAGCCCGAGATCATGAAGGCCAACATCGCGGCCTTCCAGGCGGGCTGGTCCTACGGCGAGACCACCGAGGCGTTCTCGGTGCAGTACGAGATCAAGCCGGCCGAGCACGAGCCGGGGCTCTACCGCAACATCACCGGGAACCTGGCGCTGGCGTACGGGCTGGTCGCGGCGGGTGTGCAGAGCGGGCTGCCGATCTTCCTCGGCTCCTACCCGATCACGCCGGCGTCCGACATCCTGCACGAGATCTCCAAGCACAAGCGGTTCGGCGTCCGCACCTTCCAGGCCGAGGACGAGATCGCCGCGGTCGGCGCGGCGCTCGGCGCCTCCTTCGGCGGGTCGCTCGGCGTCACCACGACGTCGGGGCCCGGCATCGCGCTGAAGAGCGAGACGATCGGCCTCGGCGTCGCGACCGAGCTTCCGCTGCTGGTCATCGACGTGCAGCGGGCCGGCCCGTCCACCGGGCTGCCGACCAAGACCGAGCAGGCCGACCTGCTGCAGGCCATGTACGGCCGCAACGGCGAGGCGCCCGTCCCGGTGATCGCGCCGCAGTCCCCGTCGGACTGCTTCGACGCGACGATCGAGGCGGCGCGGATCGCGGTGAAGTACCGCACACCGGTGATCCTGCTCTCGGACGGCTACCTCGCCAACGGCTCCGAGCCGTGGCGGCTGCCGGACGTGGCGACGCTGCCGAAGATCGATCCGAACTTCGCCGAGCCGTCGCAGGAGGAGTTCCAGCCGTTCGAGCGCGACCCGGCCACCCTCGCCCGCCCGTGGGCGGTCCCCGGCACCGCCGGGCTGGAGCACCGGATCGGCGGGCTGGAGAAGGCCGACGTCACCGGCAACATCTCCTACGACCCCGCCAACCACGACCGCATGGTCCGGCTCCGCCAGGCCAAGGTCGACGGGATCGCGGGCGACATCGAGCCGCTCGCCGTGGACGACCCGTCCGGCGCGGCCCGCGTCCTGGTGATGGGCTGGGGCGGGACGTTCGGGGCCATCTCCGCGGCCGTCCGGCGCGTCCGGGCGTCCGGGCGTCCCATCGCACAGGCCCACCTGCGGCACCTCAACCCGTTCCCGGCGAACCTGGCCGAGGTGCTGCGCTCCTACGACAAGGTGATCGTCCCTGAGATCAACCTCGGCCAGCTCGCGCTGCTGCTGCGCGGCCGGCTGTTCATCGACGTGATCGGCTACAACCAGGTCCGCGGCCTGCCCTTCAAGGCCGAAGAGCTCCAGGGCGTCATCCAGGATGTGATCGACAGTGAGTGACAACGGGGCCAACGGCAACGGTTCCGCCAACGGCAACGGCAACGGCTCGGGGAACGGCCGCAGCCTGCTCTCCCTCGTCCCGAAGGCGGACGGGAAGCAGTCGATGAAGGACTTCAAGACCGACCAGGAGGTGCGCTGGTGCCCCGGGTGCGGTGACTACGCGGTCCTCGCGGCCGTCCAGTCGTTCCTTCCCGAGCTCGGGCTGCGCCGCGAGAACATCACGTTCGTCTCCGGCATCGGCTGCTCGTCGCGGTTCCCGTACTACATGAACACCTACGGGTTCCACTCGATCCACGGCCGCGCGCCCGCGATCGCGACGGGCCTCGCCACGTCCCGTCCCGACCTGTCGGTGTGGGTGGTGACCGGGGACGGCGACTCGCTGTCCATCGGCGGCAACCACCTGATCCACGCGCTGCGCCGCAACGTCAACCTCAAGATCCTGCTGTTCAACAACCGGATCTACGGGCTGACGAAGGGCCAGTACTCGCCGACCTCGGAGCTCGGCAAGATCACCAAGTCGACGCCGATGGGCTCGCTCGACGCCCCCTTCAACCCGCTGTCGCTCGCGATCGGCGCGGAGGGCACGTTCGTCGCCCGCACCATCGACTCCGACCGCAAGCACCTGCATTCGGTGCTGCGGGCCGCCGCGCAGCACCGCGGCACCGCGCTCGTCGAGATCTACCAGAACTGCAACATCTTCAACGACGGCGCGTTCGACCCGCTGAAGGACCCTGCGGTGCGCGACGACGTCACCGTCCGGCTGGAGCACGGCGAGCCCATCGTGTTCGGGGCGGACCGTGACAAGGCGCTGCGCCGCGCCCCGTCCGGGTCGTTCGAGGTCGTGAACATCGCGGACGTGGACCCGGCCGAGATCGCCGTGCACGACGCCCACAACCCGGACCCGTCGCAGGCGTTCGCTCTCTCGCGGCTGGACCAGCCGGCGTTCGAGCACACCCCGATCGGCATCTTCCGGGACGTCGACCGCCCGTCCTACGACGAGCTGATGCGGGCCCAGCTCGACGAGGCCGTCCAGGCCCAGGGCGAGGGCGACCTCGCGGCCCTGCTCGGCAGCGGCGACACCTGGCGCATCGACTGACGGCGTCCTCCCGGACGTCTCCGCAGGCCCGGCCCCGCGTCACCCGGGGGCCGGGCCTGCGCATGCTTGGAGGCCCCCGAACGGGGCACGTTTCCTCACGTGCCGGCCGTCCGGCGATCCGCGGTGGTCTTCCGGGCGGGACGTCCTGCGCGGCGGCGTCCTCGCCTGACAGACTGAGGAGATCATGAACCGGGAGGTGACGATGCGGGTCATACCGCGCCGTAACAGGGGTCGTCAACGGGACGAGGAACCCGCACCCGCCCCGGCGCCTCCCGCCTCGTCCGCCGAACCGGCGACCCCGGCCAAGAGCTCGACGTGGCCGCCCCCGCCCTCCCCGCTCATCCCCGAAGACGCCGCCGAGACGACGCGGCCCCAACCGACGACGCGGCCTCGAACTCCCGCCTCCGTCCCGCCCGGCGAGACCGTCCCGCCCGGCGACACCCGTCCCCTGAAGGCCGGGCCTGAGCCGGGCCGCGACCCCGCCGAGGCGTTGGGTCAGGAGAGCCTGCGCGACGGAGGCCGGCGCTCCCAGGCCACGACGGCCGTTCTGCCCGCGGCCGCGCGACCGCCGGGCACGGAGGCCGAAAGGCGGCGGGCGCGGGCCGCGCAGCGGCAGCGGGAAGCCGCGGAGATGAAGCGGAGCCGGGCGGCGCGGCGGCAGGGCCGCGCGTACCGGGAGGTCGCGCCCGCGAGGGCCGCCGACCAGCACCGGTCGGCGCTGCTGGTCATGGTGCTCACGCTGGGGCTGCTGATCGCGGCCGTCGCGGTGACCGGCGGGATGATCGCGTCCTCGATGCGGACGCGCCCGGTGACGCTGGCCGCCCCGCTGCACATCTACCCGGTCGCGCAGGTGCTGCCGGGGCAGTGCCCCGCCGGGACGCAGGGCATCACCGGACAGGCCGCCACCGGGTTGACCTGCTACCGGCTCACCCAGGGGATCGCGATCCACAAGGTCGCCGACCTGCGCGTGCAGAAGTCGCGGGTGAAGCCGGGCGGGTACGACGTGGCGGTGACGCTGCGGCCCGGGGACCGCCGCGCGTTCGCCGAGCTGACCCGCGCGACGGTCGGCCGCGACCTGGCCTTCGTCGTCCGCGACCGCCTGGTCACGCTGCCGCGCGTCGACATGGCCATCACCGACGGAAAGGTCGTCGTCACCGGCTCCCCCGACCGCACCTCCGCGAACGCCCTGGTCCGCCAGCTCAAGGGCCGCGCGAGCTGATTGCGTTTCTCTCCTCCTTCGGGCCTGGCGGCCCTCCATCGTCGAGAAACGCGGGCGATCGCTGGCATCGCTCCGACTCGCCTTGGGGCTCGCTGCGCGATCAGATTCTTGCTTCGCTCGAATCTGCCTTCGGACGCGATCGCGACCGTTGAAGTTGTCGCGTGGTCGCGGTAGTGGCTTAGGTCAGAGCGCGGCTTGGACCCGCGATGGCGTCCTACGGCAGCGCTTCTCCGTGGAGGGCCTGGATCTCCAGTTCGACCTTCAGGCTCTCGCCTACCAGGGAGATGCCCGCTTCCACGATCTGGTTGAAGCGGATGGCGAAGTCCTTGCGGGGCAGTTCGGCGGTCGCACGGAAGGCGGCGCGGGTGCCGCCCCACGGGTCCGGGCCGGTGCCGAGGTAGGTCATGTCGAGGTCGACGGGCTGGGTGATGCCGTTGAGGGTGAGGTGGCCGTGCACCGTCCAGCGGTCGGGTCCGACGCTGGTCAGGCCGTGGCCCTCGTAGGTGAGGGCGGGGTGGACGTCGGCGTTCAGGAAGTCGGCCGAGCGCAGGTGGTCATCGCGCATCTTGTTGCCGGTCTCGATGGACGCCGCCTCGATGCGCGCGGTCACGCGGGAGTTCTCCACCGGCTCGGTGATCTCGATGCGTCCCTCGAAGGCGGCGAACCGGCCGCGGACGCTGGACAGGCCGATGTGCTGCGCGACGGCGCCGATGTTGGAGTGCGCCGGGTCGATCGTCCAGATGCCGGGCGGCGGGAGCTCGGCGCCGCCCGCCCGGCCGAGCACGACCTTCCCGATGTCGGCGGTGCCCGCGCCGGACACGATCATCGTGGCGGCGGCCGGATGGAAGCCCATGGCCGTCACGATCACCGTGTAGGTGCCGGCGGGCAGCGGGCCGGCGGCGAGCACGCCGTCCTCCCCGGTCTGCTCGCGCGCGACCTGGTCGCCCGCCAGGTTCATGACCGTGACGATGGCGTGCCGCACCGCCCAGCCGTCCTTCGTCCGCACCGTTCCGCGCAGACCTCGGTTCGCGTCCATCAACGACCCGCACTCCAGGTTCCGTGTCTCGTGGCCGCCGCCTGCGGCGGCCCGGGCTCGCTCGTGTCGGTCACTCGTCGGGGTAGCCGAGCTTCAGGTCGTGATCGTCCAGCCCGCCGCCGGACAGCGACAGACCGGTCGCGACCGGAGGATATCCGGACGCGATCATCGTGTACTGGCCGCCGGTGAGGTCGGTGAAGGCGTACTCGCCGTCCGATCCGGTGATGACCATGGCGATGACGTTGCCGGCGGCGTCGACGAGCGTGACCCGCGCCTCGCCGACCGGCTCGCCCGCCTCGTTGCGGACCGTTCCGCGGATCCGGGCGCCGGGCGGCATCTCCACGTCCATCCGCGTCTGGCCGTTCCCCGTCACCTCCACCGGCATCGCGACCGGGCGGTGCGCGGCGGCGCTGACGGCGAGCGTGTAGGCGCCGGACATGAGGTCGGAGAACGTGTAGCGGCCGTCGGCGTCGCTGCGGCCGGTGCCGACGACGTCGCCGCGCACGTCGGTGATGACGACCATCGCGTTCACGATGGGGGCGCGGTCGGCGCTGCGGACCGTTCCGGCGAGGCCGCCGCTGCCGGCCAGCAGCAGGTCGAACTCGATCGGCCGGTCGCCGACGACGAGGGTCGCGGCCTGCGGCTCGTGCCCGCCGGTGGCGGCGATCAGCACGTAGCTGCCGGGGCCCGGCGTCGGCAGCGCGTACCGCCCGTCCTCCCGCGTGGTCGCCCGGGCGAGCTGGTGGCCGTCGACGCCGATGAGGGTGAGGGCGGCGGACGGGACGGGCTCCCCGTCGCGGGTCCGCACCACGCCGCGCACCGGGACGCCGCCGTTGGCGTCCTGCTCGATCTGCTGGGCGAGGAGCTTCGCCTGGGCCGCCAGCTCCGTGGCGGCCGGGGCCGCCGCCGCGTGGGCGGGCGCCTCCGGCGGGCCCGGGTGCGCGGCGGCGGGGGCGAAGCGGCCGTCGTCCAGGTGGCCGTTGCCGCGCGCGTGCCGGCCGGCGCCGACCGCGGCGGCCGCGCCCGTCCGCACCGCCGCCGACGGCGGGCGCACGACGCCCCTCTCCGCGGGGACGTCGGTCAGGGGCGCCTCGGGCGGCGGCGCGTCCTTGCCGCGGTGCGCCGAGCCGCGCAGCGGGTGCTCCTTCAGCGCGAGCATCGCGAGGAAGCCGACCAGGGCGACGGGGATGCCGACGAGGAAGACGGTCTCCAGGGAGTCGGTGAAGGCGTCCTGGATGATGCTCCTGACCTGCGGAGGAAGCTTGCTGATCTCCTCCGGCGAGCCGAGGTCGGACGCGCCGCCGCCGGCCGGCACGGGAATGCCCGCCGAGCGGAAGCCGCTGGTGATCTCGTCCGCGACCCGGTTGGTGAGGATCGCGCCGAAGGCGGCCACGCCCATCGCGCCGCCGAGGTTGCGGAAGAACGAGACGCCGGACGTCGTCGAGGCGAGGTCGGCGGGCGCGGCGGCGTTCTGCGCGGCGAGGATGAGGATCTGCAGGCTGAGGCCCATTCCGACGCCGAGGACGGCCAGGTCGGCGCCGACGATGACCTTGGGCGAGTCGGTGTGCAGCAGCGACAGCAGGTACAGCCCGCCGGCGACGCACAGCAGCCCGACCACCGGGAAGATCTTGTAGCGGCCCGTCCGGGTGACGACCTGGCCGGAGCCGGTGGAGGTGACGAGCATCCCGACGACCAGCGGCAGCGTCATCAGGCCGGACGTCGTCGGGCTCATCCCCTTGACGATCTGCAGGTACTGCGGCATGTAGATCATCACGCCGAACATCGCCATGCCGACGCAGACGGAGACGAGCGAGGTCAGCAGGAACGTGGGGTTGCGGAACAGCCGGGGCGGCAGGATCGGGTCGCGCGCGACGCGCTCGGCGACGATCGCCAGCACGAGCAGCAGGGCGGCGGCGCCGAGCAGGATGTAGGTCCACTGGGAGTTCCACTCGAACTCCGTCCCGCCCATGGACAGCACCAGCATCAGCACGGCGGCGCTGCCGGTGATGGTGAACGCGCCGAACACGTCGATGCGGGTGTCGCGGCGCACCTTCGGGAGCTTGAGGACCTTCTGGATGACGAAGAACGCGACGACCGCGAGCGGCACGCACACGTAGAAGCACCAGCGCCAGCCGAGGCTGTCGGCGTCCACGATGAACCCGCCGAGCAGCGGCCCGGCGACGGTCGAGACGCCGAACACCGCGCCCATGAACCCGGCGTAGCGGCCGCGCTGCCGGGGCTCGACGACGTCCCCGAGGATGACCTGGGCCAGTGCCGACAGGCCGCCGACGCCGAGGCCCTGGAACGCGCGGGCCGCGATGAGCTGGCCGATGTTCTGCGACAGCCCCGCGCCCACCGAGGCCGCCACGAAGATGAGCAGCGCGGTCTGGAACATGAGCTTGCGACCGGCGATGTCCGACAGCTTGCCCCACAGCGGCGTGGACGCGGTCATGGTCAGCAGCGACGCGCTCGCGACCCAGGAGAGCTTCTCCTGGCCGCCGAGGTCCCCGACGATCGTCGGCAGCGCCGTGGCGACCACCGACGTCGAGATCATCGACGTCAGCATCGCCATCATCAGGCCGGCGAGGATCTCCAGGATCTGACGGTGCGTGTACTGCGGTCTCGCTGGCTCTGGCGCCGCCGGGCCGTGCGACGCCACGCTCGCTTGAGCCACCCTGCCCCCACAACTCCGATGAATTACCTGTGCTTTGCACAGACTGTATGTAGACGCTTGTTTACTTGCAACTCAGGCCATAATGGACACTGACTGTAACGGCGACCGGGGGCTGGCGGAATGCGGGGCGAGGAACAGGCCGGCGGCGCGGCCGCGCGGCGGCGCAAGCGCGACCGGGAGGCCACCCGGCGCCGCATCCTGGGCGCCGCCCGCGACCTGTTCGGGGAGCACGGGTACGACGGCGTCACCGTCCGCATGATCGCCGCGCGCGCCGAGGCGAACACGGCGCTGGTCCACCGGTACTTCGGGTCCAAGCCGGCGCTGTTCGGCGAGGTGCTGGCCGGGGAGTCGGTCATCCGCGGCGTCATCGCGGGCGCCCCCGAGGGGCTGCCGCGCCGGCTCGCCGAGCACTTCGTCCGGCATGTCGACCAGCGCTCGGTCACCGCCATGTCCCGGATACTGGACCGGTCGGCGGGCCACCCCGAGGTCAAGGAGATCCTGCTCCGCTACCTGGAGGACGTGATCGTCCAGCCGATGGTGGCGCAGTTGGAGGGGCCCGACGCGCGGGCGCGGGCGCTGCTCGCGTCCACGATCATCATGGGCGGCGGGCCGGTGCGGCGCCTGGTCGGCCTCGGCGACCTGCGCGCCGCCGACCCCGCCGATCTCACCGACCGCCTCACCGCGATGTTCACCGCCGCCCTCGCCCCGCCCGTCCACCGCGAGACGTAGCTCCCGGGGGCCGCGTACCCCGGTGGGAGCAGGCAAGATCGGCTTCGGGGCGGAGCGGGCGGGCGCGGGGCGCGCATAGGGTTCTGGTCATGGGGCGGGCGGGCGCGCTCAGGGCGCGGTGGGACAGGACGGGACGGCCCGCGCGCTGGGCGTCGGCGGCGGTCGCCGTGGCACTGGCGGGCGGGGCCGCTGCCTGGGGGGCGACGGCCGACGGCGACGCCCGCGTCCAGACCTCCGAACAGCGCGTCAACGTCGTCGACGGGCCGAAGGACGACCAGCGCGTCACGCTCGACACGACGTTCTACAAGCCGGTCGGACGGGCCAAGGGCCCGGCGGTCCTGCTGGGGCACGGCTTCGGCGGCACCAAGCGGGACGTCGCCGGCGAGGCGCGCGACCTCGCCCGCGCCGGGTACGCGGTGCTGGCCTGGTCGGCGCGGGGTTTTGGGCGCTCGACCGGTGAGATCGCCCTCAACTCGCCCGACTACGAGGTGAAGGACGCCCGGCAGCTGATCGACTGGCTGGCGCGGCGGCCGGAGGTCCGGCTCGACGGCCCCGGCGACCCCCGCGTCGGGATGGCGGGCCAGTCCTACGGCGGCGCGATCGCGCTGATGACCGCCGCCTACGACCGACGGGTGGACGCCATCGCGCCGCAGATCACCTGGAACAGCCTCTCCGACGCGCTCTTCCCCGACGCCGCCTCCGGCGCGAAACCGACGGACGGCGTGTTCAAGAAGCTGTGGGCGGGGCTGTTCTTCACCGGCAGCGCGGAACGAACGGCCTGCGGGCGCTTCCTGCCGTCCGTGTGCGACATGTACCAGGAGGTGGCGGAGAAGGGCCGTCCCACCGAATCGGCGATCGCGATGCTGCGGCGGTCGAGCCCCGCATCCGTCGCCGACCGGATCAGGGTGCCGACGCTGCTCGTCCAGGGGCAGTCCGACTCGCTGTTCCCGCTCGACCAGGCCGACGCCAACGCGCGGGCGATCGCGCGGAACGGCGCGCCGGTGTCGGTGGTGTGGTTCCAGGGCGGGCACGACGGCGGCGACCCGGAGACCGCGCGGGTCGAGGGGCTCGTACGCGACTTCTTCGACGCCCGGCTCATGCGGTCGTCGAAGCCTTCCTCGGACGGGTTCACGGTGACACGGGCGGGCGGCCTCGACTCCTCCACCCAGGCGGTCGTCGTGGACAAGGCGTCGACAGGGCGGTATCCGGGGCTTTCCAGTGGTGCGTCGGCCCAGCCGCTGACCGGGCGCGAGCAGACGATCTTCAATCCGGCGGGCGGATCACCCGCGTCGATCTCCGCTCTGCCGGGGTTGGGGGCGCTCGGATCCCTGGGCGGGTCGCTGGGAGGCTCCCTGGGCGGGCAGCTGCCTTCGGACATGCCAGGGCAGACCGCCACGTTCGAGACCCATCCGCTGGACCGTCCGCTGTGGCTGACGGGCGCCCCGACCGTCCGGCTCAAGGTCAGCGGGGACGGGCCGCTGTTCGCGAAGCTCTACGACGTCTCGCCGGGCGGGGCCGCCGCTCCGGCGCGGCGACTGGCAGCGCCGTTCCGGGTGTCCGGCGGCGAGGTCACGGTGACGCTTCCGGCGATGGACTACCGCTTCGACCGCGGGCACCGGCTCCGGCTGGTCGTCGCCACCACCGACATGGGCTTCGCGACGCCTGCCGAGCCGTCGTCCTACAAAGTGCAGGTGATGTCGCCGCTGACCGTCCCGTCCGTCCCGTCGTTGAAGGCCGCGCCGGCGCCCCTGCCCGTCTGGGTGTGGGCTCTGCCCGTCGCCGCCGTCGCATTGGCGCTCGCCATCCTTCTCCCTGGACGCCGTAGGCGCGACGTCGAAACGGACAGCGACGTGCCCCTGGAGATATCGGGGCTGACGAAGGCGTACAAGAACGGGCATCTCGCCGTCTCCGGCCTGTCGTTCCGGGTGGAGAAGGGCCAGGTGCTGGGACTCCTGGGTCCGAACGGTGCAGGAAAGACGACGACGCTGCGCATGTTGATGGGCCTGATCCATCCAGACTCCGGCTCGATCCGCATCTTCGGGCACCGCGTGTACCCGGGCGCACCTGTACTGTCCCGCCTTGGCTCCTTTGTAGAGGGGCCCGGGTTCCTGCCCCACCTCTCGGGCCGCGACAACCTGGACCTCTACTGGCGCGCCACCGGCCGTCCCCTGGACGAGGCCCACTTGGACGAGGCGCTGCAGATAGCCAACCTGGGTTCGGCACTGGACCGGGCCGTCCGCACGTACTCGCAGGGGATGCGACAGCGTCTCGCCATAGCGCAGGCCATGCTCGGGCTGCCGGACCTCCTCGTCCTGGACGAGCCCACCAACGGCCTCGACCCACCCCAGATCCGCGAGATGCGGGAGGTACTCGTCCGGTACGCGGCGGCCGGGCGGACGGTCATCGTCTCCAGCCACCTGCTCGCCGAGGTCGAGCAGACCTGCACGCACGCCGTCGTCATGGCGGGCGGCCGCCGCGTCGCCGCCGGCCCGGTCGCCGAGATCACCGGGTCCGGCCGCCGCCTGGAGGACGCGTTCCTGGAGATCATCGGGGAGGGCTCATGACCGCCTACCACGTCCGGCGCACCCTCCCGCTGCGGGTCGAGGCCGTCCGGCAGTTCCGGCGCCGCCGCACGCTGGTGGCCTTCGCGTTCCTGCTCGTCCTGCCCTGGGTGCTGGTCGGCGCGTTCAAGATCGGCGGAGATCCGGGCCCGGACGGCGTCCCCAGCCTGGTCGACGTCGCCACGTCGTCCGCGCTGAACTTCGCCCTCTTCGCCCTGTTCGTCTCGACCGGTTTCCTGCTGGTGGTCGCGGTCGCCCTGTTCTGTGGTGACACGGTGGCGAGCGAGGCGGGCTGGTCGTCCCTGCGCTACCTGCTCGCCGCGCCCGTGCCGCGCGCCCGGCTGCTGCGCCAGAAACTGATCGTCGCCCTCTCCTACGCGGTCGTCGCCGTCGTCAGCCTGCCGCTGATGTCGCTCGTCGCGGGGACGGCCGGGTTCGGCTGGGGCGACGTCGAGCTCCCGACCGGCGGCACCGTCCCGGTGAGCACCGCGCTCGGCCGCATGGCGATCATCATCGGCTACTCCCTCGTCGCGCAGCTCGTCGTCGCCGCCCTGGCGTTCCTGCTCTCGGTGACGACGGACTCCCCCCTCGGCGCGGTCGGCGGCGCGGTGGGGCTCGTCATCGTCAGCAACATCCTGGACGCCGTCACCGCGCTCGGCTCCTGGCGCGACTTCCTCCCGACGCACTGGATGTACTCCTGGATGGACGCCCTGCAGCCCGAGATCCAGTGGGCGGGCATGGCCAAGGGCGCCGCCATCTCCGTCTCCTACGCCGCCGTCCTGTTCGCGCTGGCCTTCCGCCGCTTCCGGACGCGCGACATCGTCTCCTGATCCCGGACACGTTCCGCGGTCCTCCGGACGCGAACCGTGGAGCATTACTCCCCGAAAACCGGTCGAACAGGCAGTGTCGGTGACATAAGCTCAGCGAACCTCGTCCGGCCCGGCCGCGTCTTACGAGGTAAACGGCTCGATCCCCGGGTTTTAAAGGCAGCCCGGCGGGGGGAGATGATCACCATGGCACGGCAGCAGCTCATCAAGCGCCCCAGGCCCCCACGTCAACCGAGCCCACCCGACCTGCGGACCCCTTCGGGCCGCCTCCTGCCGTACTGACCCTCACCTGGAGAACCGCGAAAGGAACCTCTCCCTCCCGACGACGGCCCGCTCGATGCGGCCGTCTCCCACGACTGCGCCCAGGTCGTCGAGGGCCTCGAAGGCGAAGACCAGGCGCGCTCCGTCCACGCCCTGGAACTCCGCTGTGACGGTCACCCGTCCAGCCGCCGCAAGCCGGCGCCTCGTCGACTCTCCGCGCGCGGGTGCTTGAGCCGAGGCGTTCACGGCCCCGCATGAATCTGCCATGTGGCGTTGCGCAAGGTTCCTTCACGCCACACCCCAGATCACGACCCACCACGAGCGAAGCCTTCTTCGCAGGTCACAGGTTTGAGAAGTGGACGGCCGCTCCGTAGCGTAAGCTACCGGCGAAGTGCCATGTTGCTAACCGACCTATGTTTCTCTGCACATAGCAGGATGCATCGGGCAGAATCGAACCGACGGCGGCTTCGAGGACGGCAGATGATGCTTCGACGGCCCTGGTCCACCGGTGGTAGCGGGCTCGTGTACCGCCTGCTCCTCGCCGTGGACCTGGAGAAGTACAGTCACCTGGACGCGCAGCGGCAGCTCGCCGCTCAGAAGGACCTCCGCAGGCTGCTCAACGGCTGCGCGCGACGGACCGGGCTGCGCACCGGCGGCTGGTACCGCCAGCCCGGCGGGGACGGGGAACTCGTCGTCATGCCCGCCGGCGTCGACATTCCCCACGTGGTGGGCGCCTTCACGTCCGACCTCGAACGCGCGCTCGCCGAGCTCAACAGGGAGAGGCCCACCCGCCTGCGCATGCGGCTCGCCCTCCACCACGGCACCGTGATCGAGGGACCGCTCGGCCCGGCCGGCGACGCCCCCGTCGTGGTCTCCCGCTTACTGGACGCGGCACCGCTGCGCGAACATCTCAGCGAGCACCAGGACCGCGACCTCGCCCTGGTGGTGTCCGACACCCTGTACAAGGACGTCGTGGGAAGCGGCTTCTGCGCCCTGAAGCCCTCGGAGTTCTTCCGGCTCGAAGTAACGGTCAAGGAGAAGCCGTACAGCGGTTACATCCACCACGCCGACCGCATGCCGCCGGACCGGCTTGCGCTCCCGGTGTCCGCGGCGTGACGCCGCTCAGTCCGGGGAACCGTCGTGACTCCTGCGGATCGAGCGCCGCAGGAGCAGCCACTGCGCCTTCGTGAGCGCCAGGACGGCGCTGGGACGGTCCTTGGAATCGCGCATCAGAACGCAGGCGCCGTCAAAGGCGATCTCGACGCAGTCCCCCGCACCGCTACGACTGCTCTTTCTCCAGATCACCCGCGAGCCCTCCGTCCCGTCCACACCCGCCCCTTCCGACCGCCTGCCGCCGGACGCGGCCGCCAGAATTGCGGGGCACAACCGTGGAGGAGTTCCCGCAGGACGACCCGGTTGCGGAACGGCGACCTTCCGTTCGGGTGAACGTCCTCTGGCTCGGCCATGCCCTTCGGCGCACGATCCCAGGCGCACCACGGTCCTGCGTCGTGCTCTGTCAAGGTCAGAGTGTAAGTGTTGGCCGAAGATCAGGCCATAGGAGTACTACTCACCCGCGCGAACGGTGACCGCGGGCGCGATTCACAGTGATTCCGCGACCGTGTTGAGCAGGACCGCCGAACCTTCCGGCCCGAGCGAGTCGCGGCGCAGCACCTCGAACTTCTCGCGGTAGCGGACGACTTCCTCGCGATAGTCCCGGCCGATCAGTTCCCCCTGCGCGCCTTCCAGGTAGAGAACGTCGTCATCTTCGGGTTCGAGGAACTCAATGAGCTTGAACGGGCCGCTCAGCCCCGGATGGGCGCCCTTCCCGAATGGAACGATCTCGATCGTCACATTGGGGCGCTTCGCCATGTCGAGCAGGTGCGACAGCTGGGCGCGCATCACGGCGGCGCCGCCGACCAGCCGCCGGATGGCCGCCTCGTCGACGACGAAGAAGAACCGGGGAGGAGCGTCGCCCTCGAAGATCTCCTGCCGGCGCAGGCGCACCTCGACCAGTTCGGCGATCTGCTCGGGGGCGTCCCCGCTGCGCAGGCTCGAAAGGATCTCGCCGGCATAGGCGCTGGTCTGCAGCAGGCCCGGGATGATCAGAGGCTGGAACTCCCGGCAGACGCCCGCTGCCGACTCGAAGCCGATCAGCTCCGCCAGCTGCGGGCTGAGCACCCGGCGATAGGCGTTCCACCAGGCCGTTTCACGTGCCGCCCGCGCCAGCCCGAGAAACTCGTCGAACCGCTCCGACGCCACCGCGTACTGCTGGAGCATGACGCGCACGTCGCTCACGGCGACCCTGACCGTTCCGCCCTCAATGCGAATGATCTTCGAAAGCGACCATTCCAGGGCTTTCGCCGCCTGCTCCTGCGTCAACCCGGCGGCCTCGCGCGCCCTGCGCAGCTCGATCCGAAGGCGCCGCTGGTGAACAGTCGGACTGTCCGGCATGCCCCACACCTTCCACTGATCTGCCAGAAGGCAGACAGCTACCTTCCCAAGAGCCTAGGGCGCAAAGACTAGTGCACCAATAGCCGCCCGGGGCGGGAACGCCCCGAGGATTTGCCCAACCTCGAAGACTTGGCGTCCACAAAAGAACACAAACCGTCACATGCGACACGTCCAGTACCCACACTGCCAAGTACCCGCAATCCAGGCTCAGCCGACCCACCCGCATCCCGTCCGCACCCCGGTTCCACGCGGCCGGGCACGGACCGGGCTCCCTTGTGCGGTTAGGCCGTCGTTCCAGGGCCCAGGCCACGGCCGCCTTCAAGCAGTTGGGCCGACGACAGCGCTGCCCCCTGCCCATGCCTTCAGAGCATGCGGCCGTCGCGACGGAGGACGCTGCTCAGGACGTTGTTGTTCCGTGCCTCGACAGCCTCCAGCAGCCGTTCGCCGTAAACGCAGAGACTGGCTTCCCACGGATGTCCGAACGTCCCGAACGAGAAGTCTTGCGCCAGGAAGATGTAGTAGTCGTCGTCAGGAAAGACGGGGACGACCCAGGAATTCTTGTTCTCCGGCTCGGTCATGCGATGAGGCCAGAACCGGTAGCAAGGATGCTGCCAGTCCAGGGCGTAGAGCCACTCTTCCCGTTCGACGCAACTCTTGAAGGCATCATTGAGCAGCGCGTTGACGTCGTCGGGTTCTACGGCGGGGCCCCAGGCCCCCGTTGGAGATGTGGGACGTTCCTGAGCAAGGTCCCACGTGACGGACGGGACGGGCTCACGGATGCTCGGCCACCGGCCGGAGTCGTAGGTACGCTCAAACGAGGCGAACTCCCCGTAGGCGTCCCATACCTGGAACGACTCGGAGTCGGAGAGCCCTGCCCACGTCGGCGGACCATCCGTCATCTGACACTCCCAGGTTCGGTCAGCCACACTCACTCGGCACCGGTCGTCCACGCTGCGGCACCGTCGCCCCCATCTTCCCCCACCGTGAAGGTGCACTGGTGATCTATGGCGGGCCTAGGGTTCTCGGGTGCGCATGTATCTGTCCTCGTGGCGGACCGGGAAGCATCCGGAGCGGATGCTGCGGCTGCTGGAGAGCCCCGGCGGGGCGCGGGCCGCAGTGATCGCCAATGCCGTCGACGCCCTGCCCCTGGCCGAGCGTCGTGCCGCGGCCGAGCGCGAGATCCACGCGCTCACCGACCTCGGACTGCGGCCGGAGGAGGTCGATCTGCGTGCGTTCTTCGACCAGGATCAGAACCGCGTCGCGGCCGAGCTCCGCGCGTTTCCCCTGCTCTGGGTCCGGGGAGGCAACGTCTTCGTCCTACGTCAGGCCCTGGCGAGAAGCGGCGCCGACCGAGCGATAACCGAGTTGTTGCAGCAGGACGCCGTCGTTTACGCCGGTTACAGCGCCGGCGCCTGCGTCCTGGCCCCGGACCTGCACGGGCTGGAGCGGTGCGACGATCCCCAGGCCGTCCACACCGCGTACGGAGCCCCGGCCCGCTTCGACGGCCTGGCCGTCATCGACTACGCCGTGGTACCGCACATCGACTCCCCCGGACATCCTGAATCCGAGATCCTCGGCACGGTCGCCGACCACTACCGCTCGCAGGGCATCGCCCACCGCACGCTGCGCGACGGCCAGACCATCGTGATCGACGGCAATGCCACCGCCGTCCACTGACCCGCCCTCCGGACGCCGCCGGTTCAGCCGTTGAGGATGCCGCTCAACTCCGTGAGAACGTCCTGCCAATCCGGCATGCGCGCGTGCGCGGGAGCGGCAGGGTCGAAGAGGACGTGGACGCCCATCGAGCGGAGTGCGTCCAGATTCCGGCCGAACGCCACATGCCCGGCCAGCTCGGCCTTGACCTGCGGGACCGCCAGCGTCGGCACGCCCATCCCGACGAGCTCGCAGAGCATGCCCACGGCGACCGTGTCCGTGATGCCCAGCGCCCATTTGTTGATCGTGTTGAACGTGGCCGGAGCCACCACCACGGCATCCGCGGGCGGCAGGCCGTTCGACGTCTCGTGCGGCTGCCGGAAAGCGGTCCGCACCGGGCCACCGGTCAGTGCCGCGAGCCGGTCCAGGTCCAGGAACTTGGCGCCCATGGGGGTCGCGATCACCCGGACATGCCAGCCCGCCCCCTGAGCCGGCCGCACGAAGCTCTCCAGATCGGACGCCGCACCGGCCCCGCACGCGATCGCGTAGAGCACCTTCGCCGCAGGCCGTTCACCGAATCCGTGCTCCTCGTCCGCATCCACATCAGCAAACTACGTCAGGTAGCGAACCGTCCCGTCTGTGCGGGGCTGCGGAAACGGCGAGATAAGGGTGTTCAGACCAGGCCGTGAGCCCGGTCTGAACACCCCCGTGTTCCTGCGCTCAGGCGAGCGGCAGGGCGATCACGACCGCGATCACGGCCACGACGTTGTGGACGGTGTGCACAAGGATCGAGTCGAGCAACCCGTGTGCGGACCTGAACTTCGGTTCGGTGGACTCGGCGCGCCGAACGCCGCGCAAGTACACCCAGGTGAGCACCCCACCGGTGAGAGAGAGCGCGAGTGCGCCGGCCACCGGAACACCAGCGGCCAGGTGCATGAATCCGAAGGCGAGCGCCAAGAGGATCCGCGTTCCGGCCGTCTGGTTCTCCGCGCCGTTGCGGAACTGGAGTTCCTCCACCATCGCGAAGACCGGAAGAGCCGCGACGAATGCCAGGATCATCGCGACGCTGACCACGATCCCCACGACGGCGGTGCCGCGCGTCAGCCCGAGTGAGAGGTTGCCGATTCCGCCGATGGCCTGCCACCAGCTCCAGGTGAGGAAGTCCCACCCCGGTGCCTCGAAGACGACCACGCCGGCGAACGTCACGCCGAACGCAGCGGCCCCGGTGGCGATGTGGCGCGCACGCATTTTCCTGAGCATGCGGTAGGCCAACCGGTAATCGATCTTGCGGGCGGCGTACGCGGCCGCAATCGTCATCAGGACAGCGATGAGCAGCGTAATGACCTTCATTGGTATCTCTCCTTTGTAATGACGCCCTAGGCGTGCTTCAGAGAGAACCGTCCGGGAATGACCGTCGCCAGCCACCGGCTCTCACCCGTCAGAGCTTGGTCGAGCACCGATTCCAGAGATTCGGGCGACGCCTGGATGAGGAAAGCGCGACTACCGCCCGGCGGCCACCTTCACCTGGTGACCTTTTCGTGGAGGGCCAGGCCCCAGAGCCGAAGCGTCACTCGCCCCGCACATGATCGCGTCGAGCACCTTCGTCGCGGTCACCGGCCCGTCCCAGGACGGAGCACGGCATCCGCGCCCGGGCTCTCGGACGCCGTCACACGCACGACGAACGCCAACCGCAGGACGGTCACCGACCTAAGTCCGCTTGCACAGGTGGAACGCGCTCGGACCGTCCTTTGTAGATCACGCGCAAACCAGACATGGACGACTCCGTCGTCCCGAACACGAGGGAAATCACTCATGAACCCTTACCGCATCGGGCCGTTCGTGGTCCGCGTGCACGACATCACCGGCAACAGCTGGGAAGAGGTCGGAAAGAGGGCACTGGACGCGGCGCGCGGGGCCTTCCCGCCGAACACCCGCCTCCAGACCTGGGGCTCGATGGGCGGCCCGTGGAAGTATCCGCCCGCTGCGCTGAACTCCGACGACCTCTACTGGGAAGGCAACCTGAGCGTCAGCGCCCACGACGGCGACAAGGCGTTCGGATGCGTCCCGCTGATCTACCGGGAGACGGCCTGCAGCCGGCTCCTGGTGATCGATGACGTGACCGGCGACAGCCCGGACGAGATCGCCCGGAAGGCGCTGCAGGACGCTCGGGTTCGCGAGGTCTTCGGCGAGGACGAAGAGGTCCAGGTCGACTTCTTCCTGGACCTGGAGACCAGGATGCCCGACCACCTGACCACCACGGACCGCTACTACGTCTCGTCCGTGTGGGTCGGTTCGCTCGACTGACAAGAGAGCCGCGCCACACCTGTGCTCTCAGGGCCCTTCCCGCGCCCCGCTCGGGAAGGGAGACGCTTCCGCGTCGCCCGAAGGATCGTTCTATCGATCCCCTGGAAGTCCGCTGGCCTCCCTCTACCCGGAACGGGAGAGGGAGGCCAGCACGTCTTTCCGGGGAAGTGGACGAGAGCAACGGCCGGGACGCCGGGCTCCGAGACCTGGTTCCCATCGGCGGAAATCACACCTCGGGACGGCGAAGGCCCTGCCACCTATGCCGTCAGGACCTTGCGGAGGTGCCCATCGCACGCTGGCCGCTCGGTCAGCGTCGGCGCTCGATGAACGGGAGGCCGGCGAGGGAACTGGGCAGGCCGGTCGACCAGATCGAGCGCGTTCCCGGCACCCGGGCCAGGTCACGGATCCAGACGGCGGTGCCGGGGCGTCCCTCGCCGCTCTCGGCGGTCCAGCGGCCGCCGCTGTAGTGCAGGTAGCTCTTGTCGTCGTCGACCGTGCTCACCGACACCCAGGCGCCTTGGTCGCCGTCGTCGGCGAGCGCGGGGAAGTGGTAGGCGTACGGGGACGCGGGGATCGTCGTCGACGTCCAGCTCTTCCCGTCCCAGTGCATGAGCTCGGGGGTCGCATAGCCGGTGCTGGCACGGTAGGCCCAGACGCTCGTGGCCGAGACCGGCACGATCTTCGCGATGTAGGTCTGCTCTTTGGACGGGTACCGGATCGTGCTCCACTTGGTGCCGTTCCAATGCAGCATGGCCTCGGTCGGGCCGTCCCCCGGGATGTCACAGGTGCAGGCGATCCAGATGTCCTTCGCCGACCGGACGGCGACGGTGGAAGCACTGACCATCGGCACCGGAGTCTTCCGGCGCACCCAACGTCCGTTCTGGAAGCGCAGGGCGACGGCCTTCTTCGCCTGTGAGTCGTACCCGAGCGACCAGGCCGGCCCGCCGCGCGCCGCCGAGACGATCTGCAGATACGTGGGCAGAGGGGACGGCATGGTGGGTTTGACCCCGGCCGGGTAACCGACCCTGCGCCAGGCGGTGCCATTCCAATGCAGCGCCGGCGAGCCGTCCTCGTTCAGGTAGATGCCCCAGGCGTTCCGCGGTCCGGCGGCGGCGAGGTCGACGACCTGGCCCGTGCCCGGCGGCAGCACCTGGCGCTGCCACTGCCGACCGTTCCACGCCAGCATGACGGGTCTCCCGCTCGACGTCGCGTCCTCGATCCCGGCCGCCCACGCGGCCTGCGGCCCGGCCGCCGCGATCTCGGTCACCACCCCGAGACCGTCGAGAGGCGGGGTGGGCACATTTTCCCATTCCAGGGGTGCCGCAGCCGCGGTGGACGGCGTGAGCAGCAGGCCGGAGAAGGCGGCGGCCCAAGTGGTGACGCGGAGGACTCGATGTACTGCCATGAATACTCCCGGGGCGGTTAGGCGGCACCCTAGCGACGATCTTGCCGCCATTTACTGGCAAGCTATCGGGATCTACCTATCCCAAGATCGCTCCGCTCAAACAGACAAATCCGTTCACATGAGCTACCGTCCAGGCCAACGAGTGTCAGGGACGGGCGGACGGCTCAGGCACCGTGCGGGGGAAGGCCCGGCGGTACTCGCTGGGCGGGATCCCGACATGCTTGAGGAAGTGGTGGCGGAGGTTGTTCGCCGTGCCCAGGCCGGTCAGCTCGCCGATCCGCTCGACCGAAAGGTCCGTCGATTCCAGCAAGTGCCGGGCCTGTCCCAGGCGCTCGTTGAGCAGCCACTGGACCGGGGTCGTCCCGGTGGCGGCCTGGAGCCGACGGTAGAAGGTCCGCGGGCTCATCGCGGCGCGCCGCGCCAGGTCCTGGACCGTCAACGGACGGTCCAGGCGGGCCCGGGCCCAGTCGAGGACGGGACCGACTCCCTCGTCATCGGTGCCGGCCACGGACATGGGGATGAACTGCGCCTGGCCGCCGGCGCGGTGGGCGGCTACGACCATCCGGCGGGCGAGCTGGTTGGCGACGTGGGCGCCGAGGTCGCGGCGGACCAGGTGCAGGCACAGGTCGAGACCGGCGGTCAGCCCCGCGCTGGTCAGCACGTCACCATCATCCACGTACAGCACCGAGGCGTCGACCTGGACCTTCGGGTAGCGCTCCGCCAATTGGGCGGCGTGCATCCAGTGGGCCGTGGCTCGACGGCCGTCGAGCAGCCCGGCCTCGGCGAGTGCGAACGCGCCGGTGCACAGGGAGACCATGCGAGCCCCCGCGTCGTACGCGCGGCGCAGCGCCGCGATCAGCGCCGGACTGAGCGGCGCGCCGTCCTCGACGCAGGCGTCGGGCACCGAGGGGACGATGACCGTGTCGGCGCCGGCGAGATCGTCCAGCCCGTAACGGGTCCGCAGCGCGAGCCCGGCGCCGGCCGCCGCGCCGTCCCGGTCCGGCGTTCCGGTCCCGCACAGCCGCAGGTCGTACCAGGGGTCGGCCAGGTCGGCCTGGGGCTTGCCGAAGACGGTGCACGGGATGCTCAGCTCGTAGAGGTCCCAGGAGGGGACGTCGATGTCCTCGGTCACGACCACAGCGACAGAACCGGCACCCATGCCCCGAATGCTATGGCAGGAATTTGGTGACACCCGTCATTACTGTCACTGGTCCGGTACCAGGCTCCCTGCGAACGTGATCCACACATGTTCTTCCAGGACACTCCAGGGGCGTGAGATGGATTCCGAAAAGCAGGCCGTGACCGTCATCGGGCTGGGGTCGATGGGCTCGGCGCTCGCCGCCGCGCTGCTGGACTGCGGTCACCCGACCACAGTGTGGAACCGTTCGCCGCACAAGGCCGCTCCCTTGGTGGAGCGCGGCGCGCTCCTTGCCGCGACGCCCGGGGAGGCGGTCGCGGCGAGCCCGCTCGTCATCGCCTGCGTACTCGACTACGACGCGCTGTACGGCGTCCTCGACCAGGACGCGAGCGCGCTGGCGGGCAAGACGCTGGTCAATCTCACCTCCGGCGCGCCGGAGCAGGCGCACGAAGCGGTCGGATGGGCCCGGGAGCGCGGCGCCGACTACCTCGACGGCGCCATCATGACCACGCCGCCCGGCGTCGGCGGTGCCGAGGTGATGTTCCTGTACAGCGGTCCCCAGGCCGTCTTCCAGTCACACCGTCCGACGCTGGCGGCCCTCGGCGACCCCCTCCACCTCGGGGAGAACCCGGGGCTGGCCTCTCTCTACGACGTCGCCCTGCTCGGCCTGATGTGGTCCACGATGACCGGCTGGCTGCACGGCACCGCGCTGGTCGGCGCGGACGGCGTCGCGGCCACCGACTTCACCTCCATCGCATTGCGCTGGCTGAGGACCGTGTCGGTGTTCCTGACCACGTACGCGCCGCAGGTGGACGCCGGCCACTACCCGGGCGACGACGCCACCGTCGACGTGCAGATCGCGGCCATCGGCCATCTCATTCACACCGCCGATTCCCGAGGCGTCGACAACGCCCTGCCCGAGCTGATGAAGACCCTCATGGAGAAGACCAAGGCGGCCGGCCACGGCCTCGACAGCTATGCCAGCGTGATCGAGGTCCTGAAGCCGCGAGAAGAGGAGGGCGAGTGACCACGGCACCGACCGCACACAGCGGTCCGGCCCCGGCACCCACGACGCCCTGGACGGGCCTGTTGCGGGCAACCGCCGACGAGTGCCTGGACCTCCTGTCCGGCGCTGCCGGCTCGGACTGGACACGCCCGGCCCACGACCTGGACTGGACATGCCGCGAAACGCTCGATCACCTCGCCCTAGGGCTGATCGGCTACGCCGGCCTGCTCATCGCCCGGCCCAGCGACCGCTACATCGCCCTCTTCGCCTCACTCGACGCCGGCGCCCCCATTCCCGCCTGCCTGGAAGGGATCGGTATCGCCACCTCCCTCCTCACCTCCGCCGTCCGGGAGACGCCCGCCGATGCGCGCGCCTGGCATCCCTGGGGCCATTCCGACCGCACCGGGTTCGCCGCCATGGGGATCACGGAGCTGGTCTGCCACACCTACGACATCGCCCACGCCCTCGGCGTACGGTGGACACCGCCCGACGAGGCCAGCGCCGCCGTCCTCGACCGGCTCTTCCCCGACGCGCCAACGGCGCACGCTCCATCCGACGCCCTGCTGTGGTGCACAGGCCGCGTTCCGCTGCCGGAGCGGCCCCGGCAGGCGAACTGGCAGTGGAACGGCACCGTGCGCTGACCAGCTGGCGGCGCCGCGCTCACCGAGGACACGAATCTTCGCGGGGCGCCGTGCTCCCGCGGCAGGCCCCCGCGCTGTGGAACGCCCACGCCCCCGAGCTGTGGCGACGCCTCACCGCCCCACCGTGGACGGCCCGCTCGTACCACACCGCCCAAGCTGAGGAAGGCCCCGCGCGAGGGCCCGCCGCATGAAGTGCCGGGCAGCGGCTTCCAGGACGGGCGACGCTTGAGACGGAATTGCCGACACGAC
Source organism: Actinomadura sp. NPDC023710 (assembly GCF_040639875.1). Lineage (NCBI taxonomy): Bacteria > Bacillati > Actinomycetota > Actinomycetes > Streptosporangiales > Thermomonosporaceae > Actinomadura > Actinomadura sp. NPDC023710. Next base: position 109,134 of record NZ_JBFAGB010000015.1, read on the forward strand.
GCCGGCTGACTCTCTTCGGTCGCCCCTCCGGGTGGCCTTCGGCCATCGACCGGCCGACCATGTCAGCGCGAAAGGGAAGCCGCGGCCCCGACTTGTCGCAGCAGATCTTTAGAAGGCCCCGCCTCTCTGCCATGGGGGCAAGGCAGAGAGGCGGGGCGGCGGACGACAACAACGGTCATGCTCCCCGGCTCAAGACCGCGCGTCACCGCCATGAATGAGGGACGACTTCTGAGCCCGCCCCATAGAGTCGTCCCTCTTGTGGCCTCCCGGAGGCGCTTGATTGGCGCTGAGATGCGGGAACGAACTTGTGGACAGGCCACGGCCAGGCCGCCGGATTCCGCAGCGCTTCCCGCAATTCGTCAGGGGTGGCCGCTTCCACCAGCCGCGCACCATCTTGCGAGGTGGCCAGAGCCCACCATGTCCCGGTTGCGCGTCCGTACCAGGTGACCGCACCGGCCGACGCGTGCCTACCCATCGGCTCGCGCGGCTAGCCGGCCCTTCACTGCCACCACCGCGTCAGGAACGTGCGCATCATCGGCCGGAGCGATCGCACCACCACCAGCGAAGACGAACCACAACTCACCCCCACAGATCGCCCGCAGATCACAACGCACCCCCACCGGCGGCCCACACGCGGCCGAAACCGCCAGCAGCGGAAGTGACTCAGCGATCTCCACCGCGTACCCGTGCGACCTGAGCGCCTTCGCCAGCGCCCAGACCCGCAACCGCCGCGCCTCCGTCACCTCCGAAGCTTCCATTGCCATGGGGAGTCGTCCCTTCGTCGTGGTGTCGTTGCACGTCAAGGCTTCGCCAGGACATAGGGACACCAGAACTTCGCAGAAGGGCACCCTAGGGACGTCTTGGTGACATATAACGTCCCATGGCCGTTAACGAGCGACTACGCACCGCCCTGGTACGTGCCGGACTCAACTACGCCCAGTTCGCCGAAGCCGTAGGCGTGGACCCCAAGACCGCCGAGCGATGGGTCAGCACGGGCAGGACTCCACACCGGACCACCGCCTACAAGGCCGCACGCGCTCTCCGCGAGGACATGGCCTATCTATGGCCATCTCTGGAACAGGGCCGCCGCAGGCGGGGACTCCACCCCGAACTGATCGCCCTACACGACACCCGCGCCGACGCCCCTTTCGACCTATGGCGAACCCTCTTCACCAAGGCCCGCGAACGGATCGAGATCCTCGTTTACGCCGGTGTCTTCATTCATGAGCAGTGGCCCGACTTCAATGACCTCCTGCGCGAGAAGGCCGCCGCAGGATGCTGTGTGCGCATCCTTTTAGGCGATGCCGACGCGCCAGCGGTCAGCGAGCGCGGCGACGAGGAGAGGTACGGGCACGGCATCGAGAGTCGTTGCCGTGTGGCCGTCATGCACTACGCCCCGCTGATCGGCACACCGGGGGTCGAGGTGCATCAGCACACGACGACCCTCTATAACTCGATCTATCGCGGTGACGACCAGATGCTCGTCAACACGCACGTGTTCGGTTTGAACGCCTACGCCGCGCCAGTCTGGCATCTACGCCGAGAGCCGGAGGGTGGTGTGTTCGACCGCTACGCCGAGAGTTTTGAGGCGGTGTGGGCACTTTCCCGCCAGGCCGTCAAGGAGTGAGCCGTGGCGCGTACCGAGTACTACGACGATCCCTCCGCACCGGCCCCGAACTCCATGGTCGTCGCTGCCTCCGCAGTCGTCACCAACGAGCACGGCGAAGTGCTCATGCAGAGACGAGCCGACTCCGGGCTCTGGGCTCTGCCCGGCGGGGGGATGAACCTGGACGAGTCTCTCCCGGACACAGCGGTCCGGGAAGTCAAGGAAGAGACCGGATACGACATCGAGATCACGGGCTTGGTCGGCACTTACACCGACCCCCGGCACATCATCGCGTACTCAGACGGCGAGGTACGCCGACAGTTCAACGTCTGTTTCACGGCCCGGCTACTCGGCGGCGAGCTGCACGTCAGCGACGAGTCTCTAGAGGTCCGATGGGTGCCAGCCGCCGAGCTGGACGACTTGCCCATGCATCACACGCAGCGGCTGAGGGTGCGCCACTACCGCGAGCATCGCGGTTCACCTCACCTCGGCTAAGGCGGCGAGCCATCCCTAGCCCGGCGCGTTTTGCAGGTCAGGCGCCACTCGGCGGGGGCGACGCCTACGGGGCAGGAGAGGCCCGTGCCTCCTATGCCGCAGTGGCCTCCGGGGTTTTATTGTCCGAGAGGTACTGCTGGTGGTAGCCGTCAGTGCACATGAGCCGGGGCTGGGGGGCGGGGCGGGTCATACGGCTACTACCTTGATGGCCTTTCCGCAGAGGGTCGTCATGTCGTCCTCGTCGGAGGTCAGCAGGACGACGGGTTTGGGAGCCTGGAGCGCGGTCGAGGCGACGACCGCGTCGATCGCGTATTTATGCCCGTGAAGGCGGTGAGCACGAAGGAGGTCGACGGCCGCCAGGCTGATCTCCTCGGTGACCGGTTCGATGCGGAGCCTGGACAGGTACCAACGGAGCCTGTCCGGCTTGGTCCGGACGTCCTGGGCTTCGATCGGAGTGAGCGCACTGATCACCACGCGGAAGTCGTTGTCCTGGGCTTCGCGGACCAGAGCGGTGACGCGTTGATCGGCCCCGCACCACTTGACCAGGCCCTCGCAGTCGAGGACGAGCGTCCCCGCACTCAGCCTGCTTCGTGTCCGGCCCACTCGGCGCCCTCCTGCAACTCGGGTGCCGCCTTGACCGCACGGAAGAGATCTGCGGCCTCGTCGCGAAGCGCCTGCGGGATCGGCCCCGAGGCGTTCTCATTGGCCTGCAGCGCCTCTTCGAGCAGGTCCCGCTCTATCTGACGCTCGACGGCGGCGTCGACGTAGGCGGAGAAGCCGCGGGCCCCCACCCGTTCACGGACAGCACGGATGTTTCCTGCTCTCAGTGAGACGCTCGCCTTCACCGCCGGGCCTTCACCCAGCCCGAACTCCTTCTCCTCCGCAGTCATGCCCGCAGTTTACTACCTCAAGTAGCAAAACTTCAGTCGTGGCCGCTACTCGGCGGGGGCTACGCCTACGGGGCAGGAGAGGCCTGTGCCGCCTGTGCCGCAGTAGCCGCCGGGGGCCTTGTGGAGGTACTGCTGGTGGTAGTCCTCGGCGAAGTAGAAGTCGGGGGCGGTGGTGATTTCGGTGGTGATGGGGCCGTAGCCGGCGTTGGTGAGGATCTGCTGGTAGGCGTCTCGGGAGGCTTCGGCGGCCTTCTGCTGGACGTCGGTGCGGGGGAAGATCGCTGAGCGGTACTGGCTGCCGGTGTCGTTGCCCTGGCGCATGCCCTGGGTGGGGTCGTGGGCTTCCCAGAAGACGCGGAGCAGGTCGTCGTAGGTGACCTTGGCGGGGTCGTGGACGACGCGGACGGTCTCGGTGTGGCCGGTCAGGCCGCTGCAGACCTCTTCATAGGTGGGGTTCGGGGTGTAGCCGCCCTCGTAGCCGACCGAGGTGGAAACGACGCCGGGGGTCTCCCAGAACTTGCGTTCAGCGCCCCAGAAGCAGCCGAGGGCGAACTCGGCGATCTCGGCGCCGTCGGGGTAGGGCGGCGCGAGGGGGGCGTCGAGGACCTCGTGGCGCGGCGGCACCGGGATGGGCTCGTCCCTGCCGGGGAGTGCCTTTTCCGGAGCGACCATCTGGGTCTTCGCAAAGCCGAACATGCGTCCAGGCTACTCGGCCGCCTGTCAGCACCGTTGTTCCCTTTGGTTGATTACCTGTTGATATGTTGCCATTGTGAAGCGGGGCATGGTGTGCGGGGTCGCGGCGTACGTGATGTGGGGGCTGTTTCCGCTCTACTGGCCGCTGCTCAAGCCGGCGGGGGCCGGGGAGATCCTCGCGCACCGGATCATGTGGTCGCTGGTCGCGGTGGTCGCGGTGCTGGCCGTGCGGCGGAGCCGGGGGTGGCTGCGGACGTTGGGATGGCGGCGGGGCGCGCTGCTGGCGCTGGCGGCGCTGGTGATCAGCGTCAACTGGGGGACGTACATCTACGCCGTCAACAGCGGGCACACGATCGAGTGCGCGCTGGGGTACTTCATCAACCCGCTGATCAGCGTTGTGTTCGGTGTGGTGATCTTCCAGGAGCGGCTGCGGCGGTGGCAATGGGCGGCGGTCGGGATGGGGGCGGCCGCGGTGGTCGCGCTGACGGTCGACTACGGTCGGCCTCCCTGGATCGCACTGGTACTGGCGTTCGCGTTCGCGGTGTACGGCCTGCTGAAGAAGTTCGCCGACATGCCTTCGGCCGAGAGCCTGGCGGTCGAGACGACCGTGACGTTCCTGCCGGCGCTGGGGTTCGTGCTGCTGCTGGAGGGACGGGGCGACGCGGCCTTCGGGCATCACGGCGTGGGGCACGCGGTGCTCCTGGCCGGGGCCGGGATCGTGACGGCCGTGCCGTTGATGCTGTTCAACACTGCGGCGATCAGGCTGCCGCTGAGCGTCGTCGGCATGTTGCAGTACCTGGCGCCAGTGCTGCAGTTCGCCATCGGGCTGTTCGTGCAGAACGAGGAGATGCCGCCGAGCCGGTGGGCGGGGTTCCTGCTGGTCTGGCTGGCCTTGGTGACGCTCACGTGGGACGGGTTGACCGCCGGACGCCGGGAAGCGATGCCCGAAACAGCCCTTAGGGGCTAAAGTGCCGGACGTCACACCCCCGAGGAGGGAGTCGTCGTTGCGTCTGCTCAGCATCACCGTGTTGGGAACAGCGCTCGTTGCGGCGGGCATGCTGGCTCCGGCGACGGGGCAGGCGACGGCGGGCGGGGACGGTCCGGTCTCGGTGGAGCCCCGCGCGGTGCGGCCCGGTGAGCGGGTCCGGCTCTCGGTGCCGGGATGCGCGGGCAGGGTGGCCGCGGGTTCCGAGGCGTTCGCCGGACGGGCCGTGGACGGCGCGGCCGTCGTGAGGCGGGACGCGGCGCCCGGCGCCTATCCGGTCGCGGCACGCTGCGGATCACGGAAAGTGATCGGAGAGGTCCAGGTGGCGGGTCGGGTCGCGTGGCCCGAACTGGTCCCGATCGACCGCGCGGCAAAGTAATTCGGTATAAACCGGAAGAGGGCTCCATTTATCGGATGTCACTCTCCGTGTTCCCCCACGCCTTGTAAATGCCCTTATCGCGGGCTTCTCAGGCATGCCTGTAAGGCCGACCCGGACAATGAGACAACACAACCGGCAAGTGATAAGGGTCACGTCGGAACGGTTGAGATTTCTACCGGCCGAAGCCTTGCCGATGTTAATTGATCATGTGATACTCCCACAGAAAGCTACATAACACCGCAACCTTCCCACAAAGCCCGAATCACTCATTCACGTCGTCCCGCCGCGAGGGGCTTCGTGCGTCCCAGGCGGCCGCGAACCCCGGGACGGCCATCCGCGAGCACTGGTACTCCAACTCAACATCGAGGGGCAGTCGGTAAATGTCCGTTGACGTCGGCGCCGTCCCAGTCCAGAAGGCGAAGAACTTCCCCCTTTACCGCACGGTCGCCGGCTTCGTCCGCGACCCGCTTCGCCAGTTGGAACGGATCAGCACGGAGGGGGACGGCCGGCTCATCCGGCTCGACCTCGGTGCTTCCCACCCCTACCTGGTCACCCATCCCGACCACATCCAGCAGGTCCTGCGGCGCGAGTCGGACATCTTCCAGCGGGACGGGGTGTTCTGGCGGCCGCTGCGCGAGCTGATGGGCGACAGCATCCTCTCCGAGGGCGCCGAGTGGGAGCACAGCAAGCGGGTGCTGCAGCCGGTCTTCACCACCCGCAACGTCAACCGGCTCACCGGGCTGATGGCGGATGCGATCAACGACGCCGTCGGGAAGCTGGAGGAGCCCGCCCGCGCGGGACGGCCGATCGACGTGCTGCCGGAGATGAGCCGGATCGTCAACGAGACCGTGATCAAGGTCCTGTTCGGCGACAAGATCTCCCCGGTCGAGGCCAACAAGCTGATCCCGACGTTCGACCAGATCGCGACCTCGATCTCGGTCCGGTTCCTGCTGCCGTTCCTGCCGCGCGTGCTCCCGATGCCGGGCGACCGGGCGTTCAAGGACGCCGTGCAGGTGATGGACGAGGTCCTGTTCGAGCTGGTGGCGCGCTACCGGGACGATCCGGGCGACGGCAGCGACATCTTCACCGCGCTCTGCCAGGCGCGGACCGAGGACGGCGCGCCGCCGGACGACAAGTGGATCCGCGACAACCTGCTCGCGATGTTCGCGACCAGCACCGAGACCACGACGCTGGCGCTGACCTGGCTGTGGCCGCTGCTGCACGACCACCCGGACGTCCTTGACAGGCTGGTCGAGGAGATCGAGGGCGTGGTGGGCGGCGAACCGGTCCGTCCCGACCATCTTTCGAGGCTGCCGTACGTGTCGCAGGTCGTCCAGGAGCTGCTGCGCCTGTACCCGGTCGGCTGGATGTTCCCGCGCATGGCGACCGCACCGACGATCCTCGGCGGCGTGCACATCGAGCCGGGCGACCCGGTGCTCATCAGCCCGTTCCTCACGCACCGGCTGGGGTCGGTGTGGGAGCGTCCGCTGGAGTTCGACCCGGAGCGGTTCACGCCGGAGAACTCCCGCGAGCGGCACCGCTACGCCTACTTCCCGTTCGGCGGCGGACCGCACCAGTGCATCGGCCGCCACGTGTTCGACGTCGAGGCGCGGATGATCCTGACGAGCCTGCTGAGCCGGTTCCGCCCGGCGCTTTCCGACGCGATCCCCGCCATGCCGCGCATCGGCGCGACACTGCGGCCGCGGGAGTCGCTGGAGATGACGCTGACCCCGGTCGGGCGGAACGCGTGACCGGGGCGGACACGGCGCCCCCGCATCCCGGAGGCGCCGCGACGCCCGACGCCCTCCTGGACGCGCGGCACGACGGAGCCGTCATGGCGCAGGCCGTGAAGTGCGCCCGCGACCTGGCCAAATGCGCCGAGACCTATCCCGACCTGTTCGACGCCAAGCCGATCGACGAGACCCTGTTCAACGCCGTGGCCTGCGCGAACGCGTTCGGGTCGCCGTGGCTCACCGCGTCCGGGATCCGGATGGCGGCGCGCACCTCGCTGTGGATCTTCGGCCTGGACTGGCTGGTGGACCACGTCGCGACGTCCCGGGACGAGGTGGACGACATCAACCGGCGCTGCCTCGCCGTCGCGGAGGGGGGCGCGCCGGCGCCGGGGGACGGGCTCACCCGGTTCCTCGCCGACATCCGGGACGAGGCCGCCGGGTCGCCCGCCTTCGCGGCGCTGCGCGACGACTGGCTGGCGCAGCTCCGGCGGCTGCTGGAGTGCGGGGCCCGGGAGCTGGCGTGGAAGTCGGGCGACCGGGCCGCGTGGCCGACATTCGACGAGTACCTGGAAAACGCCGACAACTACGGCTCGGCCTGGGTCAACGTCTCGCACTGGATCGTGCACGCCGACCAGGGCGTCCTCGACCACATCGGCGAGCTGCAGGCCGCGAGCCGGGACGTCCAGCAGGTGCTGCGGCTGCTCAACGATCTCGCCACCTACGAGCGGGACGTCACCTGGGGCGACCTGAACGCGCAGATGCTCGGGGTGGAACGTGCCCAGATCACCACGCGGATCGACGAGATCGTGGCGCGCTGCCGCGACCGCGTCCGGCCGCTGCGGCGCGACTGCCCCGAGGCGGCGGCCTACCTCGAACGGCAGATCGGCTTCAGTACGGGCTTCTACGAGCTGAGCGACTACTGGGGGTCGCTGTGACCGTCGAGGAGGTGGGTCCGGAGGCGGCCGAGGCCGCCGATCCCGACCCCGACGATCTTCGCGCGGCCGCCGGCGCGCTGGTGGCCGATCTCGTGAACCATCCGTGGGGGCGGTCGTCCCCGTCCGTCTACGAGACCGGACGGCTGGTGAGCCTGGCCCCGTGGCTGACCGGGGACTCCGGGAGGATCCGCTTCCTTCTCGACACGCAGCGGCCCGACGGCGGCTGGGGACCGCCCGATCCGGGATACGCGCTCGTCCCGACCCTGAGCGCGACCGAGGCGCTGCTGTCCGTGCTCGCCCCGGAGGGGCGCCGCTGGCCGGCCGGCCTCTCCGTCGCCGAGGTGGTCCGCGGCGCCGGGCGCGCCCTGCGGGCCCTCGCGCGGCGGCTCGGCGGCGCCACCGCGGCCGACTTCCCGGACATGCCGGCCATCGAGCACATCACCCCGGCCCTCATCGAGGCGATCAACGGGCACCTCGACCGGCTCCGCGACGACCCCGTCCTCACCGCCTGGTGGACGGGCGGACGGCTGGTCCCGCCCGCCGGGATGGACGGGGCGTTCATCACCGCCGCCAGGGCCCATCTGGAGAACGGCGGCGCCGTGCCGCTGAAGGTCCAGCACGCCCTGGAGGTCGCGGGGGTGTCGGCGCGCCGGGCCGGTGCGGTCCGTCCCGTGCCCCTGCCTGCACCGACGCGCCCCATCCGCGAGCTCTCCGTGGCGAACGGACCGGGACGTTTCGCGACCGTCGGCGCCTCCACCGCCGCCACCGCCGCGTGGCTCGGCGGCCCCGACGTCGACAGGGCCGGCGACCAGGCGGCGCGGCGCTACCTGGAGGCGGCCGTCGAGCAGCACGGCGGTCCGGTTCCCGTCGCCGTCCCGGTGACCAACTTCGAGCGCGGGTGGGTGCTGGGCTGGCTGGCCCGCGCCGGGCTCGCGCCGGCCGTCCCGCCGGAGCTGATCGCCCAGATGCGGGCGTCGCTCGGTGAGAACGGCGCGCCGGGCGGGACCGGCCTGCCCCCGGACGCCGACACCAGTTCCGGCGTGCTGTACGCGTTGTCGCTTCTCGGCAAACCCCACCCGCCCGACCTGCTCTGGAAGTACGAAACGACCACGCATTTCTGTAGCTGGCCCGGTGAGAACGGCCGGTCCGTCACGACCAACGCGCACGTCCTTGAGGCGTTCGGCCATTACCTGGAGTGCGGCGGCGCGGGACCGGCCGGCCGTTACGCGGCGAGCGCGCGAAAAGCGGCGTCCTGGCTCATCGGCGAGCAGTTGGACGACGGCCGCTGGGAGGACCGGTGGCATGCGTCGCCGCTCTACGCGACCGCTTGTGCGGCCCTGGCGCTGAACGAGTTCGGGGGTCCGGAATCGGCGGACGCCGTGAATCGGTCCGTCGAGTGGGTGCTGCGGGAGCAGCGTTCGGACGGCTCCTGGGGACGCTGGTGCGGGACCGCCGAAGAGACGGCCTACGCCGTCCACATCCTGACCCTGGCCCGCCCGTCCGGCGACGCCGCACCTGACTCGGCGGCGCGGAAGGCAGTGGAGCGGGCGGTCCGGCGGGGCGACGCCTACCTCAGAGCGGCCCTGCGGAGCACGCCCGGCGCCCTGACCGGCGGTCCGGGGGACGTTGACTCCGGCAAGCCGCCTCTCTGGCACGATAAAGACCTATATCGCCCAACGACGATCGTGCGGGCCGCGGTCCTGGGCGCCCTTCATCTGGCACGGCGTGACACGAGTGTTTCAGCGCGGTGAATTTCACCACCCTGTCAGAGTGTGACCTGCTTGTACGCCTGAGCCGGAAACCATTCACCTTGAGTGGGTTTGGTGGCGTTGGTAAGGTTCACCGGTGCGTTGCCGATCACACGGCATAGCGCTACCCGCACTCACCGCCACCAGTGTCTCGCAGCCGGGCCCCAAGACCTCGCATTGCAGGCACCTTGACAATTGTTGGGGCGATCATAATGCGTTTCCGCAACTCACGGCTGCGGACCAAGATTGCGGCCCTGCTGGTCTCGTTGACAGCGCTGTGGGCCTTCGCCGCCTGGGTGACGTTGCGCGAAGGCGTGAACCTGCTCTTCGTGAGCACCCTGGACAGCGTCGTGGCCCCGAGCGACCCGCTGCTCGTCGAACTGCAGCAAGAGCGCCGCCTCACCGTGACCATGCTCGCGTCCGGCCAACGGCGGCCCGACGTCCTCGCCGCCCAGCGCGCCCGCACCGACAAGGAGCGGGCCATCGTCGTCGAGAAGGCCGGCAGCGGCTCGGTCCGCCGCGCCGCCGACGACGAGATGGACCAGCGGCTCGACGCGATGGTCCGGCTGCTCGGCCGGCTCGACGGCGACCGCCGTTCGATCGACGCGGGCGCCTTCGACCGCCGGCACATCATCGACGTCTACTCCGACACCATCGAGTCGATCTTCCACATGTACGACGGGACGACGACGCTCGACGACAGGGGCTTCACCTCCGACCTGCGCGCGGAGATCGCCGTCAACCGGTCCTGGGAGCTGCTGTCCCAGGAGGACGCGCTCGTCGCCGGCGTCCTGGCGTCCGGCCGGATCACCCCGGTCGACCAGATGGACATCGCCAAGGCCGTCGGCGCCCGGCGCCTCAACTACGAGCGCGCCCTGGTCGACCTGGAGGGCGCGGACCGGCAGGCCTGGAACGAGCTGAACGCCAACAAGCGGCTCACCACCGTCAGCGCCCTGGAGGACGTGCTCCTCCAGCGGACGAAGACGCACGGCCCCCGCATGAGCGCCGAGCAGTGGCGCGGCGCGACCGATCCCGCGCTCGCCCAGATGCGCAAGACCATCCAGGACGCCGGAGACCGGCTGGTGGAGCGCGCCACTCCCATCGCCACCTGGGTCATCATCCGGCTGCTGCTCGCCGGTGGACTCGGCCTCCTCGCGGTCATCGCGTCCATCGTCGTGTCGATCACCACGGCGCGCGCCCTCGTCCGGCAGCTGGAGCGGCTGCGCGGCGCCGCGTGGGAGCTGGCCGAGCAGCGGCTGCCCGGCGTCGTGGAGCGGCTCGGGCACGGCGAGAAGGTGGACGTCGAGGTCGAGGCGCCGCCGCTGCGGTTCGGCAACGACGAGATCGGTCAGGTGGGCCGCGCGTTCAACGCCGTCCAGGAGACCGCGATCCGCACCGCCGTCGAGCAGGCGGAACTGCGCCGCGGCATCCGGGACGTCCTGCTGAGCCTGGCCCGCCGCACCCAGACGCTGGTGCACCGGCAGCTCACCATGCTGGACACGATGGAGCGCCGCCGCGACATCGAGACCAAGGAGCTGGAGGAGCTGTTCCGGCTCGACCACCTCGCGACCCGCATGCGGCGCAACGCCGAGAACCTCATCGTGCTGTCCGGCGCCCTCCCGGCCCGCGGGTGGCGCAACTCCGTCCCGATGGTGGACGTCGTACGCGCCGCCGTCGGCGAGGTCGAGGACTACACCCGCGTCACCGTCCTGCCGTTCGGCCCGGTCGAGCTGGCCGGACGCTCGGTCGGCGACGTCACCCACCTGCTGGCCGAGCTGATCGAGAACGCCGTGTCGTTCTCCCCGCCCGACACCATCGTGCAGGTCGGCGGACACCTGGTCGCCAGCGGCTTCGCCATCGACATCGAGGACCGCGGGCTCGGCATGACCGACGAGAAGCTCGCCGAGATCAACGGGCGGATCGCCGACCCGCCCGACTTCAACCTGCAGAGCTCGGTCCAGCTCGGCCTGTTCGTGGTCAGCAAGCTCGCCGAGCGCTACAACCTGCAGGTCTCGCTGAAGCGGTCCGCCTACGGCGGCACGACCGCGGTCGTCGTGATCCCCAGGGACCTGATCGTCGAGCAGGGCCCGGCGCAGGTCCCGGCCGGCACCACCACCACGAACGGCCTGGAGGTCCGGCGCCCGGCCGCCGTCGGCGCCGCGTCCGGCGCCGCGATCCGCTCCGCCTCCCCCACGGTGACGCTCCCCCCGGCGGGCACCGGACCGCAGCCCGTCGGCCCCGCCCTCGTGGCGGTCCCCCCGCCGGCCGCGGAGCCGCTGCCCGTCCGGCCCGCCGGCGGCACCTCCCCCGAACCAGAGCCCGAGGCCGCCACGCCCGCGGGGCACGGCGACCCCGCGGACGGCGCACGTCCCGACCCCATCGAGCCGGAGGACCTGCCACCCGTGCCCGACATCTCCACCACACCGTCCGGTCTCCCCGTCCGAGTGCCGCAGGCGAACCTGGCCGAACCCCTGCGCACCGATGAGCCCGTCGCCGCCGACGAGCAGGACGAGCAGGAGGACCCGGGCCGCTCCCCCGAGGAGATCCAGCGGATCATGGGTTCCTACCAGCGCGGCACCCAGCGGGGCCGCGTCGACGCGGCGGAGGCCCTCGGCACCAACGCAGCGGAAGGCGAGGCAGAGCAGTGACGCAGAAGACCGGTTCCTCCTCCGATCTGGGCTGGCTGCTGGACGACCTGGTCCACCGGCTGCCGCACGCCCGCAGCGCGGTCGTGCTCTCGGCGGACGGCCTGCTCATGGCGTCCTCCGAGGGCATGACGCAGGACGACGGCGAGCACCTCGCCGCCGTCGCCGCCGGCATCCAGAGCCTCGCCAAGGGCGCCGGGACCCGCTTCGGCGGCGGGCCCGTCCGCCAGACGATCGTCGAGATGGCCTCGGCGTTCCTGCTGGTCACGGTCGCCGGCAAGGGCGCCTGCCTCGCCGTCCTGGCCAGCGAGGAGGTCGACGTCGGCCTCACCGCCTACGAGATGGCGATGCTCGTCACGGCCATGGGCCACCACCTCACCTCGCCGTCGCGTTCGGAGTCCGCGCAGGAGGGGCGCCCGGCATGATGCCCCCCGAGGATCCAGCCCAGGAGCCCTGGGCGGACGAGGCCGTGACGCGCCCGCCCCTCAGCGACCGGTTCCTGGACGAGCACGCGGGCCCGATGGTGCGGCCGTACGTGATGACCAGCGGCCGCATCGAGCCGACCCGCGGCAAGTTCGACCTCATCACCCTGGTGGTGGCGGTCGGAGCGGAGCCGGAGGGCGCGATCGCCCTCGGACCCGAGCACCTGTCCATCATCCGGCTCTGCCAGTCGGTGATGTCGGTGGCCGAGATCACCGGCCATCTCGACCTCCCCGTGGCGACCGTGCGGGTGATGCTCGGCGACCTGCTCGACAAGGGCTTCGTCTCCCTGCAGGAACCCGAACCGGAGGCGGACATGCACGACATCAGGCTCTACAAGGCGGTGATCGATGGTCTCCGGGCCCTCTAGGCGCGACGTCCGCGCCCGCCGGCTCCCCACCGCGGTCAAGATCGTGATCGCGGGCGGATTCGGGGTCGGCAAGACCACGATGGTGGGCACGGTCTCGGAGACCCGCCCCCTGCGCACCGAGGAGTTGCTGACCGACGAGAGCGTCGGCATCGACGACATCTCCGGGGTGGAACGCAAGCAGACCACCACGGTCGCGATGGACTTCGGCCGCATCACGATGCGGAACGAGTACGTCCTCTACCTGTTCGGCACCCCCGGCCAGGAGCGCTTCTGGTTCATGTGGGACGAGGTCTCGCTCGGCGCGCTCGGCGCCGTCGTCCTCGCCGACACCCGCCGCCTGTCGGACTGCTTCCCGTCCGTCGACTACTTCGAGCGCCGCGGCACCCCGTTCATCGTCGCCGTGAACTGCTTCGAGGGCGCCCAGCGCTACGACCTGACGGAGATCCAGATGGCCCTCAACCTGGGCCCCAAGGTCCCCGTCATGCTCTGCGACGCCCGCAGCCTGGGCTCCTGCAAAGAGGTCCTCATCGACCTCGTCCTCCACGCCATGAAAACCCGCGGCCTCACAGAAGAACCAGAACCCCAAAAAGCCTGAGACACCGAAGCGGGGCCGTGTGCCACCGGCGCTGAGCCGGCGGCACACGGCCCCGCTTCGATTCCCGCGCCCCCACGCAGTGACAGGAGCCGCGCGACTTCGCACCCGCCGCACCCACGGGCGCACCGGCCCCAGCCACCGCCGCAACCACGCAACGACCTCAATGGCCGCGATCGCGTCCGAAGGCAGATTCGAGCGAAGCAAGAATCTGATCGCGCAGCGAGCCGCTAGGCGAGCCGGAGCGATGCCAGCGATCGCCGCTTTTGTCGACGATGGAGGGCCGCCAGGCCCGAAGGAGGAGATAAAAGCTAGCCGGTACGGCGCATGACGTAGTCGCAGAGGTTGGTGAAGGCGTCGCGGGCGGGGATCTCGGGGAGGGTGAGGAGTTCGGTGCGGGCGTCCTCGGCCCAGCGGCGGAGGTCGGCGCGGGCGCGGTCCATGGCGGGGTGGGCGCGCAGGAGGGTGAGGGCCTCGGCGTGGAGGGCGTCGTCCGTGAGGTCCTGGGTGAGGAGCTCGCGGAGGCGGGCGTCGTCGGGGCCGGAGCCGATGCCGGCGAGGACGTGGTGCATGGGGAGGGTGCGGATGCCCTCGCGCAGGTCGGTGCCGGGGGTCTTGCCGGACTCCTCGGTCTCGGAGTCGATGTCGAGGATGTCGTCGGACAGCTGGAAGGCGATGCCGATCTTCTCGCAGGCGGAGGTGACCGTGTCGACGACGTGGGCGGGGGCGCCCGAGAGCAGGGCGCCGAACTGGCCGGAGACGGCGATCAGGGACGCGGTCTTGTCGGCGACGACCTGGAGGTAGTGCTTGAGGTGGTCGGCGTCCTCGCCGGGGCCGACGGTCTCCTGGATCTGGCCGCGGACCAGGCGGGCGAACGCGCGGGCCTGGATGCGGACGGCCTCGGGGCCGAGGTCGGCGAGCAGGTCGGACGCGCGGGCGAACAGGTAGTCGCCGGTGAGGATGGCGACGGTGTTCGTCCAGCGGGAGTTGGCGGACTGCTGGCCGCGGCGGACGGTGGCCTCGTCCATGACGTCGTCGTGGTAGAGGGTGCCGAGGTGGGTGAGCTCGACGACGACGGCGGCCGGGACGACGCCGGGCGCCGCCGGGTCGCCGAAGTGGGAGGCCAGCAGCACCAGCATCGGCCGGAACCGCTTGCCGCCCGCCTCGACGAGGTGCCGCGAGGCCTCGGTCAGCAGCGGGTCCTCGCCCCGGACGCAGTCGAGCAGCAGGGACTCGACGGCGGCGAGGCGCTCCTTGGCGTCGGACGCGAGCGCGGCGTCGACGGGAAGCCCGAACGGGCCGGTCTCCTGGATGGCCGGCCCGCCGGACTTCTCAGCGAATGGGTTGCTCACCCAAGACTCCCTACCGGACGAACATGTGGGTCGTGGCCTGCCCCGCGAGGTCCAGAACGGGCTGCGGGATCACGCCGAGTACCACAGTAGCCGTCACTCCGAGCGCGACCGCGACCGCGGTCGCCGGGCCGGCCACCACGACCGGGCCCTCGGCGTCCGGCTCACTGAAGAACATGACGACGATCACACGGACGTAGAAGAACGCGGCGACCGCGGAGGAGAGCACGGCGACGATCACCAGGGGTGTCGCACCGCTCTCGACGGCAGCCTTGAACACCGCGAACTTCCCGGTGAAACCGCTGGTCAGCGGAATGCCCGCGAAGCCCAGGAGGAAGAAGGCGAAGACGCCCGCGACCACCGGGGACCGCTTGCCGAGGCCCGCCCACCGCGACAGGTGGCCGGCCTCGCCGCCCGCGTCCCGCACCATCGTCACGACGGCGAACGCGCCGATCGAGGTGAAGCCGTAGGCGACCAGGTAGAACATCGTGCTGGACAGGCCGTCCGCCGAGCTGGCGATCACGCCCATGAGCAGGAAGCCCGCGTGCGCGATCGAGGAGTAGGCCAGCATCCGCTTGATGTCGGTCTGCGTGATCGCGATGATCGACCCGGCGACCATGGTGAGAATGGCCACACCCCACATGAGGGGCCGCCAGTCCCACTTCAGCGTCTCGAACGCGACGTAGTAGACGCGCAGGATCCCGCCGAACGCGGCGACGACGGTGCAGGACGCCATCAGCGCCGTGATCGGGGTGGGGGCGCCCTGGTAGACGTCCGGCTTCCACATGTGGAACGGGACGCCGCCGAGCTTGAACAGCAGCCCGACCGACAGCAGCGCGACGCCCGCGAGGAGCAGGGTCTCGCTGCCCGCGTCCTTGCCGATCTGTACGGAGATGTCCGACAGCCGGACGGACCCGGCGTACCCGTACAGCAGCGCCGCCCCGTACAGGAAGAACGCCGAGGAGAACGCGCCGAGCAGGAAGTACTTGACCGCCGCCTCCTGCGAGAGGAGGCGCCGCCGGCGGGCGAGGCCGCACAGCAGGTACAGCGGCAGCGACATGACCTCCAGCGCCACGAACATGGTGAGCAGGTCGTTGGCCGCCGGGAACATCACCATGCCGCCGACGGCGAACATCATCAGCGGGAACACCTCGGTCTGGGTGAACCCCGCCTCGGCGGTGCGCTGCTCGGCCTCGCTGCCGGGCAGGGCGGACGCCTGCGCGGCGAAGTGGCCGCCGGCCCTGCCCTCCCCCCGTTCGGCGATGAGCAGGAGGCTGACCAGGGCCAGCACCAGGATGGTGCCCTGGATGAACAGCGTGGGGCCGTCCACGCCCAGGGCGCCCTCGGCGGCGACGTGGTGCGGGTTGTCGCGCCATGCCAGCGCGATCGTCCAGCCGAACGCGCCCGCGAGGCCGAGGAACGCGAGCGGCACCTGCACGTAGTAGCGCGCGCTCCGGCCGACGAACGCCTCGACGAGCACGCCCACGACGGCGACGCCGAGGACCAGGAGCAGCGGGGCGATCTGCCCGTACTCGATGTGCGGCGCGGGGATGTCACCCCCCTGCGCGAGGACCGCGCTCACCTGACTGGTGGTGCTCATGGACGGGCTCCGTTCTCGGCGACGTTACCGGTGATGTCCGGCGCCGGGTCGTGCTCGCCGACCCGGGCCAGCGTGTGGCCCACCGACGGGTTGATCACGTGCAGCACCGGCTGCGGGAACAGGCCCATCGCCACGATGATCGCGATGATCGGCGCGAGGGCCCACTTCTCCCGGGCGGACAGGTCCTTCATGCCCTCGACCGCGGGCGTCTTGGGGCCGCCCATGGTCCGCTGGTACATCCACAGGACGTAGATCGCGGCGAGCACGACGCCGCTCACCGCGAGCGCGCCCGCCCACTCGTACCGGCTGAACGTCCCGACGATGACCAGGAACTCCGATACGAACGTGGACAGGCCGGGCAGCGACAGCGCGGACAGGCCGGCGACCAGGAACATCCCCGCGAGGACGGGTGCGACCTTCTGAACCCCGCCGAAGTCGGAGATCCGCGCCGACCGCCGCCGGACGATCATGAAGCCGACGACGAGGAACAGCGCGCCGGTGGAGAACCCGTGGTTCACCATGTAGAGCGCGGCGCCGGACTGGCCCTGCGACGTCATCGCGAAGATGCCGAGGACGATGAACCCGAAGTGCGACACCGACGTGTAGGCGATGAGGCGCTTCATGTCGACCTGGCCGATCGCGAGGACCGCGCCGTAGATGATGCTGAGCACCGCGAACGCCAGCACGACCGGGGTCGCCCACTTGGCCGCGCCGGGGAACAGCTCCAGGCAGAACCGGAGCATGCCGTAGGTGCCGACCTTGTCCAGGACGCCGACGATCAGCACCAGCGCGCCCGCCGGGGACTGCTGCGCCGCGTCCGGCAGCCAGGTGTGCACCGGCACCATCGGCGCCTTGATCGCGAAGGCGACGAAGAAGCCGAGGAACAGCCACTTGGCCGTCGTCGGGTCGATGTTCATCTTCGACAGTTCGTCGAACATGAACGTGCCGTGCCCGAGGCCGCCCTCGTCGACCGACCGGCTCGACAGCGGGTACAGCCAGATGACGGCGACGAGCATCAGCAGCCCGCCGAACAGCGAGTACAGCAGGAACTTCACCGCGGCGTAGGAGCGCTGCGCGCCGCCGTAGTACCCGATGATGAAGTACACCGGGATGAGCATCGCCTCGAAGAAGACGTAGAACAGGAACACGTCCGTCGCGGCGAACACGCCGATCATGGCCGCTTCCATCGTCAGCAGCAGCGCGAAGTAGGTCTTCACCGACCGCTGCGTTCCGCCCCCGTGGCCACGCCCCGCCTCGTCCCGGGCCGGGGCGTCCACGCCGCCGGACCGGTCGGCCTCGTTCCACGACGCCAGCATGACCAGCGGGACGAGGATCACCGACAGCAGGATCAGCACCAGCGCGACGCCGTCGACGCCCACCGCCCAGTGGACCCCGAACTCCTTGATCCACCAGTACTTCTCGGTGAACTGGAACCGCGCACCGCCCGCGTCGAAGCCCGCCGCCATGACCCCGGTGAGGACCGCGACGACGAGGGAGACGCCGAGCGAGAACTGCTTGGCCAGCGCCTCCCGCTCGCGCGGGATGGCGGTGAGCAGCACCGCGCCCGCCAGTGGCAGCGCGATGAGGACGCTCAGCCAGGGAAAGTCGCTCATGACACGTTCACCACCAGGAGCGCCGCGACCACGAGGGCCGCGCCGCCCAGCATCGAGAGGGCGTAGGAGCGGGCGAAGCCGGTCTGGACCCGCCGGAGCCGGCCGGAACTGCCGCCGACACCGGCGGCCGTCCCGTTGACGGCGCCGTCGACGCCGCGCCCGTCGAACCAGACCGCGAGCCGGGTCAGCCACTGGCCGGGACGCATCAGCAGCGACTCGTTGAGCGCGTCGCCGTAGAGGTCCTTGCGGGCCGCGACGGTGACGAACGAGCCCTTGGGCGCCTCGCGCGGCACCTTGCGGGCGCCGTACTGCATCCAGGCGATCCCGGCGCCGACGATCATCAGGACGAAGGTGGCGGCGCCGGGCGCGGTCAGCCACTTGAACTCGTGCGCGTGCTCGGGCGCCCCGACGACCGGTTCGAGGAACTCGGGGAAGCTGCCGAGGACCAGGAACCCGCCCGCGAAGACGGAGCCGACCGCGAGCAGCATCAGCGGCCAGGTCATGACGGCCGGCGACTCGTGCGGGTGGACGTCGTCCTCCCAGCGCTTCTCGCCGAAGAACGTCATGAACATGACCCGCGACATGTAGTAGGCGGTGATCCCGGCGCCGATCAGCGCGCAGGAGCCGAGGATCAGCCCGGACGTGCCGCCCTTGTCGTAGGCGGCCTCGATGATGCCGTCCTTCGTGAACCAGCCGGACAGGCCGGGGAACCCGATGATGGCGAGGTACCCGAGCCCGAACGTCACGTAGGTGATCATCATGACCGCGCGCAGCGCGCCGTAGTGGCGCATGTTCACGTCGTCCTTCATGCCGTGCATGACGGAGCCGGCGCCGAGGAAAAGGCCGGCCTTGAAGAAGCCGTGCGCGACGAGGTGCGCGATGGCGAACACGTAGCCCGCCGGGCCGAGCCCGGCGGCCAGCACCATGTAGCCGATCTGCGACATCGTCGACCCGGCGAGGGCCTTCTTGATGTCGTCCTTGCCGCAACCGATGATCGCACCGGCGAGCAGCGTGGCCGCGCCGACGATCGTCACCACCAGCTGCGCGGTCTCGGACATCTCGAAGATCGGCCCGGACCGGACGATCAGGTAGACGCCCGCGGTCACCATCGTGGCGGCGTGGATCAGGGCCGACACCGGGGTCGGGCCCTCCATCGCGTCCAGCAGCCACGACTGCAGCGGGAGCTGCGCGGACTTGCCGCACGCGCCGACCAGGAGCAGCAGCCCGATGGCCGTCGCGGTGCCGGTGCCGAGCTTGGAGGCGAGCCCCACGTGCTCGGCGCCGGTGCCGAGGACCGAGCCGAAGTCGATGGTGCCGAACGAGGCGAAGATCAGCGCGATCGCGATGATCAGCCCCATGTCGCCGACGCGGTTGACGACGAACGCCTTCTTCGCGGCGGTCGCGGCGGTCGGCTTGTGCTGCCAGAACCCGATCAGCAGGTAGGAGGCGAGTCCGACGCCCTCCCAGCCGAGGAACAGGATCAGGAAGTTGCCTCCCAGCACCAGCAGCAGCATCGCCGCCAGGAACAGGTTCAGGTAGGCGAAGAACCGGCGCCGGTCGGGGTCCTCGGCCATGTAGCCGATGGAGTAGATGTGGATGAGCGAGCCCACCCCGGTGATCAGCAGGACGAAGGTGATGGACAGCGGGTCCACCAGCAGGTCCATGCCGACCTTGAACGTGCCGACGTCGATGAAGTCCCACAGGTGCAGGGTGCGGCGCCGGGTCTCGGCGTCGTACCCGATCATCTGGGCGAACATCGCGGCGCCCACCGCGAACGACGCCACCGACATCGCGGCGCCGAGCAGGTGGCCCCACTTGTCGGTTCGCCGTCCCCCCAGCAGGAGGATCGCGGCGCCCGCGAGCGGGAGCGCGACGAGGAGCCAGGACGCGGCCTGGATGCCTTCCGCTTTCATCCCTGGCCTCTCAGTACTTCAGCAGGTTCGCGTCGTCGACCGACGAGGACCTGCGGGTCCGGAAGATGGTCATGATGATCGCCAGACCCACCACGACCTCCGCCGCGGCCACCACCATCACGAAGAAGGCGATGATCTGGCCGTCCAGGTTGCCGTGCATACGGGAGAACGAGACGAACGCCAGGTTCGTCGCGTTCAGCATCAGCTCGACGCACATGAACACCACGATGGCGTTGCGGCGCACGAGGACGCCCAGCGCTCCGATGGTGAACAGGATCGCCGAGAGCGCCAGGTAGTGCCCTGGGCTCATTCTCCTGCCTCGCCTTCACTCGCGCCGCCGCCGGCGGCGGGCGTCCCCGACTTGACCGAGCGCGCCTCGGCGTCGGTGTCGCGAACGTCCTCGGTGACCGCCTTGACCGCGGCCACGTCCCGTTCGAGGGCCTCCTCCTCGGAGCCGCCGTACAGGTCGGCGTGCCGCTCCGCGGTGTCGGTGCGGGCCGCGATGACCGGGTTGACCGACAGCTCCGAGGGCGTCCCGTCGGGCAGCAGCGCCGGCATGTCGACGGCGTTGTGCCGGGCGTAGGTGCCGGGACCCGGCAGCGGGCCCGGGTGGGAGCCGGACAGGAACCGCTGCCGCGACAGGTCCTTCTGCGTCGGCTTCGGCTCGGTGCGCTCCCGGTGCGCCAGCACCATCGCGCCCAGCGCCGCGGTGATCAGCAGGGCGCTGGTCGCCTCGAACGCGAACACGTACTTGGAGAACAGCAGCCGGGCCAGCCCGACGATGTTGCCCTCGGAGTTGGCCTGGGTCAGCCCGGCCGAGCCGCCGAGCGCGGCGTTGCCGACCCCGACCGACAGCAGGACGAGGAAGCCGATCGCGGCGAGCACCGCCCAGAACCGCTGGCCCCGGATCGTCTCCACCAGCGAGTCGGTGGAACTGACCCCGACGAGCATCAGCACGAACAGGAACAGCATCAGCACCGCGCCGGTGTAGACGATCACCTGCACGAACGCCAGGAAGGGCGCGTTCTGGATCGCGTACAGCGCGGCCAGGCAGAGCATCACGGTCGCCAGCAGCAGCGCCGAGTGCACCGCCTTCCGCATGAAGATCATGCCGAGCGCGGCGACCACCGAGACGACCGCCAGCAGCCAGAAGAAGAACGGCTCGCCGGACTGCTTGTCGGCGACCTCGGCGGCGAGCACGTGCGCGCTCGCGACGGAGCCGGTCACTTGCCCTCACCGCCCTTGCGCGCCTTCTCGCGCCTGGCCTTCTCGCGCTCGGCGGCCTGGTCGGCGCCGGCGCGCCCGCCGCCCTCGGCGGGGACCTTCGGAGCCGACGGCGTTCCGGAGGACGGCGACTGCTCGCTCTCCTGGAGGCCGAGGCGGTAGTAGTCCTCCTCGGTGTCGCCGAGCCGCATCTCGTGCGGGGGCGTCTCCATGCCCTCGCGCAGCGGCGCCAGCAGCATCTCCTTGGTGTAGATGAGGCTCTCGCGGCTGTCGTCGGCGAGCTCGTACTCGTTGGTCATCGTGAGCGCCCGGGTCGGGCACGCCTCGATGCACAGCCCGCACAGGATGCACCGCAGATAGTTGATCTGGTAGGTGCGGCCGTAGCGCTCGCCGGGCGAGTACCGCTCCTCCGCCGTGTTGTCGGCGCCCTCGACGAAGATGGCGTCCGCGGGGCACGCCCACGCGCACAGCTCGCAGCCGATGCACTTCTCCAGGCCGTCCGGCCACCGGTTCAGCTGGTGCCGCCCGTGGAAGCGAGGAGCCGTCGGCTTCTTCACCTCGGGGTACTGGACGGTCTCGCTCTTCGTGAACATCTGGTGGAACGAGACCCCGAACCCCTTGACTGGGTTCAGGAAATCAGTGAGTCCCACTGGTGACCTCCTCGGAGGGGGTTTCGATCGTGGCCGGCCGGTCCGGCTCGCGGGCGCGGCCGTGGTAGTGGGGCGCGTCCATCGGCGGTACCGGGAACCCGCCCGCCGACGGGTCGGTGCGCGGCCCCGGCGTCGCCCCCGGGACGATCTCCTTGTCGTCCTCGCGGCCGCGGGCCATCTCCCAGATCACCGTGGCGACCAGCACGATCGCGGCGACCACGGCGGCGGCGATGAACAGCTGCCGCATCTCGTAGCCGTCGTTGCGCAGGGCGCGGATCGTCGCGACCAGCAGGATCCAGCCGAGCGAGAAGGGCATCAGCACCTTCCAGCCGAGCTTCATCAGCTGGTCGTAGCGCACGCGCGGCAGCGTGCCGCGCAGCCAGATGAAGAAGAAGATGAACAGGAAGATCTTGATCAGGAACCACAGCACCGGCCACCAGCCGGAGTTGGCGCCCGCCCACACCGTGGAGATCGGAGCGGGGGCGCGCCAGCCGCCGAGGAACAGGGTGGTGGCCAGGGCCGACAGCGTCGCGAGGTTGATGTACTCCGCGAGGAAGAACATCGCGAACTTCAGCGACGAGTACTCGGTGTGGAAGCCGCCGACCAGTTCGCCCTCGCCCTCGGGGAGGTCGAACGGGATGCGGTTCGACTCGCCCATCATCGTGATGACGTACACGACGAACGACGGCGCGAGCAGCACCACGAACCACTTGTCGTGCTGCGCCGCGACGATCTCCGAGGTGGACATCGAGCCCGCGAACATGAACACGGCCACGAACGACAGGCCCATCGCGATCTCGTAGGAGATCATCTGCGCGGACGAGCGCAGCCCGCCGAGCAGCGAGTACGGCGACATCGAGGACCAGCCGGCCAGCACGATGCCGTAGATCGCCATCGAGGACATCGCGAGGACGAGCAGCACCGCGACCGGAAGGTCGGTGCCCTGCAGCGCCGTCTGGTGCCCGAAGATCGAGACCGTCGGCCCGAACGGGATGATGATGAAGGAGATGAACGCGGGCACCGCCGCCATCACCGGCGCCAGGACGAACACGATCTTGTCGACCTGGCGGGGGACGATGTCCTCCTTCAGCGCCAGCTTGACGCCGTCGGCGAGACCCTGCAGCAGGCCGAAGGGCCCGGCGCGGTTGGGACCGACGCGCAGCTGCATCCGGCCGATGACGCGCCGCTCGATCCACATCGTCATCAGCACGGTGACGACGAGGAACACGAAGATGGCGAGGACCTTGCCGCCGATCAGCCACCACGGGTCCGACCCGAAGTCCTGCAGTCGCGGGTCGGGCGCCGGCGCCGCGGCCAGGGAGCTCATTCGATGCCTCCAGCGTTCTCGGTCGCGGTCGCGGGCACCGCGCCCGCGATCTTGACGACGCCTCCCGCGACCGCGCCGAGGTCCCGGTGCAGGGCGCAGCCCGCCGAGTTCGTCGGCAGCCACACCACCCGGTCGGGCAGGTCGGGGGTGATCTCCAGCGGGAGCGTGACCTCGCCGCGCGGGCCCGACACCGTCACCGCGCCGGTGGCGCCGATCTCCGCGGCCGTCGCGGGCGACAGCCGGGCGGCGGCGGGCTTGGCGGTGCCCGCGAGGAACGGCTCGCCGTCCTGGAGGCGGCCCCGGTCGAGGAGCAGGCGCCAGGTCGCGAGGAGGGCCTCGCCCTGCTCGGGGTGCGGCGCCAGGCCCTGCGCGACGCTCGGCGCGTCCGGGCGCTCGCCCCTGTGGGCGCCGAGGCCGGCCATCTCGCGGCGGGCGGCCTCCGGGCTCGGCAGGCCCAGGTGGACGTCCATCTCGTCGGCCAGCGCGTCCAGCACCCGCAGGTCGGACATCCGCCCGGCGGACTTGAGCACGACGTCGAACGGGCGGCCGCGGCCCTCCCAGTCGACGAACGTCCCGGCCTTCTCCGCCACCGCCGCGACCGGCAGGACGACGTCGGCGCGGTCGGTGACCGCGCTCGGCCGCTGCTCCAGGCTCACCACGAACGGGGTGGCCTCCAGCGCCCGCAGCATCGCCTCCGGGTCGGCCAGGTCGTAGGGGTCGACACCGCCGACCAGCAGCGCGCCGCGCCGCCCCGCGGCCGCCGCCGCGATGATGCCGGCCGTGTCCTCGCCGGGACCGGCGGGCAGGTCGGCGACGCCCCACGTGCGGGCGACCTCGGCGCGCGCGTCCGCGTCGGTGACCGGACGGCCGATCGGCAGCAGCCCGGGCAGCGCCCCGGCCTCGATCGCACCGCGCTCCCCGGCCCGGCGCGGCACCCAGGCCAGCCGGGCGCCGGTCGCCTGCGCCACCCGGGTCGCCGACGTCAGCGCGCCCGGGCTGGTGGCGAGCCGCTCGCCGACGAGGATGACGGCGCCGGGGGTCTCCAGCAGCGTGCGGATGTCTTGCCTGGCGTCATCCCCGATGCTGGCGTCATCCCCGATGCCGGCGGCGTCCCCGATGAGGGAGCCGAGGACCTCGCCCTCCGAGCCGGGAAGCGTCGGCAGCAGCGTGCCGCCGACCTTCGCCAGCCCGCGCGTCATGAACGGGGCCGCCGCGAACACCTTCAGGCCGTTCTTGCGGTGCGCCTTGCGGAGCCGCAGGAAGACGATCGGCGACTCCTCCTCGGGCTCGAACCCCGCGAGCAGGACGACCGGCGCCTTCTCCAGGTCGGCGTAGGTCACCTCGATGGGGTGGCCCGCGACGGACGAGGCGAGGAACCGCGACTCCTCCTCCGACAGCGGCCGGGCCCGGAAGTCGACGTCGTTGGTGCCGAGCGCGATCCGGGCGAACTTGGCGTAGGCGTAGGCGTCCTCAAGGGTGACGCGGCCGCCGGTCAGGACGCCGGCCGAGCCGCGCGCCGCCGCCAGGCCGCGCGCCGCGATGGTGAGCGCCTCGGGCCAGGACGCCGGCTCCAGCTCGCCGTCCTCGCCCCGCACGAGCGGCTGGGCGAGGCGCTCGGGCTGCGTCCCGTAGGTGAACGCCCAGCGGCCCTTGTCGCAGTTCCACTCCTCGTTGACCTGCGGGTCGTCCCCGGCCAGCCGCCGCGTGATCTTCCCGCGCCGGTGGTCGGTGCGCAGCGCGCAGCCGGACGCGCAGTGCTCGCAGACGCTCGGCTGCGAGACCAGGTCGAACGGGCGGGACCGGAACCGGTACGCGGCGCCGGTCAGCGCGCCCACCGGGCAGATCTGCACGGTGTTGCCGGAGAAGTAGGACTGGAACGGCTTGCCGTCCGCCGCCCCGACCTGCTCCTTCGCGCCGCGCTCGAACAGGTCGATGAACGCGTCGCCGGCGATCTGGTCGGAGAACCGGGTGCAGCGGGCGCACTGGATGCACCGCTCCCGGTCGAGCAGCACCTGGCTGGACAGCGGGATCGGCTTGGGGAAGGTCCGCTTGGCCTCCACGAACCGGGACTCGCCGCGGCCGTTGGACATCGCCTGGTTCTGCAGCGGGCACTCGCCGCCCTTGTCGCAGATCGGGCAGTCCAGCGGGTGGTTGATCAGCAGCAGCTCCATCACGCCGTGCTGCGCCTTGTCGGCGACCGGCGAGGTGAGCTGGGTCTTGACCACCATGCCCGGCATCACCGCGGTGGTGCAGGACGCCTGCGGCTTCGGCATGCCGCGGCCGTTGCCGGCGTCGGGGATCTCCACCAGGCACTGCCGGCAGGCCCCGACGGGGTCCAGCAGCGGGTGGTCGCAGAACCGGGGGATCTGGATGCCGAGCAGCTCGGCGGCCCGGATGATCAGCGTGCCCTTGGGCACCTCGATCTCGAAGCCGTCGATGGTGCAGGCGACCATCTCCACCGGCTTCTCCACCGCCGACTTGTCGTCGGTGACGGTCACTTGGCACCTCCCCAGAGGGTGGACTTGGCCGGGTCGAACGGGCAGGCCCCGAGCTCGAAGTGCCGGAGGTACTCGTCCCGGAACAGCTTGATGGACGAGACGACCGGGCTCGTGGCGCCGTCGCCGAGGGCGCAGAACGACCGGCCCAGGATGTTGTCGGACAGGTCCAGCAGGGTCTCCAGGTCCTCCTCGGAGCCCTGGCCCGCCTCCAGCCGCTTCAGCATCTGCTTGTACCAGTAGGTGCCCTCGCGGCACGGCGTGCACTTGCCGCACGACTCGTGCGCGTAGAACTCCGACCAGCGCAGCACGGCGCGGACGACGCAGGTCGTCTCGTCGAAGATCTGCAGGGCCCGGGTACCGAGCATGGATCCGGCGGCGCCGACGGACTCGAAGTCCAGCGGCACGTCCAGGTGCTCGTCGGTGAAGATCGGGGTGGACGACCCGCCGGGCGTCCAGAACTTCAGCCGGTGGCCCTCGCGGACGCCGCCCGCCATGTCGAGCAGTTCGCGCAGCGTGATGCCAAGCGGCGCCTCGTACTGCCCGGGCCGCGTGACGTGCCCGGACAGCGAGAAGATCCCGAAGCCCTGGGACTTCTCGGTGCCCATCGAGGCGAACCATTCCGGCCCGTTGGCGATGATCGAGGGAACCGAGGAGATCGACTCGACGTTGTTGATGACGGTGGGTCCGCCGTAGAGGCCCGCGACCGCCGGGAAGGGGGGCTTGAGCCTGGGCTGACCGCGGAACCCTTCGAGGGAGTCCAGCAGCGCCGTCTCCTCGCCGCAGATGTAGGCCCCGGCGCCGCTGTGCACGACCACGTCCAGGTCGTAGCCGGAGCCGAGGATGTCCTTGCCGAGGTAGCCGGCCTCGTACGCCTCCGCCACCGCCTGGTGCAGGCGGCGGATCACGTGCAGCACCTCGCCGCGCACGTAGATGAACGCGAGGTTCGACTTGATCGCGTACGAGCTGATGACGACGCCCTCGACGAGCACGTGCGGGTTGGCCATCATCAGCGGGATGTCCTTGCACGTGCCCGGCTCGGACTCGTCGGCGTTGACGACGAGGTAGCGCGGGTTCGGGCTGGTCGGGGGCAGGAAGCCCCACTTCATCCCGGTGGGGAAGCCCGCGCCGCCGCGGCCGCGCAGTCCGGAGTCCTTGACCGCCTGGACGATCTCGTCCGGCTCCATCCGGAACGCCGCGCGCAGCGCCTCGTACCCGCCGTCGCGCTCGTAGCCCGCGCGGGTGAACGAGTCGGCCCGGTCCCAGTTCTTCGTGAGGATGGGGGTCAGCGTGGTCACTTGTTCCGCCCCTCCTGCGATCCCGGCTTGGCCTTGCCGCCCATGGGCTTGCCCGGCTCCTGCGGCGGCTCGGCGATCTCCTCGGCCTTCACCGGCTCCTCGGGACGCTCGCGGTCGACGTCCGTACGGGGCGCCTCCCAGCCGCGCTCCTGCGCCAGCTTCAGCCCGCGCAGCGACTCCGGCCCGGCCTGGACGCCCTCGCCGGCGCGCCCGTCCGGGAACCCGGCGAGCACGCGGGACGCCTCCTTCCAGGTGGCCAGGCTCTCCGGCCCGCGCGAAGGAAGCACTTGCTTACCCGAGCGCAGGTCGTCGACGAGCTGCTTGGCCTTCTCAGGAGTCATGTTGTCGAAGAACTCCCAGTTGACCATCATCACCGGCGCGAAGTCGCAGGCCGCGTTGCACTCGATCCGCTCCAGGCTGACCTTGCCGTCCGGGGTGGCCTCGTCGTGGCCCACCCCCGCGTGCTCGCTCAGCTCGTTCCAGATCTGGTCGCCGCCCATGACCGCGCACAGCGTGTTGATGCAGACGCCGACGTGGAACTCGCCGACCGGCGCGTGCTTGTACTGCGTGTAGAAGGTCGCGACGCCCGTCACCTGCGCCGGGGTGATGCCGAGCTGCTCCGCGCAGAACTCGATCCCGTCCTCGGTGACGTGGCCCTCCACCGACTGCACCAGGTGCAGCATGGGCAGCAGCGCCGAGCGCGGCCGGGGGTACCGGCCGATGATCTCCTTGGCGTCGCGCTCCAGCCGTTCGCGGACCTCAGGTCCGTATGTCATCGGTCCACTCCCCCCATGACCGGGTCGATGCTGGCCACCGCCGCGATGACGTCGGCGACCATGCCGCCCTCCGCCATCGCCGGGGCCGCCTGCAGGTTGACGAAGGACGGCTCGCGGAAGTGGACGCGGTACGGCCGGGTGCCGCCGTCGCTGACCACATGGGCGCCGAGCTCGCCGCGCGGCGACTCGATGGGCGCGTACGCCTGCCCGGCGGGCACCCGGAACCCCTCCGTCACCAGCTTGAAGTGATGGATCAGGGCCTCCATCGAGGTGCCCATGATGTGCGCGATGTGCCGGGGCGAGTTGCCCATGCCGTCCGCGCCGATCGCCAGCTGAGCCGGCCAGCCGATCTTCTTGTCCTCGATCATCACCGGGCCCTTGACCGACTGGAGCCGGTCCAGGCACTGCTCGACGATCTTCAGCGACTCCTCCATCTCGTCCATCCGGACGAGGTAGCGGCCGTAGACGTCGCAGGTGTCCTGCGTCGCGACCTCGAAGTCGTAGGTCTCGTAGCCGCAGTAGGGCTGCGACTTGCGCAGGTCCCACGGGAGGCCGGTCGAGCGCAGCACCGGGCCGGTGATGCCGAGCGCCATGCAGCCGGTCAGGTCCAGGTACGCGATGTTCTGCGTGCGGGCCAGGTAGACCGGGTTGGCGTCCATCAGCTTGCGCAGCGCCTGGATCCGCTTCGGCATCCGGTCCAGGTAGTCGCGGATCTTGCTGGTCGCGCCGCTCGGCAGGTCCTGCGCGACCCCGCCCGGACGGACGTAGGCCATGTTCATCCGCAGGCCGGTGATCTCCTCGAACAGGTCGAGGGTGTACTCGCGCTCGACGAAGCCGTTCAGCATCACCGTCGTCGCGCCGAGCTCCAGGCCGAACGTGGCGATCGCGACCAGGTGCGAGGAGATCCGGTTCAGCTCCATCATCATCACGCGGATGATCTGGGCCCGCTCCGGGACCTGCTCGGTGACGCCGAGCAGCTTCTCCACGCTCAGGCAGTACGCCGTCTCGTTGAAGATCGGCGCGAGGTAGTCCATCCGGGTGCAGAACGTGGTGCCCTGCGTCCAGGTGCGGAACTCCATGTTCTTCTCGATGCCGGTGTGCAGGTAGCCGATGCCCACCCGGGCCTCGTTCACCGTCTCACCGTCGAGCGTCAGGATGAGCCGGAGCACCCCGTGCGTGGACGGGTGCTGCGGGCCCATGTTGACGACGAGCCGCTCGTCGCCGAGGTCCTCCGCGCCGGCGACGACCTGGTCCCAGTCCTGCCCGTTGACGTCGAAGACCTTGCCCTCGGCCGCCTCCTCCGCGGCGTAGGCGTCGTACTCGGTGTACTTCGTGGAACTCATACGTACGACCTCCGCTCGTCGGGCGGGGGGATCTCCGCTCCGCGGTACTCGACGGGAACACCGCCGAGGGGGTAGTCCTTGCGCTGCGGATGGCCGACCCAGTCGTCGGGCATCTCGATGCGCGTGAGCGCCGGGTGGCCGTCGTAGACGATCCCGAAGAAGTCGTAGGTCTCCCGCTCGTGCCAGTCGCTCGTCGGGTAGACCGGCACCAGCGACGGGACGTGCGGGTCGGCGTCCGGGCAGGTCGCTTCCAGCCGGACGCGCCGGTTGTGCGTGATCGACAGCAGGTGCACGACCGAGTGCAGCTCGGCGCCCTCGTCCTTCGGGTAGTGCACGCCCGACACGCCCGAGCACATCTCGAAGCGCAGGGACGGCTCGTCCCGCATGGTCCGCGCGACCTCCAGGAGGTGCTCGCGCTTCACGAAGAAAGTGATCTCGCCGCGGTCGACCACGACCCGGTCGACGGCGTCCCCGAAGTGCGGGTAGGCGCGCTCCAACTCGTCGGCGACCTCGTCGAACTCGCCGGCCTCGGCGGCGCCGCCGGGCCCGCCGTAGGGGCGCTGCGCGGACACCTTCGGGCTCTGCCGGATGACGAGCCCGCCGTAGCCGGAGGTGTCGCCGGTGGTCCGCGCGCCGAACATGCCCTTGCGGACGACCGGCTGCTCGCGGCGCTCCTCCTCGGTCTGCGCGGGGAGCTTGTCGGCGCCCTGCTCGGCCCGCTGCTCAGGGTTCTCCGAACTCATGTCAGGCCCCCTGTCCCAGCAACGGGAGCTGGCGGCGCTTGGCCTCTTCCAGCTCGGCGACCTGCTTCGCGCGCTGCGGCCCGAGCTTGGTGTTCTGGACCTTGTCGTGCAGCTTGAGGATCGCGTCCAGCAGCATCTCCGGCCGCGGCGGGCAGCCGGGGAGGTAGATGTCCACCGGGACGATGTGGTCCACGCCCTGCACGATCGCGTAGTTGTTGAACATGCCGCCGGACGAGGCGCACACGCCCATCGCGATGACCCACTTCGGCTCGGTCATCTGGTCGTAGATCTGCCGCAGCACCGGCGCCATCTTCTGGCTCACCCGGCCCGCGACGATCATCAGGTCGGCCTGGCGCGGCGTCGCCGAGGCGCGCTCCATCCCCCACCGGGAGAAGTCGTGCCGGGGGTCGCCGGTCGCCATCATCTCGATCGCGCAGCACGCGAGGCCGAACGTCGCCGGCCACATCGAGCTGCTGCGCGCCCACCCCGCGACCTGCTCGACCGTGGTCAGCAGAAAGCCGCTGGGAAGTTTCTCCTCTAGACCCATGTCAGTCCCACTCCAGACCGCCGCGCCGCCAGATGTAGGCGTACGCCACGAGGACGGTGACGATGAAAAGAACCATCTCGACAAGGCCGAAGAGCCCCATCCGGTCGAACGCGACCGCCCAGGGGTAAAGGAAGATGATCTCAATGTCGAAGACGATGAACAGCATCGCCGTCAGGTAGTACTTGATCGGGAAGCGCCCGCCGCCGACCGGCTGCGGAGTGGGCTCGATGCCGCACTCGTAGGCGTCCAGCCGGGCGCGGTTCCAGCGCTTGGGCCCCGTGAGCGCGGCCATCGCCACCGAGCCGCCGGCGAACGCGAAGGCGAGCACACCCAGCACGATGATCGGAATATAGAGATCCATATCTCTACAGCCTCTCCTCGGGACGTACGACGTTGTACGGGACGGGCCGCCTGCGACCCGCCACCCTAGCCAAGGTGATCAATAGCGCTCCCCTCAGGGGGTCGGGTACTGCACTTTAGTCCGCTCACCTGCGGAAGTTTGAATTCCACGCGCGCGTTCATGCGGCCGGCGCCACCTTCTGCATCGCGTTGATGACACGGTCCATCGCGTCCCCGCCCTTGGGGTCGGTGAGGTTCGCGAGGAGCTTCAGCGTGAAGCGCATCAGCGTCGGGTGCGGCAGGCCGTGCGCGGTCAGGAACTTCATGATCCGCGGGTCGCCGATCGCCTGGACGAAAACGCGGGCCAGGGTGAAGTAGCCGCCGTGCTCGTCCTTGAGGATGCGCGGGTACTCGTACAGGGTCCGCTCGCGCTGCGCGGCGGTGCGGCGGGCGAGCGCCTGCACCATGATGTCGGCGGCCAGCCGGCCGGACTCCAGGGCGTAGTCGATGCCCTCGCCGTTGAACGGGTTGATCATGCCGCCGGCGTCGCCGACGAGCAGCATCCCGCGGGTGTAGTGCGGCTGCCGGTTGAAGCCCATCGGCAGCGCCGCGCCGCGGATCTTGGAGGTCGCGTGCTCCTCGTCGAACTGCCAGTCCTCCGGCATCTGCGCGCACCAGCGCTTGAGCATGCCGCGGTAGTCGACGTTCTGGAACGCCTTGCTGGTGTTGAGCAGGCCGAGGCCGACGTTGGACGTGCCGTCGCCGACGCCGAACACCCACCCGTAGCCGGGCAGCAGGCGCTGGCCGTCCCACAGCTCCAGCCACGCCTCCATGAACTCATCGTCGTGGCGCGGGGTCTGGAAGTAGCGGCGGACCGCGACGCCCATCGGACGGTCCTCGCGGCGCCGCAGCCCCATGGCGAGCGACAGCCGGGTCGAGTTGCCGTCGGCGGCGACGACCAGGGGCGCGTGGAACTCGATCTCCTCGCCCTCGTACTCGGCGGTGACGCCGGTGATGCGGTCGGTGCGCTCGTCGACGATCGGGCCGGTCACGTTGCAGCCCTGCAGGAGCTGCGCGCCGGCCTTGGCGGCGTGCTCGGCGAGGAGCTGGTCGAGGTCGGTGCGCTTGCGGACGAGGCCGAAGTCGGGGAAGGACGCGAGCTCCGGCCAGGGCAGCTCGACCTTGACGCCGCCGCCGTAGATGCGCAGGCCCTTGTTGCGCCCCCAGCCGGGATCGTTGATGTCGACGCCCATGCCGATGAGGGCGCGGACGGCCCGCGGGGTGAGGCCGTCGCCGCAGATCTTGTCGCGCGGGAAGGTGGCCTTCTCCAGCAGGAAGACGTCCAGGCCGGCCTGCGCGAGCCAATAGGCGGTCGACGATCCGGCGGGGCCCGCCCCGACGACGATGGCATCCGCGTGTCGGGTGGAGTCGGTCACGATGGTCCTCTTCGCTCGTTCGCTTGTGAAGTACTTCACAAGGATCCGGTGGGGAGTCTATTCCTTTATCACGACTGGTGGGTACTTCTGGGCCGGTCCAAGTTTGGACCGGTCCGAACCACCGGCCGCCGTCTGTCAAGCAGGCTTGACGGACGGGTTGACGGCATGGTGCAGGGCGACCACGCCGAACGTGAGATCGCGCCAGCGCACCTCGCCCCAGCCCGCGTCCTGGATGAGCCGCGCCAGCCCCGCCTGGTCGGGCCAGGCGAGGGTCGACTCGGCGAGGTAGCGGTAGGAGTCGGGGTTGGAGCTGACCCGCGCCAGCAGCGGCAGCCCGTAACGCAGGTGCGCCTTGTGGCCGAGCGCCAGCAGCGCGTTCGGGGGGTGGCTCACCTCGCAGATCACCAGCCGCCCGCCGGGCCTCGCGACCCGGCGCAGCTCGCGCAGCGCGAGCCCCGTGTCGGCGACGTTGCGCAGCCCGAAGGAGATGGTGACGGCGTCGAAGGAGCCGTCCGCGAAGGGCAGCCGCAGGGCGTCCCCGGCGACGAAGCGCAGGCCCGTGACGTCCGCCTGGCGGCGCACCCCGACGCGCAGCATCCCGAGCGAGAAGTCGCACGCGACCGTGTCGGCCCCGGCCTCGGCGAACGGCACCGACGACGTCCCCGTCCCCGCCGCGAGGTCGAGCACCCGCTCACCCGGCCGCGCCTCCAGCGCACGGACGACCTCCCGCCGCCACCGCCGGTCCTGGCCGCCGGTCATCAGCGAGTTCATCAGGTCGTACCGCTCGGCGGTGCCGTCGAACATCGCCGCGACGTCGGCGGGCTGCTTGTCGAGTGAAGCGCGGGTCATGGCTCCAGCCTAGGCCGCACAAGGCCCTGCGCGCGGGGGCGGGGGTCGGTCCGCACGGGGGGCGCCCGGTTCAATCCGCGCGGGGGCGCGGGGCGTCCTCCTTGGCGACCGATCTCTCGAACTTCTCGCGCTGCGAGCGCACGCCCCGCGTGACGACGGCGGACATCCGGTCCCGCTGCGCGGACAGCAGGACGTAGCTGACGACGCCGCTGATCAGCAGCGCCAGCAGCAGGAGCAGGAACCCGCGGGCCCCGAAGAGCGCGAGCACCCCCGCGGTGACCGCGAAGATCACGGCCCGGGCCAGGGTGTAGAGGATGACGGAACGCATGGCACTTCGAGGCTATCCCCGGTCCTGAGCGTCCTCGCCCCGGGGTCGGCTCAGCACGTCCAGGAAGAGGGCCGGGTCGACGTTGCCGCCGGACAGGATCGAGACGTAGGTGCGTCCCTCGGGGAGCTCCGCGCGGTGGTAGAGGTAGGCGGCCGTGGCGACGGCGCCCGCCGGCTCGGCGATGAGCCGGGCCTCGCGGGCGAGGCGGCGCATCGCCTGCCGGATCTCGTCCTCGGTGACCGTGACGACGCCGTCCACGTGGGCGCGCATGTGCGCGTACGGCAGGTCGCCGACCCGCTGGACGCGCAGCGCGTCGGCGATGGTGCGGCCGGTCTCCTCCGCCGCCCACTCGACGGGACGCCCCGCCGCCATCGAGTCGCGGGCGTCCGCGGCGAGCTCCGGCTCGACCCCGACGATCTTCGCCTCCGGGCGCAGCGCCTTGATCGCGGCGGACACGCCGGCGATCAGACCTCCGCCGCTGACCGGGACGAGCACGACGTCCACGTCCGGGCGGTCCTGGACGATCTCCAGCCCGGCGGTGCCCTGGCCGGCGATGATCCGGGCGTCGTCGTAGGGCGGGACCAGGGCGAAGCCGTGTGCGGCGGCGAGCTTGCCCGCGGTCTCGGTGCGGGCCTGGGAGGTCGGCTCCACGTACACGACCTCGGCGCCGAGCGCGATGCACGCGTCGACCTTCACGCCCGGGGTGGTGTGCGGCATGACCAGGACGGCCCTGGTGCCGAGCGCGCGGGCCGCGTAGGCGACGGCCTGCGCGTGGTTGCCGCTGGAGTGCGTGACCACGCCGCGCTCGCGCTCCCCCGGGGCGAGGGAGGCGATGGCGGAGTAGGCGCCGCGCAGCTTGAAGGCGCCGATCGGCTGCAGCGACTCGGCCTTCACCAGCAGCGCGGGCGCGCCGGCGGCGGACGGGGCGGGGTCGCGCGAGAACGGGACGAGCGGCGTCCGGACGGCGACGCCCGCGATGCGCTCGGCGGCCCGTTCGATCTCCGGCAGCGATACGAGGTCGGACATGCCCGGAGACTACTTCTCCCGGGTGGTCGCGGGGGCCTCGGCCGCGTGACATGGCAGGTCAGCGGGGGTCAGGGTGATCACTGTGACCCATGCCGGAATCACCGTCCGTCATCGCCGCTGTTCGGCGGACTACGTTCGGTGATCTTTTCCGAAAACAAGGGAGAAATCGGTCTTGACCCGCCACACTGTTAAACAGTCCACCCGCGCCGAGAGCGGGACAAAGGGGGAGAGAAGACGTGGAAAGCACGAGCGAGCGCCTGCTGACTCCAGGAGAGGTCGCCGCCCTCTTCCGGGTCGACCCGAAGACGGTCACCCGGTGGGCCGCCGCGGGCCGGATCAGCAGCATCCGCACTCCGGGGGGCCACCGGCGCTTCCGCGAGTCCGAGGTGCACGCGCTGCTGCGCGGCGAGGAGCCCGTCGCCGAGCATTCGGCCCACTGACCTGGGCCCATCGCCCGGACCCCGGTCCTGAGCCGCCCGGACCGCCCGCCGAGGCAGTCCTTGGCCGAAGGCAGTCCTCGCCGGGCGGCCGGGGCGCTCCCCGCCCCGCCCCCGCTCACTCTCCAGCACTCGCCTTTCAAGGCTCGGGCTCGCGCCCACCGATTTCGCGCTCACTCCCCAGTGCTCGCTTCCCCAGTGCTCGCCTTTCCCCGTGCTCACTCTTCGGCGCCGTCCGCCTTCCATTCCTCGAACCGGCGGAGCAGGTCCGCGTCCTCGTCCCGCCAGCGGCGCCGCCGTTCCGCCAGTTCCTCCTCGGTGAGCGACTCGCTCAGCAACCGGTCGTAGTCGGGATCGTCCGGGCCGATCTCGACGTAGGCGTCGGCGATGATCCGTCCCTCGCTCGCCTCGGGCCCGGGCTCGCCGCCGTCGGCGAGAACGCTGTGGGGGACCCGGAGCGTGCCGTCGGGAAGCCGGATCACGTACATCGTCGATCACCTTCGCCGTCTGTCGTCGCGCGGCCTGTCATCTCGGTGTCCTAGATCCCGTACCTGCGGTTGAAGAAGAGCATGACCTCAAGGGCCGTGCGGATGTTGCCGGCGAGCATATCCACCAGGGCGGGGCGCTGCCGGGAGGAGATCGCGGCGAACGCGTCGGCGAAGAACTCGCGGCGGCCGAGCGCGTTCGGCTGCTTGTGGAACTCGCTCGCCAGATACGGCAGGCACTCCTCGTACAGCTGCCGGAAGGCGGGGCTGTCGGAGGTCCACTCGCCCTCGTCGCCGTCGATGTCGTCGAGCGCGTGCCCGACCTCGTGCAGCATCACGTCCGGAGTCGGGGACGGCCGGTCCCCCACGACGATCTTGCGGTCGCCGTACGCGCCGGCGCAGATGTCCCAGGTGGCGCGGCCCGACGGCAGCGGCCGGTCGCGCAGGTGGCCCATGTCGTCGAGCTGGGGGACGCCGCCGGGGCCGACGTAGATGCCGTCGAGGCCGCTCGCCAGCTTCTCCTTCAGCGGCTCCGGGAGCGACGCCAGGCTCTCCACGGCCCCGATCACCTCGGGCGGCGGCCCCTCCCGGACGTCCCACTGCCGGTGCAGGACGCCCTCCAGCACGCCGCAGTCACGACGGCCGTCGGCGGCGTGCGGCGTGCCCGGCGGATGGGGCTCCACGCGCGGCCGGTCGTCCTCCAGCTCGAAGTCGCTCCAGGAGTAGTCGCCCGAACGCGGCCGGCCCTGCCCCCGCCGCCCGAGCCGGCCGGTCATCCCGCGCAGGCCGCCCGCCGTGTCGACGGGGCCCGCCTCCGGGCGTTCGGGCCCGAGCGCGTAGTCGTCGTCGCGGCCCGCCTTGCGGAAGCGGCCGAACCGGTCGCGCGGCTGGTTGCTGCGCGGCCGCACCTGCCCCGAGTCGGGCGGGGACGGCGCGTAGGGGACCTCGTCGCCGGCCGCGTCCGC
This sequence comes from Actinomadura sp. NPDC023710, assembly GCF_040639875.1. Lineage (NCBI taxonomy): Bacteria > Bacillati > Actinomycetota > Actinomycetes > Streptosporangiales > Thermomonosporaceae > Actinomadura > Actinomadura sp. NPDC023710. The sequence continues at coordinate 145,428 of NZ_JBFAGB010000015.1, forward strand.
GCGGAACCGTCCGCCTCGGAACGTCTCCCGGGGCTTGCGGTGCACGCCTTTGAAGCGCATCGGGCTCCTCTGTCAGCCGGACCCGCGGGGGTATCGAGCGGCGACCGCCGCTGGACCGGGTCCCTGAGGAAGGGTAAGCCGGAACCCGACTCTCCGTCATCCCATGGAGTCACGCGGCCGCGGCGCTCCGCCGCGCGTCAGGCGTAGGAGTGCAGGCCGGAGAACATGTAGTTCACGCCGAAGAAGTTGAACAGCAGCGCCGCGAACGCGAGCAGTGACAGGAAGGCGGCCTTGCGGCCCTTCCAGCCGGCGGTGGCGCGCGCGTGCAGGTAGGCCGCGTAGATGACCCAGGTGACGAAGGACCAGACCTCCTTGGGGTCCCAGCCCCAGTAGCGGCCCCACGCCTGGTCGGCCCAGATGGCGCCCATGATGATCGCGGCCGTCCAGATCGGGAACGCGAACATCGTGACCCGCATGGAGAGGCGGTCCAGGGCCTCCACCGACGGGAGGCGCGACAGCACGCCGCCCGCCGCGACCCCGCCGCGCGACTCGGCGCGCTCCTTCAGCAGGTACAGGATCGTCGCGGCGCCCGCGACGGTGAACGCGCCGGTCGCGATGATCGCGGCGGTCACGTGGATGGCGATCCAGTAGGAGTTCAGCGCCGGGCTGACCGGGCCCACCGAGTCGTACAGCCAGATGTTGGCGACGCCGAGGGCGATCACCGCGGCGGCCATGACGAACGCGCCGAGGAACCGCGCCTTGTAGCGGAACATGACGACCATGAACGCGGTGACGGCGGCGAACGCGATGGCGGTGAGGAACTCGTACATGTTCCCCCACGGCCACCGGTTCGCGGCGAGCCCGCGGGTCACGAGGACGCCGAGCTGCGCGCCCCAGCCGAGCACGTTCAGCAGGACGGCGAGCCGGATCCAGTCGACCCGGGGACGCTCGGCCCCCGCGTCCGCGTCCGCGGCCTCGTCGGAGGCGGAGGCGGTGTCACCGGCCGTGTCCGAGGTGCCGGCCGCGCTCTCGGCCCCGGCGGCGCCCACCAGCACCTTCGCCCCGCTCTTCGCCGGGGCGGCCTCCACCGCGCGGCGGCGGCCGAAGCCCAGGTCGGCGGCGTAGGCGACCAGCGCGATGATGTACATCATCACGGTGGTCAGCATGAGCTTGTCGCTCAGGTTCGCGAGGTCGGCGTTGCTCACCTCGTCACTCCTTCGGTTCGGTCGCCGCACCCGAGGGGCCGTCGGCGGCGGGGGTCTCGCCGGGCTCGGAAGCGGGCCCGTCCTGCGGACCGCGCAGCGCGGTCACGATGTCGTCGAACTCCGAGGTCGGGTTCCCCAGCGTGAGACCGCCGACCTCCACCACCGTACGCCCGCCCTCTCCGGCGCTCGCACGGACCCACACCCTGCGCCGGCGGACCATGAACGAGGTCGCCACGCCGAGCACCGCGAGGACGGCGGCGATGAGCGCGGGGATGCGGCCGGGGTCGCGGTTGACCGACAGGCTCGTCCACTCCTTGAGCCCGTCGAAGGTCACCGTGCCGGCGTCGCCGGGCAGCGCGAAGGACTCCCCCGGCTCCAGGAGCTTCTGGCCGCCCTTGATCGGCTGGATCGTCCTGCCGACGCCCTCCAGCTTGTAGACCGACTGCGGGCTGCCGGAGTCCAGGCCGAGGTCGCCCTTGAAGGCGGTGATCGTGACGACCGGGCGCAGCGGCGCGGGGAACGCCGAGACGATCTGCTTGCCGTCCTCGCTCGCCACCGCGGTCGGCCACAGGATGGCGTAGAAGGCGAGCTGGTCGGGCTCGGCGTCGGGGACCTTGATGACGCCCTCGGACGTCAGGTTCCGCGGCTCCATCTCCAGGAACGGCACCGAATCCTGGAAGGCGACGTTCCCCTTGGCGTCCCGGACGGTGAACACCGGCGCGTACCCGTGGCCGAGCAGGTACACCTTCGCGCCGCCGACCTTGAGCGGATGGTTGATCTGCAGGTCGTAGGGCTTGTTCGGGGCGTCCGGGCTCGACCGGTAATGGATCTTGGCGTTGAACTCGGTGGCCTGGCCCCGCTTGGCGCCCTTGGCCTCGTACTCGGCCTTGAAGTCGTCCAGCGTGACCGTGAACGGGGCGAGCTCGCCGCCGCTGAAGGCGCGGCCGGGCTGGAACTGGTCGTAGAGGCCGAGCGAGTTGGCGAACGTCTTGCCCTCGGTCAGCAGGACGTTGCCCCGGTAGCCGAACAGGTTCCCGAGGCCGAGCGCGAACAGCAGCGCCAGCAGCGCGAGGTGGAAGAGCAGGTTGCCCGTCTCGCCCAGGTAGCCCTTCTCGGCGGACGCGGCGCCGCCGGACACGTCCACGCGGAAGCGGCGGGCGCGCAGGGCCGTGCGGGCCTCGGCGAGGACGTCCTCAGGGGACGCGTCGGTCTCGTACGTGGCCGACTGCGGCAGTCGCGCCAGGTTGCGGGGGGCCGCCGGCGGGCGCGCCCGCATCGACCTGTAGTGCTTGACGGCGCGCGGGATGACGCAGCCGGCGAGCGAGACGAACAGCAGGATGTAGATGGCCGCGAACCAGGGGGCCGCGAACACGTCGAACATGGAGAACTTGTCGAGCCAGGGCCCGAGCGTCTCGTGCTTCTCCAGGTAGGCGGCGACCTTCTCGGGTGCCTGGCCCCGCTGCGGCAGGATCGAGCCCGGCACCGCGCCGAGCGCCACCAGGAACAGCAGGATCAGGGCGGTCCGCATGGTGGTGAGCTGCCGCCAGCCCCACCGCAGCCAGCCGAGCGGGCCGATGCCGGAGGGGCGCGGCACCTCCTCCGGCGCCTGCCGCGCGGCGGGCGCCTCGGTGCCGGTCTCCTCCGCGTCGTCTGCGGCGTGGTCGGTGCCGGGGTGGTCGGTGTTGGTGTCAGTCATCTCACATCACCGGTTCGAAGCCGCTGATCCACGACCTCAGCTCGATGGTCAGGTCACCCCACAGGCCGCTCACGAGCAGCACCCCGATGAGGACGAGCATCCCCCCGCCGATCCGCATGACCAGGGGGTAGTGGCGCTTCACGGCGCCGAACGCGCCGAGGGCCCTACGGTAGGCGATCGCGGTGGCCACGAACGGCAGCCCGAGGCCCGCGCAGTACGCCAGCGACAGCAGCGCGCCCCGCCCGGCGCTGGCCTCGGTGATCGCCAGGCCCTGCACCGCGCCGAGCGTCGGGCCGATGCACGGCGTCCAGCCCAGCCCGAACAGGACGCCGAGGAGCGGCGCCCCGGCGAGCCCGGCCGCCGGGAGGCGCCCCGACTTCACCGTCCGCTGGAGCCCGGGGACCAAGCCCATGAACGCCAGGCCGAACACGATCGTGATGACGCCGAGGACGCGGGTGATCGTGTCCTGGTACTCCAGCAGCCACCGTCCGAGCCCGCCGAAGAGCGCGCCGTAGCTGACGAAGACGACGCTGAACCCGGCGACGAACAGCAGGACCCCGGCGAGGAGCCGTCCCCGCCGCTGCTCGGCGAGGTCGGCGCCGGTCATGCCCGTCACGTACGACAGGTAGCCCGGCACGAGGGGCAGGACGCACGGCGAGGCGAACGAGACGAGCCCGGCGAGGGCGGCCAGCGGCGCCGCCGCCACCAACGACCCGCTCACGACCGTCTCGTCCAGGGAGCTCACTTCTCCGCGAGGACCTTGCCGACCAGGGGGTCGAGCTTGGTGAACGTCGTCGCGCCGATGATGCGGGCGGCGACGCGGCCCTGCCGGTCCAGGACGAGCGTGCTCGGGATCGCGCTCGGCGGGACCTCCCGGAACGCCAGCGTCACGCGGCCGTCGGCGTCGAAGAGGCTGGGGTAGGTGACCTTGAACTTGCGCTCGAAGGCCTGCGCGTTGGGCTTGGAGTCCTTGAAGTTGACGCCGAGGAACTCCACGCCCTGCGCCTTCTTCCCGTCGTAGACGTGCTGGAGGGACGGCGCCTCGCCCCGGCAGGGCGCGCACCACGACGCCCAGAAGTTGACGACGACGACCTTGCCCTTGAGGTCGGCCAGCTTGAAGGATTCGCCGTCGAGCCGTTGCCCGGTGACGTTCGCGAGGCTCTTGCGCTGCGCCGCCTTGTACTCGGTCACGTTGCCGTTGCCCGAGATGAAGCGGTTGTCGCCGCCGTCGGGCCCGCCCTCCGCGGCGCCGGTGCCGGCGCAGCCCGCGAGCAGGCCGCAGAGCGCGACGGCGGCACCCGCGCGGAAAGGAGCGCGCGAGGGCGAGATACGGCGGGGGTTCACGGTGCCCCTCCTCGGTACTACAGGGCGTTCAGTGCGAGACGTGGAGTACTACAGGATGTAGTACAAACTTAGCGGTGCGGTCAGGCGCCCGCGACATCGGGGCCCGTCGCGATCCCGGCGGCGGGCTCGCTGTAGGCGACCTCCACCAGCCGGCTGCCCTCGAACGTCAGGCTCGTGAGGCTGGCGAGCGAGCACTCCCGGCGGGCCGGGTGGTGCCAGAGCCGGCGGTGCTCGGCGTGCAGCCGCAGGATCCAGATCGGCAGCTGGTGGCTGACGCAGACGGCCTCGTGACCGAGGGCCGTCTCCCGTGCCCTGATGACGGCGGCGCGCATCCGGGCGACGAGCAGCTTGTACGGCTCGCCCCAGGACGGCCGGAACGGGTTGACGAGGTGGCGCCAGTGCTCGGGGCGGCGCAGCGAGCCGGTCCCCACCCCGAACGTGAGCCCCTCGAAGTGGTTGCCGGCCTCGATCAGGCGGTCGTCCACCGTGACGGGCAGGCCGAGCGCGTCGGCCAGCGGCGCGGCCGTCTCCAGCGCCCGCTGCATGGGCGAGGAGAACAGCGCGGTGACGTCCCTGTCGGCGAACCACCGGGAGGCGGCCTTCGCCATGAGGACGCCGTCCTCGCTGAGGCGGTAACCGGGCAGCCGCCCGTAGAGGATGCGCTCGGGGTTGTGCACCTCGCCGTGCCGCAGGAGGTGAACGATCGTCGTGTCAGTCATGGCGTCGTCAGATTACCCGCGCCCCCGCCTCCTCCCCGCCACCGGCCGGGACGGCGGCGCGCAGGGCGGTCACGGCGGCGCGGATCGCGGGGCGGCGGGCCGCCTCCTCGCGCCAGACGGCGTAGACGCGGCGCGACAGCGGGGCCGAGAGCGGGACGATCGCGACGCCCGGCGGGACGTCGCAGCGGCCGAGGCGGGGCAGGATGACGTTGCCGAGCCCGGCGGCCACCAGGGAGAGCTGGGTGGCGAACTCGTAGGCCATGTGGTCGATCCTGGGTTCGCTGTCGATGGCGCGCAGCGTGCGCAGCAGCCAGTCGCAGCAGATGCTGTCGGGCGAGGAGCTGATCCACGGGTCCCCCGCGAGCTCCTTGAGGTCGATCGTTTCGCGCCCGGCCAGGTCGTGGCCCGCGGGCAGTGCCGCGTCCGCGACGTCCTCGCAGATGACGCCCTTGTGCAGGCCCTCGGGCAGCGGGAGGGGCTCGTTGTTCCAGTCCTGGACGACGGCCATGTCGAGGTCCCCGCGCTGGACGAGCGGCATGCTGCGCATGGGGTCCTCCTCGCGGAGCAGGACGCGCAGATCGGGGTGGTCGGCGCGCAGGGCGCGCAGCGCGGCGGGCATCAGCCCGCGGATCGCGGTCGGGAACGAGGCGACGGTGAGCTGGCCCACGACGGAGCCGCGGTGCGCCTCCAGGTCGGCCTGCGCCTGCTCGACGAGCGACAGGATCCGCTCGGCGTGCGCGACGAGCAGTTCGGCGGCGTCGGTGAGGCGGACGCCGCGGCCGTTGCGCTCCAGGAGCTTCTGCCCGGTCTCCCGCTCCAGCTTCGCGAGCTGCTGGGACACGGCGGACGTGGTGACGTGCAGGACGTCCGCGGCGGCGCTGACCGAGCCGTACGTCGCGACCGAGTGCAGAGCGCGCAGCCGTTCCAGATCAAGCATGAAGCAATACTAAAGCGAGGTGTCAAGAAGTTCTCGCTTGTCCTAAAGCAAGTGTTTCCTCACCATCGAGGCATGAGATCGCGCCACGTCCTGCTGGCCACCCTGATCGCCGCGCTGTGGGGCTTCAACTTCGTGCCCATCAAGGTGGCCCTGGACGACTTCCCGCCGCTGCTGATGGCCGCGCTGCGGTTCACGGCCGCGGCGGTGCCCGCGGTCTTCCTCGTCCGCCGCCCGCCGGTCGCCGCGCGCTGGTTCGTCCTGGTCGGCGTCCCGCTCGGCGTGGGGCAGTTCGGCCTGCTGTTCCTCGGCATGAGCATGGGCATGCCCGCCGGCCTGGCGTCGGTCGTGCTCCAGGTGCAGGCGGTCTTCACGGCGCTGTTCGCGGGCCTGCTGCTGGGCGAGCGCGTCGGAGGCCGCCAGATCGCCGGGATGGCCGTCGCGTTCGCCGGGATCACGCTGCTCGGCGTCGCGCAGGGCGAGGGCGGGAGCCCGGTGGGGGCGTTCCTGGTCTGCCTCGGCGGCGCGGCCGCCTGGGGTCTGGCGAACGTCGCCATGCGGGGGATGAACCGGTCCACCGAGGAGCCGGTCGACGCGTTCGCGTTCATGGTGTGGATGTCGCTGGTGCCGCCGCTCCCCCTGCTCGCCCTGTCGCTGATCTTCGAGGGGCCGGGGGCCCTGCCGGAGGCGGCGCACCACCTCTCGCTCGCCGGGGTGGCCTCGGTGGCGTTCATCGCCTACGTCGCCACGCTGTTCTGCTTCGGCGGATGGGCGTGGCTGATCCGCCGGTACGAGGTCGGCACGGTCGCCATGTACTCGCTGCTCGTCCCGCCGTTCGGGCTCGTCTCGGCGGCCCTGCTGCTGGGCGAGCACGTGGACGCGGTCCGGCTCGCCGGCGCCGCGCTGATCATCGCGGGGGTCGCCGCCGGCAGCGTCCGGCCGCGGTCCCGCACCCGCAGCCTGCCCGCACCGCCCGCGCCCGCCGCGCCGGCCGCCCGAACGAGATGAGATCCATGCACGGAATCCACGCGTCGCTCGTCACGCCGTTCAGCGGCTCCGGCGAGGTGGACGCCAAGTCCCTCGAACGCCTCGCCCGGCACTGCCTGGAGAACGGCGCGGACGGCCTGGTCGCGCTCGGCACCACCGGCGAGGCCGCGCTGCTGAGCGCCGCCGAGCAGCGGACGGTGCTGGAGGTGTGCCGGGCCGTCTCGATCGAGCACGGGACGCCGCTGACGGTGGGCGCCGGGACGATGGGCACCGAGGACTCGATCCGGCAGGCCCGCGAGCGCGCCCCGCTCGCCGACGCGCTGCTCGTCGTCGTCCCGTACTACCTGCGGCCGTCGGAGGAGGGCGTCATCGACCACTTCGCCGCCGTCGGCGCGGCCGTGGACGTCCCGCTGATCCCGTACAACGTGCCGTACCGGACGGCCAGGCCCCTGTCCGCCGACGCCCTCCTGGCGATCCTCGCGCTCGACTGCGTCGCCGGCATGAAGCACTGCGCGGGCGCCGTCGACCAGGACACCCTCGCCATGCTCGCGGCCAACCCCGGCAAGGCGATCCTGTCCGGGGACGACGCCTTCATCTACCCCATGCTCCAGCTCGGCGCGGCGGGCGGCGTCGCCGCGTGCGCGTGCCTCGCCCCGGCCGCCTACGCCGCCATGGCGCGGGCTACACGGGAGGGCAACGCGGCGCGGGCGCTGACGTTCCACAACGCCCTGCTGCCGATGGCGGAGGCGCTGTTCAGCGAACCTTCCCCGGCCGTCCTCAAGGCGTGCCTGGCCGACGAGGGGCTGATCGACGACCCCGCGGTGCGCGCTCCCCTGCACGCACCGCGCCACGAACCGGTCGTCGCCGCCCTGAGGGCGTTCCGCGCTCTGCCGTTCTAGGACTCCGCCGCGCGCGCGGCGGCGCGGGCGGCGTGCGGGAGGGCCTCCAGGACGCGTCCCAGAGCCTCGTCGTCGTGCGCGGCGGACAGGAACCACACCTCGTACGCCGAAGGCGGCAGGTACACGCCACGCTCCAGCGCGGCGTGGAAGAAGGCCGCGTACGCCTTGGGGTCCTGGCGCTGCGCCGCGGTGAAGTCGCCCACCACGCCGTCGATGAAGAAGATCGAGAAGAGGTTCCCGGCGGTCTGCAGCGAGTGCGGGACGCCCTCGCGCTCCAGCGCCTCGGACGCGGCCTTCGACACGATCTGCGCCGAGCGGTCGATCGCGGCGTACACCTCGTCCGTGGCGCCGCGCAGCGTGGCGAGCCCGGCGGCGGTGGCCAGCGGGTTCCCCGAGAGGGTCCCGGCCTGGTAGACGGGCCCGGCGGGGGCGAGGTGGTCCATGACGTCGGCGCGCCCGCCGAACGCGGCGGCGGGCAGCCCGCCGCCCATCACCTTGCCGAACGTCATCAGGTCGCCCGGCACGCCCTCGATCCCGAACCACCCGGACCGCGACGCCCGGAACCCGGTGAGCACCTCGTCGATCACCAGCAGCGCGCCGTACCGCTCGCACAGCCGCTTGAGCAGCGCGTTGAACCCGGCCAGCGGCGGGACCACGCCCATGTTGCACGGCACCGCCTCGGTGATCAAGCAGGCGATGTCGTTGCCGTGGTCGTGGAAGGCCGTCTCCACGGCCGCGACGTCGTTGTACGGCAGGATCAGCGTGTCGGCGGTGGTCGCGCCGGTCACGCCCGGCGTGTCGGGGAGCCCGAACGTGGCGACGCCGGAGCCCGCCGCGGCGAGCAGCGAGTCCACGTGCCCGTGGTAGCAGCCCGCGAACTTCACGATCTTGGTGCGGCCGGTGAACCCGCGGGCCAGCCGGATCGCCGACATCGTCGCCTCGGTCCCCGAGTTGACCAGCCGGACCTTCGCCGCCGCCGTGCGGGACACGATCTCCTCGGCGAGCTCCACCTCGCCCTGGGTCGGCGCGCCGTAGGACGTGCCGCGTCCGGCCGCGTCCCGCACCGCCTCCACCACGGCCGGATGCGCGTGCCCGAGGATCATTGGGCCCCACGAGCACACGAGGTCGACGTATGAGGTCCCGTCGACGTCGGTAAGGTACGGACCACGCCCGGACGCCATGAAACGGGGCGTCCCGCCTACGGCGCCGAAGGCCCGGACCGGGGAGTTGACGCCGCCGGGAACAACGGCGGCGGAACGGTCGAACAACTGCCGGGAGCGATCGAAGTCAGTCACGGTTGCAGTCTCTCAGTTGCAGTTCGGCGACTTGCCTTGACCCGGTGGCGTATGGGCCGATATTCCACCAAGTACGACATCGGAGGGATGGCTTTCACCGTGGTCAACGGCTGGACGGTCCCGGGGTTCACCCATGAACGCGAACTGGGCGGCGGAACCTCGGGCCGGGTAGTGCTGGCGGTCGACGACATGACCGGCACGCGGGTCGCGATCAAATACCTCGACCCGGCGCTCGGCGCCGACGAGGCGTTTCTCGCGCGCTACCGCGTGGCGTCACGAGGCCTGTCCCAGATGGAAGACCCGAACGTGGTCGACCTCTACGACTTCGTGGAGACCGCCGACGGCACCGCGATCGTGATGCAGCACGTCGAGGGCGTGAGCCTGCGGCGGATGCTCGCGGCGCAGGGCCCGAGCGGCCCCCTCGCGGCCCTGTCGATGCTCGGCGGGACGCTCCTCGGCCTCGCCGCCGCGCACGACCACGACCTCGTCCACGGCTCGATGCGCCCGGCGAACGTCCTGGTCGACGCCGAGGGCAACGCCCGCCTCACCGACTTCGCGACGGCGCCCGCGGGCACCGAGGCGCAGCACGGCCCGCCGTACGCGGCGCCCGAGCTGTGGGACGGCGCGCCCGCCACCGTCGCCACCGACCTGTACGCCGCCACCGCGATCTTCTACGAGTGCCTCACCGGGCGGCCCCCGTACGCGGGCCGCAACATGGCGCGGCAGCACCGCGAGGCGCCGATCCCCGCCGAGGAGGTCCCGGGGCCGCTGCGCGACCTGATCCACCAGGGCCTGGCCAAGGAGCCGGAGAAGCGCCCGAAGTCCGCCGCCGACTTCCTCGGCGCGCTGGAGGACGCCGCCGTCTCCGCCTACGGGCCGTCCTGGGAGGCGCAGGGCCGCGGCCGCCTCACCGAGCTCGCCACGCAGGCCGCGCAGCAGCCCGAGCCGCCGAAGGCGAAGCCGTCCCGCAGCAGCGGCCGCACGCCGGTCGTCGCCGGCCCGAAGGGCGGCGGGCGGTCCCGGATGCGCTGGGTGGCCGTCGCCGTCGCCGTCGTGCTCGTCGCCGCCGGGGCGGGCGCGGCGGTCCTGCTCAAGGGCGGCACCTCGCTCGGCGGTGACAAGCAGCCGCCCGAGCCGAAGCCCGCGCAGAGCAGCAGCCCGCAGCCGACGCTGCCCGTCGGCGGCGTCGACCCCGCGCCGCTCGTCGCCCGCATCGACCAGGCCGTCGCCAGGACGCCCGGCGCCGCGTTCAGCTACCGCCAGACCGGCTGCTGCGGCTTCACCGCCACCGGCCAGGGGACGATCGGGCTGGTGCAGGGCGCGACGCCGTCCTACGCCCTGACGCTGGCGGGGACGGGCGGGGCGCGCAAGCCGGTCCGGGCCGTCATCGTCCAGGACCGCCTGTACGTCCGCGCGGGCAAGAAGTGGCGGCAGTCGCCGCTCGGAGGCCGCGGCTACCCGGCCGCCGGCGACCAGGTGCGCCAGGGCGGCTCGGTCGCGAACCTGACGACGCTGCTGCGGTCGGCGACGAAGCTCAGCAGATCTGGAGCGATCTACGAGGGCGAGGCGCCCGCCGCGAAACTGGCCCAGGCGCCCGGCGTCGGCCCGCTGTACGCGCAGATGGCGCAGGCCACGGGCGCGCAGCAGATCGCGTTCGCCGTCAGGCTCGACGCCGGCTACCGGCCCGTGAAGTTCTGGGTGCGCGCCGGGCCCGAGAAGGGCCGCAACCAGATGCAGCGCGGCTCCTACAGCGGCTGGGGCCGCAAGGCCCCCATCAAGGCGCCCCACTGAGGGGTGCCCCGCTGAGGGGCGCCCCGCTGAGGGGTGCCCCGCTCACCGGAGGCATCCGCCCGAGCGGCTAGGCGCTCTCACAGGCGTCCGAGAGGACCTCCAGGAGGCGCAGCGGGTCGGGCAACGGGCCGCGGGACGGCGGGCGCAGCCAGGCCGCCTCGCGGCCGTTCGGCAGGACGGACGGCGGTGCGACGACGTAGCTGTCGCGGCAGTGCCACCGCATGCCCGGCGTCTCGGCGACGTCCTCCGGGGAGCAGTCCAGTTGGCAGGACCACCACTCGTCCTCGTCGACGGGCGCGCCGCGCGTGGCGACGAAGAACAGGTGCCGGTCGCCCCCGAAAGACGCGACCGGACCGACGGGGAGGTCGTCCCGTGCGATCCGGTCGAGGGCGATCGTCCCGGCCGCGGCCGGTACGTCGAACACGTCGAACACCCGGCCCGTCGGCAGGATGATGTTGGCCTGCGGCCGCTCGGCCCACCAGCGTTTGATCACGGCCGCGTCGACGCTCGCCTGGTGCGCCCAGGCCGCCGACACCGGATGCGCGCCCGGGTCGGGACAGCCGAGCCGGTCGCACGAACACGCCCGGTCACCGCCCGACGGGGGGTGGGCTCCGGGATAGCAGGGCCACCCCAGATCGGCGTACTCCCGCGCCGCCGCGGCCATCCGGTCGCGCGCCGCCCGCTGCCGTCTGCTCCCCGAGACCGCCAGCATCTCCGCCCCCCAATACCCAAGGTCGCACATGGGTTCCTGGTTAACGATGATGCCCGCCGGGATGAACCCCGGACACGGCAACCCCGGGAAAACGACCCTAAGTGACTAGAGGGCGGGGTGGTCGAAGGCGAACTAGGCCAGTCGGCGGGCGACCTCGGTGGCCCAGTAGGTGAGGACGATGTCGGCGCCGGCGCGGCGGATCGCCACCAGCGACTCCATGATCGTGCGCTCGCGGTCGAGCCAGCCCTTCTCGGCCGCGGCCTCGATCATCGCGTACTCACCGCTCACCTGGTAGGCGACCACGGGGACGTCGACGGCGTCGCGGACGCGGCGCACGATGTCGAGGTAGGCGCCCGCCGGCTTGACCATGACCATGTCGGCGCCCTCGTCGAGGTCGAGGAAGACCTCGCGGAGCGACTCGTCGGCGTTGGCCGGGTCCTGCTGGTGGGTGGACCGGTCGCCGAACTGCGGGGCGCACTCGGCGGCGTCGCGGAACGGGCCGTAGTAGGCGGAGGCGTACTTCACCGAGTACCCCATGATCGCGATGTCGGAGTGGCCCGCGCCGTCCAGGGCCTCGCGGATCGCGCCGACCTGGCCGTCCATCATCCCGGACGGGCCGACGACCGCCGAGCCCGCCTCGGCCTGGGCGAGGGCGATGGAGGCGTACCGCTCCAGCGTGGCGTCGTTGTCGATCTCGCCGGACGCGGTGAGGATGCCGCAGTGCCCGTGGTCGGTGTACTCGTCCAGGCACAGGTCGCTCATGACCACGATCGCGTCGCCCAGGTCCGACCTGAGGTCGCCGAGCGCCTGCTGGACGATGCCGTCCGGGGCGTCGGCGGCGGAACCCACGCCGTCCTTCACGGCCGGGATGCCGAACAGGATGAGGCCGCCGACGCCGGCCTCGGCCGCCTCGTGGGCGGCCTTGCGCAGGCTGTCGCGGGTGTGCTGGAACACGCCCGGCATGGACGCGATCGGCTGCGCCTCGGAGATGCCCTCCTTGACGAACACGGGCAGCACCAGCTCCGCGGGGCTGAGCCGGGTCTCGGCGACGAGCCGGCGCAGCGCGGGGGTGCGCCGCAACCGCCGCGGGCGTGCGGCGGGAAACTGTGCAGACATGATCCCTCGGTGTGTGTTTCCGGGTGCGGGTCTACTTCCGGCGCCGGGCGCCCCGGCGCATCTGGCTGGGCTTGCGGAGCGGGTCGCCCGCCTCGATCTGGGCCGCCCTCCGCTTCGCACCGTACTCCGCGAGAGCCTCCGCGAGAGCCGATACCGAGGGCTTCTCCGCCATGACGTCGACGCGCAGCCCGTACTCCTCGGCCGTCTTGGCGGTCTGCGGCCCGATCACGGCGATCACGGTCACGTTGTGGGGCTTGCCCGCGATCCCGATCAGGTTCTTGACCGTGGAGGACGAGGTGAACAGCACGGCGTCGAACCCGCCGCCCTTGATCGCCTCGCGGATCGGCGCGGGCGGCGGCGCGGCCCGGACCGTCCGGTAGGCGGTCACGTCCTCGCACTCCCAGCCGAGCTCGGTGAGCCGGGCGATGAGCACGTCGGTGGCGATGTCGGCGCGCGGCAGCAGGACCCGGTTGATGGGGTCGAGGTCCTCGTCGTAGGGCGGCCACTCCTGGGCCAGGCCCTCGCCGGACTGCTCCCCGGACGGGGTCAGGTCCGGGTGGACGCCGAACTCCACCAGCGCGGCGGTGGTCTGCTCGCCGACGGCGGCGACCTTCAGCCCGGCGAACGCGCGGGCGTCCAGGCCGTAGTCGGTGAACTTCTCCCGGATCGCCTTCACCGCGTTCGTGGAGGTGAACACCACCCACTCGTACCGGCCGGTGACCAGGCCCTTCACGGCCCGCTCCATCTGCTGGGGCGTGCGCGGCGGCTCGACGGAGATCGTCGGGACCTCGTCCGGGACGGCCCCGTACCCCCGGAGCTGGTCCGACAGCGAGGCGGCCTGCTCCTTGGTGCGCGGCACGAGGACCCGCCAGCCGAACAGCGCCTTGGTCTCGAACCAGGAGAGCCTGTCGCGCCAGTTCACCACGTCCCCGACGATGATCAGGGCGGGCGCGTCCATGCCCTTGGTGTCGGACGCCAGCCTGCTCAGCGTGGAGACGACGGTCTCCTGCTCGGTGGTGGTGCCGAGGCTCGTCATCGCGGCGGGGGTGGAGTCGGGCCGTCCCGCCGCGACCAGGCCCTTGGCCACCTCGGCGACCGCGCCCTCGGCGCCGAGGACGACCAGGGTGGTGTCCGGGGCGGCGAACCGCTCCCAGTCGACGCCGCCCTCGGAGGCGTCGACGACGCGGATCTCGCGGTTCGCGGCGTCGGTCAGCGGGATGCCCGCGTAGCCGGGCACGGCGGTCACGGAGGACACGCCGGGCACCACCTCGAACGGGACGCCCGCCTTGGCCAGCGCACCGCCCTCGGCGGCGTAGTTGCAGGCCACCCCCGGGTCGCCGCGGAACAGCCGGACGACCCGGCGCCCCGCCTTGGCGGCCCGCGCGGCGAGCTTCACCGGGTCGCCGTCCGCCGTGTCGAGGATCTCGGCGTCCGGGCGGCAGTGGGTCAGGATCTCGGCCGGGCAGTGGGCGCGGCTCACGACGACGGTGTCGGCGCGCTCCAACTCGGCGGCGGCACGCAGGGTCAGCAGGCCGGGGTCGCCCGGCCCCATCCCGACGATCGCGACCGTCCCCGGCCCGGCCGTCCGGCGCGGCGCGGCGCGAGCCGCGCTCCTGGCGGGCCCGCCGCTCTTCGCGGCCTTCACGGACCTGACGGTCGTGTCGGCGGTGGCCTCGTCGGCCGTGGTCTCGTGGGTGGTCTCGTCGGCGGCGGGCTCGTCGGCGGCGGTCGGATCGGTCTTCGCTGTGGCGCTCTTCGCGGCGGGGCTCACTCGCGTTCCCCCATCAACTGGTCGGCCCCCTGCGCGAGCAGCCGGTTCGCGAGATCGCGTCCGAGCTGCTCCGCGGCATCCGGGTGGCCGCTTGCGGACAGCCGCACCTGCCTGCTGCCGTCGTACGCCGCGACGGCAGCCGTCAGATGCAACCTTTCATCTACTTCGGCAGCGTATGTTCCCACGGGCGCGGAGCAGCCCGCCTCCAGCACCGCCAGCACCGTCCGCTCGGCGGTGACGGCGCGCCGGGTCGGGGCGTCGTCGATCGTCCCGAGCAGGGCGCGCAGATCGTCGCGGTCGGCGCGGCATTCGAGCGCGAGCGAACCCTGCCCGGGGGCGGGCAGCATCTGGTCGGGGTCGAAGACCTCGCTCACCGCGTCCAGCCGGCCGATCCTCCTCAGACCCGCGTGCGCCAGGACCACGGCGTCCAGCTCACCGTCGGTGACCTTGCGCAGCCGGGTGTCGGCGTTGCCGCGGATGGGGACGATCTCCAGGTCCGGGCGGAGCGCGCGCAACTGCGCGACGCGGCGCGGCGAGCCGGTGCCGATCCGGGCGCCGCGCGGCAGGTCGGCGAGTTTCGCGGGGCCGCACAGGGCGTCGCGGGCGTCGTCGCGGGCCGGGGTGGCCGCGAGGGCGATCCCGGGCGTCTCGGACGTCGGCAGGTCCTTCAGCGAGTGCACCGCGAAGTCCACCTCGCCGGACAGCACCCTGTCGCGGAGCGCGTTGACGAACACGCCCGTCCCGCCGATCTGGGCGAGCAGGGCCTTGGAGACATCACCCTGCGTCGTTACCCCGACAAGCTCCACCGCATGCCCCGTGAGCCGCGACAACGCGTCGGCGACGCCCTGCGACTGGGTCGTCGCCATCAGGCTCTTGCGGGTGCCCAGCCGGAGCGGGCCCCTGCTCCCGGTACTCACGCTTCGTCTCCTTCGTGCGCCGGGACGGCGTCGCGGGCGCTGACCGCCCGCACGCTCGCGGCCCGCGCGTTCACCGTCTCGACGTTCACGCCGTCCGACGGCGGCTCGGACATCGCCTCGGACATGGCGTCGGACATCGCCTCGGACATGGCGTCGGACACCGCGTCCTGCCCCTGCCCTGACGCGGGGCTGACGCAGTCGGCCTCCGCGCATTCCGGGCTCGGATCCCAGGCGGCGCCGTCGCGGACGTCGGCGTCTCCCATGTCCGCGCGGGCCACCGCCTCGGGGGCCTTCGGGTCCAGGTCGAAGAGCTCGCGCAGCGCGTCGGCGTAGGAGTCGCCGCCCGGCGCCGCCGCCAGCTCCTTGACCTTGACGGTCGGCGCGTGGAGCAGCTTGTCCACCACGCGCCGCACGGTCTGCTCGATCTCCTTGCGGGCCCGGACGTCCATCTGCGGCATCCGCCCGCTCAGCCGGGTCAGCTCGGCCTCCACCACCCCGGCCGCCTTGCTGCGCAGCGCGACGACGGTGGGCGCGACGGCGGCGGCGCGGGCGGCGCCGAGGAACGCCTCGACCTCCGTGCACACGATCCGCCGCGCGGCCTCGACCGCCTCCGGGCCGATGGCCTGCGCGGCCTCCTGCGCGGTCCGCAGGTCGTCCAGACCGGCCAGCTCGACGTCCGGCAGGTTCCGGACGGCGCGCTCCACGTCGTGCGGGAGCGCCAGGTCGAGGAGGAAGCGGCGCCGTCCGTCCGTCCCGATCCCCTGGGCCGCGAGCTGCTCGGCGGTGATCACCAGGCCGGTGGCGCCGGTGCACGACACCACGAGGTCCGCCTCGCCGAGGGCCGCGTCCAGCTCGGACAGCCCGACCGCGCGGGACGGGACGTCCAGCGACTCGGCGAGGCGCGCCGCCCGCGCGGGGGTCCGGTTGGCGACCACGATCTCGCGCGCCCCGGCGCGGCTCAGCGTCGCGGCGGCCAGCGAGCTCATCGAGCCGGCGCCGACCACCAGCGCGCGGGCGTCCCGCAGGGGGCCGAGGTGCCGGGCGGCGACCTCCAGGCCCACGCTGACCAGCGACGCGCCGGCCTTGTCGATCCCCGTCTCGTGGTGGGCGCGCTTGCCGACCCGCAGCGACTGCTGCAGGACGTCGTGCAGGTCGCGGCCGAGCGTGCCCTCCTCCTGGGCCAGCCGGAACGCCTGCCGGATCTGCCCGAGGATCTGCCCCTCGCCGACGACCATCGACTCCAGCCCGCACGCCACCGCGAACACGTGCTGGACGGCCCGCTCCTCGTAGTGGACGTACAGGTGCCGCGACAGGTCGTCCATCGGGACGCCGGAGTGCAGGGCCAGCAGCTCCGAGATCGCCGAGACGCCGCCGTGGAACTTGCCGACGACCGCGTAGATCTCGACCCGGTTGCAGGTCGAGACGATGGCGGCCTCGGCGACGTTCGGGGACGCGTGCACGGCGTGCAGCAGTTTGACGAGATCGTCACCGGCGACCGCGGCCCTCTCCAGCACCGCCACGGGCGCGCTTCGGTGGCTGAGGCCTACGACCAGAATGCTCATTTGCCGTCTCCAGCATCTTCCGAGTCTCCGCCCACCCGCGCCGTGCGAGCTCCTGCCGAGAAGGGGCCGTCCACTGCCCCTTGGTCCGCTCCACTCATGCCGGTCGTTGGAAAGGGGGCGATCCTCCACGCCCCCCGAATTGTCCCCCTCATGCTTCCACCGTTTCCACGTACTGCGCAGCGCCGGCCGGCGCATCGGCGGCCGCCAGCGGGGCGAAGCCGTCCGGCCCGCCCGCCTTGCGCTGCTCGTGGAACGCGAGAATCTGCAGCTCGATGGACAGATCGACCTTGCGAACGTCCACCCCGTCGGGCACCGACAGCACCACGGGTGCGAAGTTCAGCACGCTCGTCACACCGGCGGCCACCACGCGGTCGCACACCCCCTGGGCGGCGCCGGCCGGAGTCGCGATCACGGCGATGGACACCCCGTGCCCGGCGATCATGTCCTCCAGGCGGTCGGTGTGCTCCACCGTCATGCCGGAGATCTCCTGCCCGACGATGGACTCGTCGGCGTCGAGCAGGCCCGCCACGCGGAAGCCGCGGGACGCGAAACCGCCGTAGCCGGCCAGGGCCCGGCCGAGGTTGCCGACGCCGATGATGGCGACGACCCAGTCCTGGGTGAGGCCGAGCTCGCGGGAGATCTGGTAGACGAGGTACTCCACCTCGTAGCCGACGCCGCGGGTCCCGTAGGAGCCGAGGTGGGACAGGTCCTTGCGGAGCTTGGCCGAGTTGACGCCGGCCGCGGCCGCGAGCTCCTCGGAGGAGACGGTCGCGACGCCGCGCTCCTGGAGCCCGGTGAGGGCTCGCAGGTAGACCGGGAGCCGCGCCACGGTGGCTTCGGGGATGCCGCGGCCCGCGCGATCGCGGTGGCGGTTCTGTCGAGGTGTCACGGCCTGCTCTTCGGCTCGACGGTGTGTCCCCCAGGTTAAGCCCTTGTGAATACGCGCACAAAGTCGCCCCCCGGTTCGGCGGATCGCGCGCGCTCCGGATGATGTCCCGAAAGGGCGTCCATCAAGGGCTTTTCAGCATATGGGCGAAGTGCTAGGGAGCGGTCAGGGTGTGACCGACCAGACATGCCCTGGCAGGCGGCCGGACCGACGGCGGAGGGCCGGTCCGGTGCGGGCGGCTAGCGCAGGTCCGCGATGGCCGCGCGCAGGCGGTCCTCGTCGACGCGCCAGAAGTCGTGCTGGACCCCGTTGATCAACGTGACGGGGATCTGCTCCCAGTACTGCTCGGTGTCCTGCTCGGACCGCGTGATGTCGCGCTCCTCCCACGGCACGTCCAGGTCGCGGGCGACGCGCTCGATCACCGCGCGGGCGTCCTCGCACAGGTGGCAGCCGGGCTTGCCGAGCAGCGTGATCATGATGTCGCGCGCCATGTCACCTCCCGGGGAACTCCGGCGCCGGGAGCGGCACCTTGGCGGGGCCGAGCTTCAGCTCGATCACGTTCGTGCTGATCACGTGGGTGCGCGACTCGCCCAGGAAGCGCTGGAGGTGCGGCTGGCGGCGGTGCGCGGCGAACGCGGCCTCGTCCCGGAACAGCTGGTAGAAGATGCGCTGCGTGGGGGCGCCGACCACCTCGTGGCAGGCGAAGATCAGCGTCTCGGGCTCGGTCGCCAGCGCGGCCTTCACCAGGTCGGCGGCGAGCCGGTCGAAGGCGTCCTCACGTCCGTCCAGCAGCGTGTAGACGGTGATCTGGCCGCACGCCCTCGCCAGTTCGCCGCCGAGCGCGCCCGGCTTGGCGAGGCCGGCGAGCGGGGACCGGTCGAGCGGGGACCGGTCGAGCGGGCCGCCGAGCGGACCGTCCACCGTCGTGGGCCCGGCCGGGTCGGCGGGTGCGGGGTAGGCGGGCCGCTCCGGGATGCTGGTGTTCTCGGGGTAGCGCAGTTCCTCGGAGGCCGGCTCGGGGAAGCGCAGTTCGCCGCGCCGGGAGTCTCCGGGCGGAGTCGGCGCCGGGACGGGCTCGGCCTTGGCGGCCTTCGCGTAGCCCTGCTCCTCGTACCCCGTCGCGGGTTCGTCCCCGTACTCGTCGTAGCCCTCGCCGTCCTCGTCGTACACGGGGATCGTGCGCATCGAGCCGTACCAGACGAGGCCGGCGGCGGCGCCGAGCGCGATCACCGCGAGCGGCGCGGGCAGGAACCCGCGGGTCCCGCTGACCACCAGGACGCCCGCGAGGGCGACCAGCGCCACCGGGATGAGCAGCTCGGCGGCCTCCTGGTCGCGCTTGCTGGCCAGCCACGCGGTCACGCCGGTGCACCCCGCCAGCGCGAGCACGGCGACGACGTGCGCGCCGTCGATCAGCAGCAGCGGCAGCGCGTCGTAGGTGGCGCTCGGCTTCGGCAGGCTCTTGCCGAGCGAGCCCTTCAGCGGGTCCAGGATCAGGATCACGATCGCGACGACCGTGTAGGAGATCGTGAACAGCCAGGCGCCGAACCGGACCTGCACGTACCGCGCGATCAGTTCGATCATGCCGAGCGCGAGCCAGACCGGCCCGATCAGCGCGGCGCCGAGTTCCATGACGCGGAAGAACGCGCCGTTGAACCCCATCATGAAGGCGAGGCTCATGGACAGCAGCGCGAGCGTGAGTCCGACCTGCGTGAACGACCAGGCGATCAGATAGAGCAGCCGGTCCTTGTAGGCGCGCTGAACCAGCAACCCGGTGGCCGCCAGGGCACCAAGGGTCGCCAGCAACGCGAGAAGAGCATCGACCATCGCGCACCCATGGTGCCCGATCCGGGGGGCCGACGGGTAACCGCGGCCGAGGAACGCACCATTGCCTCGCGCACCTTTCGTTATCTAAGGTGGCACTTCACGTCGGAGGTCGCGTACGCCCCGAGGAGAACTGCATGAGCAGCTTGACCCTCGATGCCGGGCTCGTCCCGCTTCCTCGCCATTCCCGAGGCCCTCTCGCACGTCCGGGCGGCCGCGCCGGGGACCGTACCTCCGACCGCGCCGCCGACCAGGCCTCCGAGCGGGCCGAGATGCTCAAGGCGCTGGTGCTGCGGGCGCGGGACGGCGACGCCGAGGCGTTCGGATCCCTCTACGACCACTACGTCGAGCTCGTCTACCGGTACGTCTACTACCGGGTCGGGACGCACCCGCTCACCGAGGACCTCACCAGCGAGACGTTCCTGCGGGCCCTCCGCCGCATGTGCGACTTCCACTGGCAGGGCAAGGACTTCGGGGCCTGGCTGGTGACGATCGCCCGCAACCTGGTCGCCGACCACTTCAAGTCCGGCCGCTACCGGCTGGAGGTCTGCACCGCCGAGCTGGTCGAGCCGGACCGCCCGCAGGAGGGGCCGGAGCGGGCCGTCCTGGACGCGATGACCAACCGGACCCTGCTGCGGGCCGTCCAGCGGCTGAACTCCGAGCAGCAGGAATGCGTCGTGCTGCGCTTCCTGCACGGGCTGTCGGTCGCCGAGACCGCGCTGATCATGGACAAGAAGCCGGGCGCGATCAAGGCGCTGCAGTATCGAGCGGTCCGCTCGCTGGCCCGTATGCTCCCGGACGACCTGCGCGGCTGACCGAGCCGCGACCGATCACCCTGCCGCCGAACCACCCCGCCGCGCCGGTCGACGGCGCCACGAGCCCGTTGGATAGTTTATTAATGAACTTTCGGGCCGTAACCCGGCCCACCTTCCGATCGTTCAAGCGGGCAGGAGGGCGTCCGCGCCACGAGTCCGCAAGGGAGCGGCCAGTGAGAGCCCGGTGTTGACGAGGCGAGAGAAGATCGCAGAGCAGGGGAACGCGCTGGCCCGGCTGCGGGAGAGCGCGGCGGGGCCGGACCCGCGGTTCCGCGCGGTGCTGCGCGAGCGGCTGATGGCGGCCGCGAGCGACAGGAGTGAGGACTGTCGCAATCACGGCCGTGAGGACGGCGGCGGGGAGGCGGTTGACTAGGCTTCGCCTCATGCGGCGATTCTGGCAGTCCGAATTCTGGGGACGCGGCAGGGACGAGGACCACAAGAGCGCGGGCCAGGTGGCCGCGGCCGCGGCGGCCGAGTTCGCGCCGCTCCCGACCCCCGACCCCGCCGCGGCGGCGTTCTTCGACGTCGACAACACGATGATGCGCGGCGCGTCGATCTACTACTTCGCGCGCGGGCTCGCGGCCCGCAAACTGTTCACCATGCGCGACCTCGCCATGTTCGCCTGGGGGCAGGCCGCGTTCCGGCTGCGCGGCAGCGAGAACTCCGAGCACATCGGCAGCGCCAAGGAGGCCGCGCTCGCCTTCGTCGCCGGGCAGAAGGTCAGCGGGATCGTCAAGCTGAGCGAGGAGATCTACGACGAGGTGATGGCCGACCGCATCTGGCACGGCACCCGCACCCTCGCCCTCCAGCACCTCGACTCCGGGCAGCAGGTGTGGCTCGTCACCGCCACGCCCGTCGAGGTCGCCCGGACGATCGCGCACCGGCTCGGCCTCACCGGCGCGCTCGGCACGGTCGCCGAGACCCGTGAGGGCGTCTACACCGGACGGCTCGTCGGGAACCTGCTGCACGGACCGGCGAAGGCGGAGGCCGTGCGGGCCCTGGCGCAGCGCGAGGGGCTCGACCTCGCGCGCTGCTCGGCCTACAGCGACTCGATCAACGACCTGCCGATGCTGACCGTCGTCGGCCACCCGCACGCCGTGAACCCGGACGCCGAGCTGCGGGCCCACGCCCGGGACCACGGCTGGCCGATCCACGACTTCCGCACGGGCCGCAAGGTCACGATGGTCGCGCTGCCCGCCGCCGCGGGCGCCGGGGCCCTCGCGGGCGGTGTCGCGGCGGGCATCGCGCTGCGCCGCCACTACCGGGCGAACTGACCGCCGCCCCTCCGGACCGCCGCCCTCCGGACCGCCGTCCGGCAAACGCGACCTATCGCGTTTGCCGGGACACGTCCTACCCTGTCCCCGTGACCGTCGAGCTGAGGGTGCTGTCCGGGGTCGCCTGCCGCGGGCGGGACGTCACGAGCCCGCGCCTGCGCGGCCTCCTCGCGCTCCTCGCGGGCGAGCCGCGGGCGGGCGTGTCCGTCGTCCGGCTGGTGGAGGGGCTCTGGCCCGAGGAGCGCCCGGAGAACCCCGCCAAGGCGCTCCAGGTGGTCGTGTCCCGGGCGAGGTCGCAACTGGGCGCGGACGTCGTCGCCAGCACACCGACCGGGTACCGCATCGGCCTGGACGAGTCCGCGGTCGACGCCTCCGCGGTGGTGCTCGCCGCCTCGGCGAGCGCGCGCTGCTCCCGCGACGGCGACCACGCGGGCGCCCTCTCGCACGCCGAGGCGGGACTGGCGCTCTGGGACGGGCCGCCCGAACCGGACGGCGCGGACGATCCGGTGGCCGCCCTGCGCGCGGACCGGATCCCGACCTACTGGACGCTGACGCGAGCCCGCGCCCTGGCCCTTTCGCGGCTCGGCCGGCACGCGGAGGGCCGCGAGGCGCTCACCCGCGCCGCGCGGGAGTACCCGCGCGACGAGGAGGTGCTCGCGGAGCTGCTGCGGTGCGAGGCCGCGACTGCCGGGCCGTCGGCGGCGCTGGCGCGGTACGAGTCCTACCGGCGCTCGCTGCGCGACGAGCTGGGCACCGATCCGGGAGGCGCGCTCCAGCGCGTCCAGCAGGAGCTGCTCCAGGACGAGGCGCCGGTGGTCCGGCGCGGCGTGGCGCACGAGCCGAACCCGCTGCTCGGCCGGACCGGGGACCTCGCCGCCGTCCTCGACCTGCTGCGCACGTCCCGCGTCACCTCGATCGTCGGCGCGGGCGGGCTGGGCAAGACGCGGCTCGCGAACACCGTCGCGCGGGAGGCGCCGCAGCGGGCGGTGCACTACGTCCCCCTCGCCGGCGTCGCGCGGGACAAGGACGTGGCGGGCGAGGTCGCGTCCGTCCTCGGGGTCGGCGAGTCGTCGCGCGTCCACGGACGCGTCGGCGGGCCCGCCGACCTCGTCTCGGCGATCGCGGAGGTGCTCGGGCCCGGCTCCGTCCTGCTCGTGCTGGACAACTGCGAGCACGTCGTCGAGGGCGCCGCCGGCCTCGCCGGCGCGCTGGTGTCGATGACCCGCGACCTGCGGATCCTGACCACGAGCCGCGCGCCGCTCGGGCTGTCGTCGGAGTCGGTGTACCCGCTGCCCGCGCTGGACCTGCCGACGTCGGCCGAGCTGTTCCGCCAGCGGGCGCAGGCGGCGCGTCCCGGCGCCGGCCTGCCCCCCGGCGCGGTGGAGGAGCTGTGCCGCCACCTGGACGGGCTGCCGCTCGCGATCGAGCTGGCGGCGGCGCGCGTCCGCGTCATGTCCGTGCCCGAGATCGCCCGCGGCCTCGACGACCGGTTCGCCCTGCTGCGCGGGAACGCGCGCGACGCGCCGTCCCGGCACCGGACCATGCACGCGGTCGTGGACTGGAGCTGGAACCTGCTCTCCCCGTCCGGCCGGGCGGCCATGCGGTCGCTGTCGGTCTTCCCGGCGGGTTTCACCGCGGACGCGGCACGCCACGTCCTGGGCGACGGCGTCCAGCGCGGCGACGCGCTGGAGATCCTGGAGGACCTCGTCGACCAGTCCCTCCTGGAACCCGCGGAGGGCGGCCCCGGGACCCGCTTCCGGATGCTGGAGAGCGTCCGCGAGTTCAGCGCGGCCCACCGGGAGGCCGAGGGCGAGACGGACCGCGCGGTGGGCGGCCTGCTCGCCTGGGCGCGGGAGTTCGGCGCGGCGCACCACGAGGCGCTGTTCGGCGCCGAGCCGTTCGCTCCCGTGGAGCGCGTGCGGGTCGAGCAGGACAACCTCCAGCAGGCGCTCCGCCACGGCCTCGCCCGCCGCGACGGCCCGGCCGTCGCGGCGGTGACCGCCGTCCTCGGCGGGGTGTGGACGCTGGAGGCGGCCTACAGCCGGCTGCTCGCCCTGGCGGAGGAGACCGCCGGGCTCCTGAGCCGCCACCGCCCCGGTCCCGGGGACGTCGAGACCACGCGGACCGCACTGGCCCTCAGCGTGCTCGCGACCAGCCTTTTCCAGGGGCCGCAGGCGACCCGCGCGCTCGTCGCGCTGCGCCGCCTCCCGCCCGCGCCGCCGGACGGTCTCGTCCCGGCGATGGCGACGGTCCTGGCCGCCCTGCCGGAGATCCTCGCCCCCGGCGGCTCCTCCCTGGACGAGCTGTGCGCCCGCGACGAACCGCTCGTCGCCGCCATCGCGAACTGCGTCACCGGATACCTGCGCGAACGCGACGGCGACGTGGCGGGGGCGCTCGCGGCGACCGAGTCGATGATCGGGATGTCCGGCGCGCCGGACATCCCGTGGTGCCGGCTGCTCGCCCACTCGCGCCTGAGCGAACTGCTGATCCAGCTCGACCAGCACGACCGGGCCCTGCACCATCTGCGGATATCGCTGGGGCTGCTGGAGCGGTACCAGTGGCCCGACATGTTCGGGCTGATGTGGGCGCTCGCGTCAGGCCACCTGTCGCTCGGCGAGTACGACGAGGCCGAGCAGTGGCTCGACCAGTCACTGGTCCACGGGCCGGACGAGTCCTTCGGCACGGCCGCCTTCAATCTCGGAGCGCGCGCGGAGATCGCCCTCGGTCGCGGTGACGTCGACACCGGCCTGCGCCTCTGGCGGGAGGCTGTGGAGCGGCTCGCCGCCGAGGACGGCCCGATGCCGCACACCGGCCTCGACCCGTGGACGCTGGAGGCCCAGTGCGTCACCACCGTCGCGCACGCCCGGCACGGCCGCGTCGCCCTCGTCGAGGACATCGTCGCCGGGCTTCCCGCCAAGCTGGCGGCCCTGGTCGACGGCCCGCCGTTCCCGATGCCCGCCTTCTACATGGACCTGCCGGTCAGCGGCGGGCTGCTGCTCGCGCTCGCCATGGTCGACCTCGCCCGCCCCGAAGCCCCGGCGGCCGTCCGGACGCGGGCGGCCCGCGCGATCGCGCTGGCGCAGCGCCTCCACCACATCCGCTCGTTCCATCCGACCATGTCCACGGCGGCGATCAGCCGCGCGGCCGAGGACGCCGACGGGCCGGCGTATTCCGACGCGGTGTCGGAGTACGCCGGCCTGGGCCGTGAGGAGCTCCGGGCCGCCGCCCGCAAGCTCGCGCGCGAGTTCGGGCGGGGCTAGCGGGGCGCCTTCCGGTTGAACAGCACCTTGGAGAACACGTAGCCGGCGACGGCGAGGCCGACGCACCAGGCGACGGACACCGCCGCGTCCCGCCCGCTCGGCGTGCCGGTCAGCAGCCCCCGCAGCGTCTCGATCATCGGGGTGAAGGGCTGGTACTCCGCGAACCAGCGCACCCCGGCCGGCATCGACTCCGGCGGCACGATCGTGCTGCCGACGAACGGCAGGAACTGGATGATCATCGGCGTGTTGCTCGCGCCCTCCGGGTTCTTGGCCAGCAGCCCGAGCATGACGGCGACCCAGGTCAGCGCGAACGTGAGCAGCACCAGCAGGCCGGCGGCCGCGAGCCAGTCCACCGCGCCGCCGCTCGTCCGGAAGCCCATCGCGACCGCGACGGCGACGACGGCGGCCGTGCTGAGCAGCGTCTGGATCATGCTGCCCGCGACGTGCCCGGTGAGCAGCGACGACCGTGAGATCGCCATCGTCCGGAACCGGTCGACGATGCCCTCGGTCATGTCCACGCAGACCGACACCGACGTCGCCATGCAACCGGACGCGACGGCCATCAGGATGATCCCCGGCGCGACGTACTGGATGTAGTCGCCCTTGGCCGCGCCGCCGACGCCGTCG
The DNA here is from genome assembly GCF_040639875.1 of Actinomadura sp. NPDC023710. Taxonomy (NCBI): domain Bacteria; kingdom Bacillati; phylum Actinomycetota; class Actinomycetes; order Streptosporangiales; family Thermomonosporaceae; genus Actinomadura; species Actinomadura sp. NPDC023710. Next base: position 171,059 of record NZ_JBFAGB010000015.1, read on the forward strand.
CCGAGCGCGTTGCCGAACACCCCGACGAACAACAGCATGATCATGATCGGCATCATCATCCCGGCCATCGTCAGGGACGGGTAGCGCAGCGCGTGCCTCAGGTTGCGGCGCAGCATCGTCGCGGAGTCGGCCGCCGCGTGCGTGAGCGTGGTCATCGGGAGGCCACCTTCTCGTGGGTCGTGCCGGTGAGGGCGAGGAAGACGTCGTCCAGATCGGGGGTGTGCACGGACAGCTCGCCGACCTCGACCGACGCCGCCTCCAGCCGTCCGAGCAGCGCCCGCAGGGAGGCGACGCCGCCGTCCCCGGGCACCTGCAGGGCGAGCGCGTCGTCGTCCCGCGTCACCGAGCCGAGCGTGCGCGCCGCCGCGTCGAGCGCCGCCAGGTCGGCGAACCGCAGCCGGACGTGCCCGCCCGGCACGAGCCGCTTCAGCTCGTCCGAGGTTCCCTCGGCGACCAGCCGGCCGCCGTCCAGCACCGCGATCCGGTCGGCGAGATGGTCGGCCTCCTCCAGGTACTGCGTCGTCAGGAAGATCGTCACACCGCCCCTGACCAGGCCGCGGATGATCTCCCACATGGTCCGCCGGCTGCGCGGGTCGAGCCCGGTCGTCGGCTCGTCCAGAAAGATGATCTGCGGGCCGCCGATCAGCGTCATGGCGATGTCGAGCCGCCGCCGCATCCCGCCCGAGTAGGCGGCCGCCTTCTTGTTCGCCGCATCCACCAGGTCGAACCGCTCCAGCATCGCGTCGGCGGCCCTCCGCCCGGCGACCTTGCCGAGCCGGTGCAGGTCCGCCATGAGGATCAGGTTCTCCCGTCCCGTCAGCAGCCCGTCCACCGCCGAGTACTGCCCGGTCACGCCGATCGCCCGGCGCACCCCGTCGGGGTCCCTGCGCAGGTCCCGCCCCGCCACGCTGACCTCGCCGCCGTCCGCGCGGATCAGCGTGGACAGGATGCGCACCGCCGTCGTCTTCCCCGCCCCGTTGGGCCCGAGCAGCGAGAAGACGGTCCCCCGCGGCACCTCGAAGTCGATCCCGTCGAGGACGGTCTTGTCCCCGAACGCCTTGCGCAGCCCGACCACCTGGATGGCCGTCTGCCGTGCCTCGATGTTCATGCCCCGAAGCGTGCGCGCCCCCGCCTACAGCCCGCTTTCACCCCGGCTTCAGCCGGTCCGGCCGCCTGAAAGTCACCAGGTCAGCGCCGCGGGTCCAGGCACGGGACCAGCCTTGCCAGAACGTGACCGCCGTCAGGCGGGGGGCAGTTCGGCGGCGAAGAGCGCGCGAACGCGGGACCAGGAGTCTTCGGCGGCGGCCTTGTCGTAGGGCTCGCGGCCGGGGAAGAAGAAGGCGTGCCTGGCGCCCGGGTAGACGACCTCCTCGTGCCGGACGCCGGCCGCGGTGAGCCCGGCGGCGATCTGCTCGCGCTGCTCCGCGTCGATGACGTGGTCCAGCTCGGCGAAGAACATGACGACGCGGGCGCCGATCTCCCCGGCGGCGTCCAGAAGGGGGTCCGGACGGCTCAGCGCGGTGCCCGCGAACGGCAGCCAGCCGGGGTAGTAGATCGCGGCCGCGGCGAGGTCGAGGCGGGTGGCGGCGAAGAACGCGACGTGGCCGCCGAGGCTGAAGCCGAGGACCCCGGCCTTCCCGGTGGCGTCCTCGTGCTCGCGGACGTGGGCGAGGCAGGCGCGCAGGTCGGCCTCGACGCCGTCGCGGGTCAGCCGCGCCAGCAGCCCGAAGGCGCGCTCGCGGTTGGCGTCGCTCTCGGCCATGCCGTGCGCGGTGTCCGCGCCGAGGCGGTGGTAGAGGTCGGGGGCGATGGCGACGTGGCCGAGGGCGGCGACCTGCCGGGCGACGTCGCGGACCTCGCCGGTCAGGCCCCACAGCTCCGCGCAGACGAGGACCGGCGGGTAGGCGCCGGGCTCCGCCGGACGGGCCACGAACGCGGTCATCGGCGCGGTGCCGTGCACCACGATCTCGATCTCCTGTGAGCTGATTTCTCGCGACATCTCAACCCCCGCCGTAGATCAACTCGATGATCCTACGTCGGTGGCCGGGCGTCGCGGTGCCGGGCGGGTGAGGGTGGTGGTGAGGAAGAGGGCCAGGAGCGCGGCTATCAGGAGGAGGGTTCCCGGGATGCCGACGGTGGGGGCGGCGAGGGTCGTGAGGAGCACCAGGACGGCTGTGGCGACGAGGAGGCCCGGGCGCGCGTTCATGCGCCGCATCGGGGCGTGCAGCACCCACAGCATGACCAGGACGACGGCGACGGGGATGGTCACGGACGCGGCGACCAGCCGCGCGCCCGCCTCGATGTGATGGCCGGAGGATGCCACCGCCGTCTCCAGGCCGGCGCCGGTGGCGGCGAGCGCGGCGAAGACGAAGTAGTGGCCGTATCCCCACAGGAAGGACCGGTCGCGGCGCCGTTCCAGGCCCTCGCCCGCGGGCTCGGAGAAGTAGATCCACCAGAGCGCGAACAGGATGGCGAGCCCGGCAAGGGCGATCGTGACCAGGGCGCCGCCGACCCCGTGCTCCACGGCGTCCTGCACCGCGTTCGTGGAGGCGAGCACGCTCTCCCCCAGCAGGATGATCGTGAACAGCCCGTACCGTTCGGCGATGTGGTGCGGGTGCCAGGTCGTCATGCCGGGCCGCTCCGCGATCGGCGGGACGGACAGGTCGAGCGCGGCGCACACGAAGAACACCCACATCGGGCCCTGGTCGGGCAGGGCGAGCCGCGCCACCCAGAACACCTGGACGACCGACAGCCCGATCGCGTACCGCAGGGCCGTGGCGCGGCCCTCGGGATGCGCTGCGGCCGCCCGCAGCCAGAGGGTGACCAGGCCGACGCGCATGACGAGGTAGCCGATCGTCACGGTGGTGAAGTCGCCCTCGAACGCGTCCGGCACCCCGGCCGCGAGGATGAGGACGCCCGCCATCTGCACGAACGTCATGAGCCGGTACGGGACGTCGTCGGTGTCGTAGGCGGAGGCGAACCACGTGAAGTTCATCCACGCCCACCAGATCGCGAAGAACGTCATGAGGAACGGCGCGAGCGAGTCGCCCACGTGGCCGCTCTCGGTGGCGTGGGCGAGCCGCCCGGCGACCTGGGACACGGCGGCGACGAACGTCAGGTCGAACAGCAGCTCCAGGGGACTGGAGACGCGGTGGGGTTCGCCCAGGTCGCGAGCGACCATGCGGCTGCGCAGCGGCGGCATGGCGCTCACTCTAGAGCCGCGCCCGGACGGTCAGAGAAAGGCGGGGCCCCGGCGCAGCAGCGTCTCGTAGAGCAGGTGCTGGACCTTCTCGCGCACGTGGTCGGTGATCTCGAAGACCGTCATGGGGTCGTCGGCGGCGTCCGCGTCGTGGCCGTCCAGCGTCATCGGCTCGCCGAACCGGATCACCCACTTGGACGGGAGCGGGACGAGCCCGGCGGGGCCGAGCAGCGGGAACGTCGGCGTGACCGGGAAGTAGGGGAGGCCGAGGAGGCGGGCCAGCGGGCGCAGCTCGGCGATCTTGGGGTAGATCTCCTCGGCGCCGACGATGGCGCACGGCACGATCGGGACTCCCGCGCGCAGCGCGGTGCCGACGAAGCCGCCGCGGCCGAAGCGCTGGAGCTTGTAGCGCTCGGAGAAGGGCTTGCCGACGCCCTTGAAGCCCTCGGGGAAGACGCCGACCAGCTCGCCCTTGCCGAGCAGGCGGGCGGCGTCGGCCTTGCAGGCGAGCGTGTGGCCGGCCTTGCGGGACAGATGCCCGAGCACGGGGATCTGGTAGACGAGGTCGGCGCCGAGCAGGCGGACCTGCCGGTCGGCGTGGTCGTGCAGGGCGACCGACAGCATGAGCGCGTCGAGGGGGATCGTGCCGGAGTGGTTGGCGACGAGGAGGGCGCCGCCCTCGGGGATGTTGTCCAGGCCGTCGAGCTCGACGCGGAACCAGTGCTCGTAGAGGGCGCGGGCCATCGGCAGCAGGACGGTGGAGTTGAACTCGGGGTCGAAGCCGAACTCGTCGATCTCGTACTCGCCCGTCAGCCGGCGCCGCAGGAACGCCAGCCCGGACGCCAGGGACCGTTCGAACTGGCCTCGCTCGGGCGCCCGGTCATCACCGGGCGGGCCCCCGCCCGGGGCGTCCTCGCGGACCGCGCCGAGCCGGATGACCTGAGCGCCCTCGTCGTCCCCGGGGTGCGCGTCGTTCATCATCTCGGCTCTCCTCTCAGGCGGGTCCAAGCGGCTCAGGCCCGTCCCAGCAGGGACGTCAGGCCGCCGCGGACGAAGCCTCGGGCGGCGGCGAAGTCGGCGAAGGCCGCCTCCGAGCTGTACTTCGGGTGCCAGGCCAGCTCGCGTTCCAGCGCGGTGATGTCGAGGACCCGGCCGTAGGTCAGCCAGCGCAGCAGCTCCGGCGAGAACCCCGACAGGCCCGCGAAGCGGCGCCCCATGTCGCCGAGGACCGAGATGGACGGCGACGGGACGGGCAGGTAGGGCCGCCCGGCGCGGCGCAGGGCCTGCGACAGCAGCAGCACGCCGTCACCGGCGACGTTGTAGCAGCCGGGGTGGTCCTCGACCGTCATGCGCCGCAGCACCTCGACGCCGTCGTCCTCGTGGACGAACTGCAACCGCGGGTCGAACCCGAGCACGGTCGGTACGACCGGCAGGCGCAGGTACCGGGTGAGGGGCGAGTCGACGCCCGGGCCGAGGAAGTTCGCGAACCGCAGCACCGACACGGCCAGATCGGAGCGGCGCCGCATCAGCCCGCGGACGTAGCCCTCGACCTCGACGGCGTCCTTGGCGTACCCGGACCTGGGCGCCTCGACGGGCTCGTCCCGCTCGGTGAACACGGCCGGGTCCATCGGGGAGGAGCCGTACACGGCGGCCGACGACCGGACGACCAGCTTGCGCATGTCCGGCGAGCGCTGGCAGGCCGCGAGGAGCTGCATCGTCCCGATGACGTTCAGCTCCTTGACCTTCGCCCGCGGAACCGACGAGGACGTCACCAGGTTGAGGTGCACCACCGTGTCCACCGCCGCCGACGCGATGATCTTCGCGATGCCGGGCGTGCGGATGTCGACCCGGACGAACTCGGTGCGGCCGAGCGACTCGGCCGGCGGCACCGTGTCCACCCCGATGACGCGCTCGATGCCCGGGTCGGCTTGCAGGGTGTTCGCGACCCGCGCCCCCAGGAAACGGGAGACGCCCGTGACGAGGACGACACGGGCCGCGGCGGCGGGCATGGACGACACTGGGCCCTACCCCTTCACGGCTGGACGGCCGGTGTGGTCGCTACTTCTTGTTGCGGCGCTGGATGCGCGTCTTCTTCAGAAGCTTGCGGTGCTTCTTCTTGGCCATCCTCTTGCGGCGCTTCTTGATGACAGAGCCCACGGAACCTCGCTCGGAGTCTCGGGTGATGTGCAGGAGACGGGCGTGCCGCTGGAGAGCGAGTCTCGGTAAGCGCGCACGGTCCGAGGCCCCAGGGTACCGCTGCGTGGGTGGAGATCATGCCGCGGCCTGCTCCGCGGCCCGGAGACGACCGGCACGGACGGCGGCCGGCACCGCGCGTCGCACGGCGCCGGGCACCGTCCCTTCCGGGCGGGCGTGGCCGCCGGCCAACGCCCGTCCGTTCGGTGTCCGGACCGTTCTGCCGGTCCTCGTCCTGTTTCCCCAGCTTCGGGACGGTCCCTCGGGACCCTCCCGACGCCCCCTGCACGGCCGGGTACTGAGTTCGCGGCGGGGTCATGCCCCGCCCCTACCCGTTATCCGGCTTCGATGTACGCGTCGCGCAGGTAATCGTGGACGGCCTGCTCGGGAACCCGGAACGAGCGGCCCACGCGGATCGCGGGCAGCTCGCCCGAGTGGACGAGGCGGTAGACGGTCATCTTGGACACCCGCATCACCGCCGCCACTTCGGCGACGGTCAGGAACCTGACCTCGCTCAGAGGTCGCTCGCCTGAGGTCATCGGACGCCCTCTTCCACACGTGCCGCGCACCGGCCCTTCGGGTGACTTTGATCACGCACGTGTACTTCCTCCAGCGTAAATCGCGTACCGGCAGTCGCAAGAGGGGAGTTCCGCACATTTCCGTATCCGACCTGACCGCGGGGTTACAGTGCTGATCCCGTACAGCGGGTGGACGCGACGGCACCGCGTGTGGCGCGACGAACATTTGTTAACCAAAACCACGAAATGACCTGCGGTTCCGCAGCGCCAGATGCCCCTCGGCACGCTCATGCGCCTCGTTACGGCAGTCCTGTCACAGGGCGTGACAGGCGAGAAGCCGCCACCCAGGCGTCCCCCTGGAGCAAGCCCCCGGAGCCGGCTCCGGGCGGCGCGTCAGCCGGAAGGCCGCAGGCCCGCGCGATCAAGGATGTAGGCGGTCAGGGGCGCGTAGTGGTGCGCGGAGACGCCGTCGTCGAGCGGGACGACCACGTCGATCTTGCCCTCGGCGGCCCCGGCGAACAGCGCCGGGTCGTTACAGTCCGCGAACCCCACGGTGTCGATGCCCGCCTGGCCGGCCGCTCCGGCCCAGCCGTGGTCGGCTATGGCCAGATCCGGCCAAATATCTGGTTTAGCTTCCGTATCTTCCTCGGACCCGCTAGCAGCAAGCTCCCTGAGCATGGCCTCCATCGGGCGCGAGTCGTGCGTGTGGTGCGTGCGGAGGTCCTCGCCCTCCAGCATCGCGACGCCGGGGGCGGCGTGGACGATGCGGCGCAGCTCCGAGCCGCCGTACCCGGCGTCGACCTCGTAGGTCCAGCCGGCCGCGGGCGCCAGCACCCGGCAGCCCGCGTCCTCCAGCGCCCGCGCGACCGCCTGGTACAGCGGCGTCAGCGCGAACGGATGCCCGGTCGCGAGGATCACGCGCTCCCTGCGCCGGGCCGCGAGGCCGATGCGCTCCCCCATCGCCTCCAGCGTGTCGAGCGTGATCTCGGGATCGATGGTGTCGTCCCCGTACAGATGCAGCGGATCGGGATCGACGCCGCACCGCTCGACCATCATCTCCAGCACCGACCGCTCCGACCACGACGGCTTCAGTTCCAGGCCGAACTGGTAGGACGGGTCGCCATTGGCCATCCGCCGGTAGTGCAGCAGGTTGTTCTGGCGCGGCGTGGCCACGTCGCCGGCGATCATCGTGCGGACGAGGTGGGCGCGCAGCTCTTTTCTGGTGGGCACGTCTTTCCTGCTGGGCACAGGGCCTCCGGGCGCGGGGGTCGTCTGGTTCACGGGCGAAGGGTCCCTGGAGGCTTCACTCGTCGGTCATCGGGTCGAGGCCGTGCTCGGGGAACACCGCGCGGCGCGTCGCCAGCACCGCCTGGTCCACCGGGCTGCTCGGGTCGTAGCCGTCCCCCCACCTGCTGATCTCCACCGTCTCCGTCCCGTCCGTCATGCGGCGCGGGGCGATCTCCTCGGTCCGCTGCCGGACGAACTCGCGCCACTCGTCCGGGGTCGCGGTGCCGGGCGGGACGGGGCCGCCCGCCGCCTCGGCGAGCAGGTGCGTCCACGCCCGCGGGACGACCTGGACCAGCTCGTAGCCGCCGCCTCCGGTGAGCACCCACCGGCCGCCGGCCGTCTCGTGCGCCAGCCGGTGCAGCATCGAGTACGCCGTCCGCTGCCCGTCCACACTGAGGATCAGGTGGGCGAGCGGGTCGAGCGCGTGGCCGTCGGCGCCCTGCTGGGTGACGAGGACGTCCGGTCGGAAACGGCGCAGCAGCGGCGGGACGATCGCGTCGAACGCGCGCAGCCACGGCCGGTCGCCGGTGCCGGGCGGCAGCGAGATGTTGACCGAGGTGCCGTCCGCGCCGGTCTCGTCGGGGAAGCCGGTGCCGGGGAACAGCGTCCGCGGGGACTCGTGGAGGCTGATCGTCAGCACGCGCGGGTCGTCGTAGAAGGCGGCCTGGACGCCGTCGCCGTGGTGGACGTCGATGTCGACGTAGGCGACGCGCTCGGCGCCGTTCTCCAGCAGCCACGCGATCGCGACGGCCGGGTCGTTGTAGACGCAGAACCCGCTGGCGGCGTCGCTCAGCGCGTGGTGCAGGCCGCCGGAGATGTTCGCGGCGTGCTCGGCGCGGCCCGTCCACACCGCCTCCGCGGCGGCCACCGACGCGCCCGTGACCAGGGCGGACGCCTCGTGCATGCCGAGGAACACCGGGTTGTCGGGGGTACCGAGGCCGTGCCCGAGCTCCGGCAGCCCGGTGGCGCCGGAGTGCTTGACCGCCGCGATGTAGGACTCCTCGTGGACGAGCCGGAGCAGCTTGTCGTCCGCGGCCTCGAACGCCGAGACCCGCACGTTCGGGCGGTCCAGGACCCCGAGCCCGCGGGCGAGCGCCATCGTCAACTCGACCCGCACGGGGTTCATGGGGTGACCGGGGCCGAAGTCGTAGGAGATGAGCCGCTCGTCCCAGAAGATCTCCAGCCCGCAGTTCTCGGGACCGGCGGACTGGGACGAATCGGGACTGCTCATGGCCTCACGGTATCGCGCAGGGCATGTGACCTGACCCACAGCTCCCGCCCCCGCGGGACGCGGCGCGGCGCCCCGCCCGGAAGCCGCCGCCCGCAACATATCTGTGACGTGAGTTACATGCCGGAAACGGGCATACCTACATCAGGCAGATATCTCCTACGGGGGGTGTGAATGGACGACGGACCGAGCGTTCGCAGCCGCGCGATCAGCAACGCGCTCCGTCTGGGCGTCCGTCCGTTCCTGCACTACCTCCCCGGCCACGCGACCAGTATCCGCACCGCGCGCTCGACGGTGGACGCCGCGTCCCTGCTGCTGCGGCACAGCTCCCACGTGCGGGTCGAGTCGCTGAACGACCCGGCGCCCGGGGAGGACGGCGGCCTCCCGGTCAGGGGCGAGTGGATCGTTCCACGCGATGCCGCGGAGGAGAACCCCTCCGGCGCCGTCCTGTACCTGCACGGCGGCGGCTACGTCGTCTGCTCGCCGCGCACCCACCGCCCCATCACCTCGCGGCTCGCGGTCGACACGGGCCTGCCCATCCTCGCCCCGCGGTACCGGCTCGCCCCCGAGCACCCGTTCCCGGCGCCGCTGGAGGACGCCGTCGCCGCCTACCGCTGGCTGCTCGCGCGGGGCGTGCCGGCGTCCGGCATCGTTCTCGCGGGCGACTCGGCGGGCGGGCACCTGTCCGCCGCGCTGACCGGCGAACTGTGCCGCCAGGGCCTGCCGGGCCCCGCCGGGCTCATGCTGTTCTCCCCGTGGGTCGACCTGACCTGCGAGCTGTCCATGGGCGCGCAGAGCCGCGCCCGCGACCCCTACATCAGCGCGTCGTCGGCGCGCCGGGTCGCCCGCCTCGTCGTGGGGCCGACCGGGTTCGAGGACCCGCGGCTGGCCCTGCTCACCTGCGCCTGGAACGACATGCCGCCCGTCCTCATCCAGGTGGGCGGCGCCGAGGTGCTGCGCACCGAGGCCGAGGCGTTCGCCGACGCCCTGCGCCGCGCCGGCGCCCACTGCGACCTGCAGATCTGGAAGGGGCAGATGCACGTCTTCCAGATCCTGAACCGCGTCCTCCCGGAGGCGAGCGCCGCCATGCGCGACGCCGCCCACTTCGTCCGGACCGTCACGGGCGGGACGGGCAAGCACCCCAGGGCGGGGAGGCGCTCCAAGGCCGCCTAGTCCCGGCGGTCCGGGCGGTCCGGGCGCTCCGGGCGTCTCGCCGTGAGCCCGGCCAGCAGGGCGGCCGCGTGGTCGGCCATGAAGCGCGGGACCCGCGCCCTGAGCAGCGCCCTGTGCAGGGCGGACGCCGGGAACGGCATCTCGCTCGGATGTTCGCGCCGTTCTCGCATCCGGCCCCCAGATGTCCAAGATCAATTCGATGGTAACCGGGCGGGACCGGCCATGCCGCCGAAATCGTGATCTTTTCCTACGCCCCGCACGGACCTCGTCACGCTCGGTCCGCAGGGCGCGGCAACACTCCACAGGCCTTTCGCTCCGCGCGCCCTTTCGGGTCCCTGGCTCTGGGGACTGCCAGATGAGCGCCGCCCGCGGCCCTGTCGGGCCGCTCGTTGCTCCGGGTCAGAAGCGGCCGGCGGGTTCGGGGTCGAGGAGCTCGTCGTCCGCGCGGCGGCCGCGCCCGGCGGCGAAGACGCCGACCAGCGCGGCCAGCGCCGCGCCGCCCTCGCCGGCGAGGCTGATCGTCTTTTCGAGGTACCAGACGGGCTCGTGCATGTCGGGGAGCGGGCCGAGCGTGCCCACGTCGACGTAGTAGTAGAGCACGACCGCGCCCGCCGCGCCGGCCGCGACGAGGAAGGCGAGCGCGTACGCCCAGCGGGCCGCGTAGGTGAGGACGATCACCGCGACCACCCCGGCGACCGCGGCCTGGACGCGGAACAGCAGGTCTCCGTCGATGGAACCGCCCTGCACGAAGGCCATGTCGGGTGCGAACTTCCAGTGCACGATCGCGTCGGCCGCCAGCCCGGCGGCGACGATCAGGCGGAGTATGAGTCCCATACCTCTTACACGGACGCGGCCCCGGCACGGCTCAATGTTCAAAGATGAACATCCTCCGGGGCCGGGCGCGTCAGCCGCCGGCGAGCTCGCGTCCCCGGTTGCGGGCCGCCTCGATGGCCTCCAGGACGGCGGCCCTGACGCCGTGCCGCTCCAGCTCGCGGATCGCCGAGATCGTCGTCCCGCCCGGGGACGTCACGGCCTCGCGCAGCAGCACCGGGTGCTCGCCGGAGTCGCGGAGCATGACGGCGGCGCCGACCGCCGACTGGATGACCATCTCCAGCGCGGCGGCGCGCGGCATGCCGAGCAGGATGCCCGCGTCCACCATCGCCTCGACGAGGTAGTAGAAGTACGCCGGTCCGCTGCCGGACAGGGCCGTCGCGCCGTCCTGCAGCGACTCGGGGATGCGCAGCACCTTGCCGACCGGCGACAGCAGCTCCTCGGCCAGCTTCAGGTGCTCCTCCGCCGCGTGCGACCCGGGCGAGATGACGCTCATCGCCTCGTCCACGTGGACGGGCGTGTTCGACATGACGCGGACGACGGGGACGCCCTCCGGCAGCCGCGCCTCGACGAACCCGGTCGTGATGCCCGCCGCCATCGAGATCACCAGCCGTCCGGGCGGCACGTGCGGGCCGACCTCGTCCAGCAGGGCCCCCATGTCCTGCGGCTTCACCGCGAGGACCAGCGTCTCGGCGGTCGCGGCGGCCTCCGTGTTCGGCACGATCTCGACGCCGTAGCGCTCCCGCAGCAGCGCGCCCCGCTCCTCCCGGCGCGCGGTGGCGATCAGCTCGGACGGGCGGCGGCCGGCCCGGAGCACCCCGGACAGCAGCGCCTCGCCCATCTTCCCGGCACCCAGAATCGCGATCATCGACATACCTTGACGTGGGGTTCCAAACGACCCGTCCAGCCTATCGCCGGGCCGGCCGGCGCCGCCCGGCGACCGGCCCCAGAACCGCCCCAGGAGCGCCCTAGGACCGCCCGACGAGGGAGCGCATGAAGAAGCGCAGGTTGGCGGGCCGCTCGGCGAGCCGGCGCATGAAGTACTGGTACCACTCGCGGCCGTAGGGGACGTAGACGCGGACCTGCGCCCCCTCAGCGGCGAGGCGGCGCTGCTCCTGCGGGCGGATCCCGTAGAGCATCTGGTACTCGAACGTGTCGTCGTCGCGCTCGTTCAGCACCGCCAGCGCGCCCGCTACCTCGATCAACCGGGGGTCGTGCGTGGCGAGCATCGGGTAGCCCTTGCCTGCCATCAGCACCTTCATGCACCGCACGTACGACCTGTCGACCTCCTCCTTGTCGGTGAAGGCGACCGCCGCCGGCGCCGCGTAGGCGCCCTTGCACAGCCTCACGCGCGAACCCTCGTAGGCCAGTTCCGCGCAGTGTTCCTCTGCACGGCGCAGGTACGCCTGGACGACCGCGCCCACGTCCGGGTACTCCCGCCGCAGTTCGTGGACGGCTCCCAGCGTCGAGTCGACGGCCGTGTGCTCCTCCATGTCGAGGGTGACCGTCGTGCCGGCCGAGCGGGCGGCCGCGCACACCCGCCGCGCGTTCTCCAGGGCGAGGTCTTCGTCGAAGGTCCGCCCGATGGCCGACAGCTTGAGCGACACCTCGGCGCGCCTCCCGAGCCCGGCTGCGCCCAGCCGTCCCAGAAGCTCGACATAGTGCGCGGCGTTCGCCTCGGCGCGGCCCTCGTCGTGGGTGTCCTCGCCCAGGACGTCCAGGCTGACGAGCAGGCCCTCGCCGGTCAGCCCGCAGGTGACGCGCAGGGCGTCGTCGATCGACTCACCGGCGACGAAGCGGCGGACCACGTCGCCGGTGAACGGCGCGGTCTCCACCACCCTGCGCGCGCCGCCGCTGCGCGACGCGACCAGCAACGCCTGACGAAGCACTGTGCGAACCCCTCGTCCCCTGGGCCTACCGTCCCAGGTTATGCCGCCGGGGCCCGGCGCTCACGACACGGTGCCGAGGCTGTTCCCGGCGCCGTACTGCTGCACGTACTCCTTCATCCGCGCGGTCTTGACCGCTTCGAAGAGGGCCTTCGCCTTCGCTCCGTCCAGGAACACGACGCTCTGCCTCTTGCGCATGCCGGTGCCCTTGTGCGGCAGCGTCATGAACATCACGTCGGACGCGCGGACGCTGCGCATGCTGAGCGCCAGCGAGCGCAGGTCGCCCGCCGACACCCCCTCGTCCACGCTGATCGACTTGGTGAGCGCCGACAGGAACCGGTCGAGCTTGAGCGGGTTGGTGAGCGTGCCCCGGTCGGCGGCCTGCTTGGCGAGCGCCCCGAGGAACGCCTGCTGCCGCTTGATCCGGTCGAAGTCGCCGTTCGGCAGGTTGTAGCGCTGCCGGACGAACAGCAGCGCGTCCTCGCCGTTCAGCTTCTGCCGTCCCGCCTCCCAGCGCTTCTTGCGCGCCGGGTCGTACACGCCCTGCTTGATGTTGACGGTGACGCCGCCGAGCGCGTCCGTCATCGACTTGAAGCCCTCGAAGTCGATCGCGCCGTAGTGGTCGATGCGGATGCCGGTGAGGCTCTCCAACGTCTCGATCAGCAGCTTCGGCCCGCCGAACGAGAACGCCGCGTTGATCTTCTGCTGCCCGTAGCCGGGGATCTCCACCCAGGAGTCGCGCGGGAACGAGACGATGTAGGCCTTCTTCCGGTCCGCCGGTAGGTGCAGCAGCATGATCGTGTCGGTGCGCTGCTGCCCCGGCTTCCAGACCTGGTTGCCCTCGCCGGTCGTCGCATCGGCCCGCGAGTCCGAGCCGACGAGCAGCCAGTTCTCCGTCCCCTCGACGTTCGCGCCCGGACGGTTCGGGGAATCGTCCGGCATCACGCCCTTGAGCCGGTCGATGTTGCCGTTGTAGGACGACTGCCGCTGCCACGCCAGCCCGCCGAGACCGGCGACGACCAGCGCCACGAAGACCCCCACGGCGATCAGGACGCGGGGCCAGCGCCGCTTGCGCCGCGTCTCGCCGCCGCCGTCCGAGCCGCCCCAGAACGCGGCCTCGGCGTCCGGCCCCGGGCCCCCCGGAGCGCCCGGAGCCTCGGGCCCCGCGGGCGCGGGCGCCCCCTCGTCGGGCCTCTGCGGCACCTGCGAGCCGTGAAGATCTGGGGAGGTCATGGCGCGAAGCTACCAGCCGCGCCGAGCAAGGACGGCCGGCTTCACCCCACCTGTCCGGTTACGGCGTAACCGCGCGTCCGTGTAAACCCGGTACCCCGCTCGCGGGTCGGCCCCCTGCCAGGGCTCAGCCGCTCCGGCGGCGCAGGGTCGCCGCGCCCAGCAGGAGCGCGACCACCACGAAGGCGGCTATCACGGAGACGTCCAGGGCCAGGGTGCCGGTGAAGTCGGGACTGGAGCTGATCTCCTGCATCCCCTCGACCGCGTAGGACAGCGGCAGGACGTCCGCGATCGCCTGGAGCCAGGACGCCATGTCCTCACGCGGGATGATCAGGCCGCAGAGCAGCAGCTGCGGCAGGACGAACGCGGGCATGAACTGGACGGCCTGGAACTCGGTCCGGGCGAACGCGCTGGCGAACAGGCCGAGGGCCATGCCGAGCAGCGCGTCCAGCAGGGAGACCAGGACCAGGGACGCCAGCGAACCGTTCAGGTCGAGGTCGAGCCAGGTCAGCGAGACCGCCAGCACGACGGCGACCTGGACGAGCGCGAGCAGGCCGAAGGCCAGGGCGTAGCCGAGCAGCAGGTCGAGCTTGCCGAGCGGCATCGTCATCAGCCGTTCGAGGGTGCCGCCCGTGCGCTCGCGGAGGGTGGCGACGCTGGCCACCACGAACATGACGACGAACGGGAACAGGCCGAGCAGCATGGGCCCGATGCGGTCGAAGGCCGTCGGCTGGTCGAACACGTACCGCAGCAGGATCATCAGCAGCGTCGGCACGCCGATCAGCAGGGCGAGCGTGCGGTGGTCGTGCCTGAGCTGCGCCAGGATGCGCCGCATCGTGGCGAACGTGATGGCGGCGCTCATGACGGGCTCCCGGCCTTCTCGTGGATCAGGTGGAGGAACGCCTCTTCGAGGTCGGAGGCGCCGGTGCGCGAGCGCAGGCTCTCCGGGGTGCCGTCGGCGAGGACGTCGCCCTCGCGCATCAGCAGCAGCCGGTCGGTGCGTCCCGCCTCGTCCATGACGTGGCTGGACACGACGAGGGTGGCGCCCCGTTCGGCCAGCTCGCGGAACAGCTCCCACAGCTCCTGCCGCAGCACGGGGTCGAGCCCCACGGTCGGCTCGTCCAGGACGAGGAGCTCCGGCTCACCGAGCAGCGCCACGGCGAGGTTCACGCGGCTGAGCTGCCCGCCCGACAGCGTCGCCGCCGTCTGGTCGCGGCTGCGGCCTAGGCCGACCTCGTCGATGACGCGGGCGACGTCCGCGCGCGGGGCGCCCAGGACGGACGCGAAGTAGCGCAGGTTCTCGGCGACGGTCAGGTCGGCGTAGACGGCCGGCGTCTGCGTCGCGTACCCGACGCGGCGCCGCAGGCCGGGCGACCCGGCGGGCTCGCCGAGCACGGTCACGGCGCCGCTCCGCACGATCTGGACGCCGACGAGCGCCCGCATCAGGGTCGTCTTCCCGCAGCCGCTCGGGCCGAGCACCCCCACGATCGAGCCGCGCGGGACGTCGAAGGTGAGCCCGTGCAGCACCTCCCGGCCCCCACGCGCGACCCGCAGGTCGCGCACCTCCACCGCGGGCCCGGAGGCGCCCGCCGGACTAGAACTCATCATGTGTTGAATTTAAGGCGGGGCGGGACTCCGGTCAAGGGGCCGAAGGTCCCGTCGGCAAAAGGGGAGCCCGGCAGAGCGGAGGAGTGTGAGGCCTCAGGAGGTGAGGTAGCGCTGGAGCGTCGGCGCCACCAGCTCGACCAGCTCGTCCTCGGAGGCGGAGGCCAGCGGCTCGATGCGCAGCACGTAGCGCAGCATCATCAGGCCGATCATCTGACCGGCCGCCGCCTGGATGCCGAGCGGCGCCGCCTCCGTGGCCTGCGACGCCCGCCCGAAGAGCGCGGACGTGACGAACTCGCGCAGCAGCGCGGCCGCCCGCTCGTTCGTCATCGCCGAGCGGAGCATCGCCAGCATCGGGGCGCGGCGGTCCTCGTCCCCCCACACCTGGAGGAAGGTGCGGACCATCGCCTCGCCGAGGCGGTCGGGGGGGAACGACATGATGTGCGGCAACAGGACGGACGGATCCACCGGAAAGCGCATCGCCTCGACGAACACGCCCTCCTTGTTGCCGAAGAAGTGGTGCACCAGCGCGGGGTCGACCTCCGCGGCGCGGGCGATGGCGCGCAGCGACGCGCCGTCGTAGCCCTTCTCGGCGAACAGGTCCCGCGCCGCGGCCAGGATCTTCTCGCGCGTCTCGGTCGGGCCGGGCCTGCGGCCCGGGCCCCGCCCGCGCGTCCCGGCCCCTTCCCGGGGTCCGCTCACCGGCGCACGCCCCGGCGGGTGACCTCCCCGGCCGAGGTGACCTCCCACGTGTGGGCGGCGGCGGCCAGGTGCAGGCGCGCGAACGCGAGGGCCTCGGCGAGGTCCTCCATCCGCTCGATCCGGCTGGACGCGCGCCTCGTGTTGACCTCCAGGACGATGTGCCCCTTGAAGCCGCCCTCGGCGAGGTTCTCCAGCATCGTCCCGCACGGCTGGTTGCCCCGGCCGGGGACGAGGTGCTCGTCCTTGTTCGTGATCCCGAGCCCGTCGGCGAGGTGGATGTGGCGCAGGCGGTCGCCCAGGCTCCCCGCCATGTCGAGGGCGTCCGAACCCGAGACGGCGGTGTGCGACAGGTCGAGGGTCACGTAGGGGTAGTCCTGGTCGACGGGATTCCAGTCGGGCAGGTACATGCCCGCCTCGGCGCCGCGCGCCTTGAGCGGGAACATGTTCTCCACCGCGAACAGCACGTCCGTCTCGTCCTGCATGCGGGCGAGGCCCTCGACGAACTCCTTCGCGTAGTCGCGCTGCCAGCGGAACGGCGGGTGCACGACGACGACCTCCGCGCCCAGTTCCTCGGCCACGTCCTTGGAGCGCACCAGCTTGCCCCAGGGATCGCGCCCCCAGACCCGCTGGGTGAGCAGCAGGCACGGCGCGTGGATCGACTTGATGGGGACCTGGTGGTAGTCCGACAGCCGGCGCAGGACGTTCAGGTCCTGGGACGAGGCGTCCGTCGAGACCATCACCTCGATGCCGTCGTAGCCCAGCAGCGAGGCGATCTCGAAGGCGCTCGGGACCTTCTCCGGGTACACCGACGCCGTGGAGAGCGTGATCGGCGCGTCCGGTACGCGGAGCGCCGGTGAAGGGGCGCCGTTGTGCTGCGGGGCCAAGGCTTCCTCGCCATGAATGATCGCTCGACTGTGTCGTAGAAGAGAGCCTATGCCGCTGCGGCCGTGATGAAACACTCGCCGGGAGTGATCTCGCTTGCTCCGCCGGCCGCGCCGCTACCCTCTGTCTCCGTGGCCGAGATCGCGCGGGGCGCCGTGCCCAGCCCCAACATCTGGAACTCCCCCCAGGTCTACGAGCTGGAGAACCGTGCCGTCGACCCCGACGGCGTGCTGGCCGCCGCCATGCGCGCGATCCGTCCCTGGGACGGCGCCGACGTCCTCGACGTCGGCTGCGGCACCGGCTTCCACCTGCCGTTCTTCGCCGAGGACGCGCGCCGGGTGATCGGCGTGGAGCCGCACGCTGGCCTCGCCTCCGCCGCCGCCCGCCGGACGCGGGACCTTCCCAACGTCACCGTGCGTGCGGGCACCGCGCAGGCACTGCCGATCCCGGACGCGTCGATCGACGTCGCCCACGCCCGGTGGGCCTACTTCTTCGGCCCGGGATGCGAGCCGGGCCTCGCCGAACTGGACCGGGTCGTCCGGCGGGGCGGCGCGATCCTCGTCATCGACAACGACGCCACCCGGTCCACGTTCGGCCGCTGGTTCCGGCGGAGCCTGCCGAAATACGACCCCGCCGCCGTCGAGCGGTTCTGGACGCGGCGCGGCTTCCACCGGGAGCCGCTGACCATCCGGTGGGCGTTCCGGACCCGCGAGGACTTGGCCGCCGTCCTGCGGATCGAGTTCCTCCGCGATCTCGCGGACGCCTGCCTGCACGAACTCCCCGGCCTCGAGGTGGACTATGCCGTGAATTTGTGGTGGCGTTGCCCCTGAGTTACCAGTCAGTTGGGTCATCGGGAGGAACGCACCATGGGTCGCGCCGCCGCCACGAGCCGAGTCACCACCGGGAGGGCGCTCGGCGGTCTCCTCGCCGCCACCGCCCTCGGCGCGGCCGGCGCCGGCGCCGGGCTGGTCGCCCAGCGCCGCGCCATGCGCCGCCTGCAACTGCGTCCCGACCCGTTCGCGGGCGAGCCGTTCGGATCGCTGCGCGGCCGCCCCCTGCCCGTCCGCGCCGACGACGGCACCCGCCTCTACGCCGAGATCGACGGCGAGGACCGCACCGACCTCGCGATCGTGTTCTGCCACGGCTGGACGCTCACCCAGGACTCCTGGCACTTCCAGCGCAAGGCCCTGCGCGGCCTCGGCCGCCTCGTCTTCTGGGACCACCGCGGCCACGGCCGCTCCGACGGCGGCGCTCGCGACGGTTACGCCGTCCCCCGCCTGGCCCGCGACCTCGGCGCCGTCATCGAGGCGACCGTGCCCGCCGAGACGCCCGTCGTCCTGGTCGGCCACTCGATGGGCGGCATGACCATCATGCGGTACGTCGACGAGAACCCCGACCTGGTCGGGCGCAAGATCCTCGCGGTCGGGCTGCTGTGCACGTCCTCCGGCGGCCTCGGCGAGGTCACGCTCGGCATGCCCGCGCTCATCGCGCGCACCACCCACCGCCTCATGCCCGCCGCCCTCGGCGCGCTCGGCGCCGGCTCCGGGGTCGTCGAGCGCGTCCGCCACCTCGGCCGCGACGCCGCCGCCCTCGTCGAGGACCTGGTCGCCTTCGGCCCGGACGCCAGCCCCGCCGCGGTCGCCTTCGCCGAGCAGATGATGGCCGACACCCGCATGGACGCCTTCGTCGACTTCTTCCGTTCCATGATCACCACCGAGGTGATCAGCGAGTGCGCGTCGCTCGGCGGCGCCGACACCCTGGTCATCGGCGCGGAGAACGACATGCTCACCCCGGTCGAGCACAGCCTGAAGATCGCCTCCTGCGCGCCGTCGGGGCGGCTGGAGGTCGTCCCCGGCGCCGGGCACATGGCCATGCTCGAACGTCCGAGCATCGTGTCCGACCACCTCGGCGACCTGATCGAACGGGCCCGCAAGGAGAGCTGACCCCCGCGCGGGGACGAGAACTGTCGGTGCGCGGCTCTACGCTTCCGCACATGGCGAAGGCGAAGACGGCCAAGGCCCTCTACCGGTGCTCGGAGTGCGGGTGGCAGACCTCCAAGTGGGTCGGGCGCTGCGGCGAGTGCCAGACATGGGGGACGGTCACCGAGGCCGCGTCGGCGACCCCGGCCCGGGTCGTGTCGGCGGGGGCGGTCACCTCACCGGCCCGCCCGATCGGGCAGGTCGACGTGCGGTCCGCGCAGACGCGCCCCACCGGCCTGGACGAGCTCGACCGCGTCCTCGGCGGCGGCATCGTGCCCGGGGCCGTCCTGCTGCTGGCGGGCGAGCCCGGCATCGGCAAGTCGACGCTGCTGCTGGAGGTCGCCGCCCTCGCCTCGACGGGGTCCCGCGGCGCCGCGGGCCCGGCGGGCGCCGAAGAACCGGCGGGCGGGAACGTCCTGTACGTGACGGGCGAGGAGTCGGCCGAGCAGGTCCGGCTGCGCGCCGACCGCGTCGGCGCGATCACCGACCGGCTGTACCTGGCGGCCGAGACGGAGCTGTCGGCGATCCTCGGCCACATCGACTCGGTGGGGCCCGGGCTGCTCGTCGTCGACTCCATCCAGACGATCGGCACCGCCGAGGCCGACGGCGCGCCCGGCGGCGTCACCCAGGTCCGCGAGGTCGCCGCCAACCTGATCAGGGTCGCCAAGGAGCGCGGCATGACCGTCGTGCTGGTCGGCCACGTCACCAAGGAGGGCGCGATCGCCGGGCCGCGCCTGCTGGAGCACCTGGTCGACGTCGTCCTGTACTTCGAGGGCGACCGGCACTCCCGGCTCCGCATGATCCGCGCGGTGAAGAACCGGTACGGCCCCACCGACGAGCTCGGCTGCTTCGACCTGTCCGAGGTCGGCATCGTCGGGCTGCCCGACCCGAGCGGCCTGTTCCTCACCCGCCGCGAGGAGGCCGTCCCCGGTACCTGCGTCACCGTCACGCTCGAAGGGCGCCGCCCCCTCGTCGCAGAGGTGCAGTCGCTCGTCGCCAAGTCGCACCTCCCGGCGCCGCGGCGCGCCACCTCCGGGCTCGACACGTCCCGCGTCGCGATGGTCCTCGCCGTCCTCGCGCAGCGCTGCAAGATCTCCATGCACGAGCAGGACGTGTACGTCTCGACGGTCGGCGGCGTCCGGCTCGCCGAGACCTCCGTCGACCTGGCCCTCGGCCTCGCCGTCGCGGGCTCCACCGTCGAGCAGGCGCTGTCCACCAGCCTCATCGCGCTCGGCGAGGTGGGCCTCGCCGGTGAGGTCCGCGTCGTGCCCGGCGTCCAGCGGCGGCTGGCCGAGGCGGCGCGGCTCGGGTTCAAGCACGCCGTCGTCCCGCGCGGCTCCCTCGAACTGGCCGACGGGCCCCTCAAACGCGCGGATCCGCAGCTCAGCAGCTACGAGGGCATGAAGGTCATGGAGGTCGACAGCCTCCAGCAGGCGCTGCAGGTCGCGTTTACCGCGCCCTGACAGGCGTCCCGCCAGAGTATTACTCCACACAACGCACGCTTGCGACCTGGGGAGGAACCAGTGCGCGGCCCGCCTCGGTAAACTGGCGCCGTCCAGCGACCTCCGGGGGCCAGGTGCCATCACACGACAAGGGTCATGACGAACGACGCCGCGCCACACTGGCCGCGGTGGCTCCCGGCACCCAGATCCGGGACGGACTGGAGCGCATCCTGCGGGGCCACACCGGCGGCCTGATCGTGCTCGGCTACGACGCGCCCGTCGCGGAGCTGTGCACGGGCGGCTTCGAGCTCGACGTCGAGTTCTCCGCCACGCGGCTGCGCGAGCTCGCCAAGATGGACGGCGCGATCGTCCTCGACGACAGCCACACCCGCATCGTCCGCGCCGCCGTCCACCTCGTGCCGGACTCCACCCTCCCCACCGAGGAGTCGGGGACCCGCCACCGCACCGCGGAGCGCGTCGCCCGCCAGACCGGCCTGCCGGTCATCTCGGTGAGCCAGTCGATGCACATCATCGCGCTCTACCTCGACGGCATCCGCTACGTCCTGGAGGACTCGGCGGCCATCCTCTCCAAGGCCAACCAGGCCCTGGCGACGCTCGAACGCTACAAGC
Organism: Actinomadura sp. NPDC023710; assembly: GCF_040639875.1. Taxonomy (NCBI): domain Bacteria; kingdom Bacillati; phylum Actinomycetota; class Actinomycetes; order Streptosporangiales; family Thermomonosporaceae; genus Actinomadura; species Actinomadura sp. NPDC023710. Next base: position 191,844 of record NZ_JBFAGB010000015.1, read on the forward strand.
TGCGCCTCGACGAGGTGTCCGGCACGCTGTCGGCGCTGGAGATCGAGGACCTCGTCACCGTCCGGGACGTCAGCGCCGTCGTCCAGCGCCTGGAGATGGTGCGCCGCATCGCCGACGAGATCGAGGGCTACGTCGTCGAGCTCGGCACCGACGGCCGCCTGCTGTCCCTCCAGCTCGACGAGCTGGTCTCCGGCGTGGACGTCGACCGGCAGCTGATCGTCCGCGACTACCCGTCCGACGACACCCGCACCCGCGGCGTGGACGCCATCCTGTCCTCCCTGGACACCCTGTCGGCCAACGAGCTGCTCGACCTGTCCACGGTCGCCGAGGTGATGGGCTTCGCCGGCCCGGACGCCCTCGACCTGCCCGTCAGCCCCAAGGGCTTCCGGCTGCTCGCCAAGGTCCCGCGCCTGCCGAGCCTGGTCGTCGAACGCCTCGTCGAGCACTTCGGCGGCCTGCAGAAACTCCTCGCCGCCAGCATCGACGACCTCCAGGCCGTCGGGGGCGTGGGCGAGTCCCGCGCCCGCAGCGTCCGCGAGGGCCTCTCCCGCCTGGCCGAGTCGTCCATCCTGGAACGCTACGTCTAGCCCGGCTCCCCAGAGGGCCGACCGAGCACGACCCGCACCAGAACCCGTCATCTAAGCCATGAAGAACAGACGGCGCGGCGGGCGGGACGGATCAGCGGAGGCTGAAGATCTGTTTCTTGGCCTTCGCGCCTTTCAGCGTGGCCACGTAGGTGCCGGGGCGGGCGCGGACGGCGCCCTTGCAGTCGCGCCGGCGGTCCCAGACGACGTCGTCGACGTAGGGGATGCCGCGCCGGAGCGTCGCCTTGGGCGCGCCTGCCTTGCGGCACTTGGTCGACGACCAGACGCGGTCCGCGCCGGAGGTGATGCGGACGTCCAGCCAACCCGTGTCGAACGCGCAGGTCCCCTCACCCGTGCTGACGACCGTGACCCGGAACTCCGGCCGTTCGGACCCCGTGTAGACGTTCTTCGCGGCGGACATGTTGACCACGAGGTCACCGCGGTCGCAGGGGCCGCCGTCGGCCTGCTCCGGCGCGGGCGTGGTCGTCGTGGTGACGGTGACCGTCGGCATCGCGCTCGGCGGCGGCGGGGGGCGCGTTCCCTCGGCCGCGCCCGCAGGGCGGCCCGGCTCGTCCTTCCCGGCGCCGCCGGAGCCTCCCTGGCATGTCCAGGCCAGCAGGCCGACGGCCCCGAGGACGCCCGCCAGGGCCCACACGCGCCGCCGCCAGTATCGATCGAGTCCAGAACCGTCGCGGTCGCGCTCGGTGTTCGCCCCCATGCGGGCAGTATGCATTCACGGAACCGTTAAGGGCGGGCGACCCGCCGCGTGCCACAATGGCAGGGCGCCATGAACACCGACTCCGCCTACACCGCACCGATCCTCGACTGGTACAACGCGAACGCCCGGGACCTCCCGTGGCGGGCGCCGGACGCGACCCCCTGGGGCGTCCTCGTCAGCGAGATCATGCTCCAGCAGACACCGGTCTCCCGCGTCCTGCCCGTCTGGGACGCCTGGACGACCCGCTGGCCGACGCCCGCCGCGCTCGCCGCCGAACCGTCCGGCGAGGCCGTCCGCGCGTGGGGACGGCTCGGCTACCCGCGCCGTGCGCTGCGCCTCCACGCGGCCGCCCGCGCGATCACCGAACGGCACGGCGGCGACGTCCCCACCTCGCACGCGGACCTGCTGGCGCTCCCCGGCATCGGCGCCTACACGGCCGCCGCCGTCGCCAGCTTCGCGTTCCGGCAGCGGCACGCCGTCCTCGACACCAACGTCCGCCGCGTCCTGGCCCGGCTGCTCTCCGGCGTCGAGTACCCGCCGAAGACGCAGACCAGGGCCGAGGTCAGGCTCGCGGAGACCCTCCTCCCGCTCGACCCGCCGACCGCCGCCCGCTGGGCCGTCGCCGTCATGGAGCTGGGCGCGCTGGTCTGCACCGCCCGCTCGCCCCGCTGCGTCGACTGCCCCGTCATCGACAGGTGCGCGTGGCAACGGAACGGCCGTCCCGCCTACGACGGGCCGCCGCGAAAGGGCCAGACCTACGCCGGCACCGACCGGCAATGCCGAGGCCGCCTCCTGGCCGTCCTACGAGACGCCGAGGACCCCGTCGAGAAACCGGCCCTGGACGTCGTCTGGTCGGACGCCGTCCAGCGCGAACGCGCCCTGGACGCCCTCATCGCCGACGGCCTGGTCGACCCCCTGGACGACGGCCGCTACGCCCTCCCCGGCTGACCGGAACGCCCATCCGCCGTCTCCCCGAGGGGGAGCAGGCCGGCTCTCTGTGCGCGGATCTCAGAACGGACGAGTTCCAGTAGCCGGCCCACCCAGTTGCGGCCCTTCTCACCGCGCGTGATCCAGTGGTCGGACTCGCTTCCGCCGTACCCGATCGGGGCGTCGCCCGTGCCCAGCAGGATCTCCGCCAACTCGGGATGCTGCGCGTACTTCGCGCGCAGGAGTCCGGCCATCACCGCCGTCCTGGCCTGCGGCCATCCCTGGACGCGGGACGCCTCCTCTGCGATCTTCTGGGCGTCGTAGGGGCGTTCGGCCGCGCGGATCTGCTCCCGGACCTGGGGATCCTCAGCGGACAGGGCCCAGTAGGCATGCGTGACCGACGGGTAGAGGACGCCTCCGGCCTCGATCGGGGCCGGGCAGTCGTTCTGCAGGGCGTCGATTCCCGGGTCGTCCGGCCACCCTCGCGGAAACACGCGCCCGCCAAGGTGAACCGTCCCGCGCGGAGCCTCCCGCGGATCGTCCGCCGACCGCTTCGACGCGTATTCGGCGCGACCACGGGCCTCCTCGGCGAAGTAGTCCAGCGCCCATTCCCGCATCGCCTCGGTCACCACGCCATCGTCGAACCAGCCGCCGATCGGGCGCTCGCCGACATCGGTGCACAGGAAGACCAGCGGGCGGTCCTTGTTGTCCATGTCGCCGAGCGAGTAGTGGCGCTTGTGCGCGGGAATCGCCAGGTACGCCTCGCGCAGCGCCAGCCGGTCGGCCTCGTCCCGCGTCTCCAGGTATCGGTCCAGCACGGCCAGGCAGCGGTCGGTGGAGTCCGGACGGTCGTTCAACCGCTCGATGTCGTCGGCCACCTCCCCCAGCAGCATCTCCGGGGTGAGGCCGAACACCGGCTCGGCGGCCTTCCACCGGCCCAGCTCGAACGCGCTGACCTCACCGCCGTCGGGTACCTCCGTCACCACCCAGCCGCATTCGAGCTTCTCCCGGAGTCCCTCCAGGTCGACCCACTCCCAGCAGCTGATCGCGCCGTCCGCGAACACCAGGAGGTTCGTGAGGTGGTACGTGAAGTTGTGGATGAAGACGGGCCGTGCGACCCCCTCGATGCGCTGCCCGTCCTCTATCCGGTGGATCCGTAGCAATACGGGAACTCCCTCGATCTCGTCCAGAGAAGCGCAGCCGCTCGACCGCCGTGACCTCACCAGGTGACCCGGCACCACGCCCTGGACCGCGCATCCGGACGATCATGGGCCGTTCCCCCCATGCCGGTCAACGAATATTCGTTCGTCAGCCCAGGTCCCGGACTCGTACCGTACGCCAGTGCGTGATCTGCTGACCCTGCCCAAAGCCCACCTGCACGTCCACCTCGAGAGCACCGTTCGCCGCGCCACTCTCCGCGAGATCGGCGCCGCCAACGGCGTGCGGGTCCCCGACGACGTCGGCGCGTTCGGCGACTTCGCCTCCTTCTTCGCGCAGAACGACCTCGTCCGCGCCTGCCTGCGGCGGCCCGGTGACTTCCGCCGCGTCGCCTACGAGTTCTGCGAGGACGAGGCGGCCCAGGGCGTCCGGTACGCCGAGGTCTCGTTCACCGCCGCCGCCCACGGCGAGCGCCTCGACGACCTCGGCATGCCCCTGGCGGCCGTCCTGGAGGGTCTTGAGGCGGGCCAGGAGGCCTTCGGCATCGAGTGCCGCCTGATACTCGACCACTCCCGCCGCCGCTCCGTCGAGCGCGCCTGGCGGACGCTTGACCTGGCCCGCCGCCACGACCGCGTGGTCGCCGTCGGCCTCGCCGGCGACGAGGCCCACCCCGGCGACCCGTTCACCGAGGTCTTCGCCGCGGCCCACGACGCCGGACTCCACGTCGTCCACCACGCGGGCGAGGGCGAGGGCCCGGCCAGCATCCGGCAGGCGCTCGGCTCCGGCCGCACCGAGCGCCTGGGCCACGGCATCCGGATCCTGGACGACCCCGACCTGGTGGCCGAGGTCCGCGAACGCGGAATCCCCCTGGAGGTCTGCCCGTCCTCCAACGTCGCCCTGGGCTTCGTCCCGTCCCTGGACGCGCACCCCCTCCCCCGCCTCCGCGAGGCCGGCCTGCTGGTCACCCTCAACACCGACATCCCCGCCCTGATCGACACCCCTCTCGCCACCGAGTACGCCCACGTCCGCGCGGCCTTCGCCTACGACGACCCCACGCTGGCCGAGCTGGCCCACGCCGCCGTGACCGCCTCCTTCGCCTCACCCCAGACCAAGAAGACCCTCCATGAAGCAATAGGAACCTGGCTCACCGCCCCACCCCCTCGCTCCAGCCCCTCCTGACCTCGGCCCGCCCTCCCCAACCCGATCACGCAGAGCCGCACAGTGGTGCGCGGCGAACCGGTGGTGCGCGGCGAACCCGCAGCGGCGATGCCGACGCCGGTGGATTACCCGATCGGGGTCTCCGGCTCGGCCAGGAAGAGGCAGAACGGGTGGCCCACAGGGTCCAGGAAGACCCGGACGTCGTCCTCCGGCTGGAAGTCGGCCAGGACGGCGCCCATGGCCTCGGCGTGCTTCGCGGCGGCGTCCAGATCGTCCACCTCGAAGTCCAGGTGGGCCATCTGCAGTTGGGCGCCCTCGGCAGCGGGCCATGTGGGGGGTCGGTAGAGCGGCTCCGTCTGGAACGACAGGCCGGTGCCGCCGCCGGGGGGACGCAGCTTCACCCAGTCGGGCTCGTCCTGCACGACCGTCCAGCCGAGCAGGCGCCGGTAGAAGTCCGCCAGCGCGTGCGGATCGGGGGCGTCGAGGACGGGGGCGGACAGGGTCAGACGGCTCATGGCGGCTCCCGACGGCAGTCGATCATGTGAGGGGTTGCTGCCCGGGAGGAGCGCGGACATGCGAAAGGCCCGCCGCCGGATGACCGGTCGCGGGCCTTTGCGCGCGGGACGTCAGTCCTTGTTGAAGTTGACCGCGCCCTCGACGGGCGGCGGGCTGTCGGGGACGGTCGACGGCTTCGGAACGCCCTTGAAGGTGAACTTGGCGTTCTCGGTGGTGTCGGGGTTGTCGGGGTCGAAGCCCTCGGTGCCCACGATCACGATCTGGCCGGCC